>CAZZYO010000168.1:0-6684 GCA_964658255.1 Candidatus Babeliales bacterium
CTCAGAGAAGCGCTTAGCCTCGTCATACACCGATCGCGGGCCGACCGGGTTCACGTTGCCCCAGTAATCCTCTGTCTGCGGGTGCACGAGCGGGTCGCCATAGCACTCCGAGGTGGAAGCGTGCAGGAAGCCTGCGGCGTAGCGCTTGGCTACTTCGAGCGCGTTGCGCGTGCCGCTCGAGCCTACTGCAAGCGTCTCGATGCCCAGCCTGTGGTAGTCAACCGGGCTCGCCGGGGAAGCGAAGTTGAACAGGTAGTCCACGCGACCGAAGTCGAAGGGCTGGCAGATATCGGCCTGCTCAAACGCGAAAGCCGGCTCGCGCTCGAGGTGCGCGAGGTTGGCCAGGCTTCCGGTCGAGAGGTTGTCAACGCCGAGGACGCTGTGGCCTTCGGCCAGCATGGCATCGACGAGGTGAGATCCAAGAAAGCCGGCCGCGCCGGTAATCAGTACGTGCATACAGGTGTTAGTCAAATCCTCAGGATCAGTGTAGTTGGTGTTGCAGGAAACGTGGTGCGCTACTCGGCCGCCTTCTCTCACGATAGGGCGCGGCACTGCCCTGCGCAAGCAGGCCCGGGCGCGCGAATCCTGTGCTGCGTGCAAATAGGACACCTGCCGCTATCCGCGCAAGCTACCTGGTCACTGTCGCCCGGAGCTGTCGTAAGCCAGAGGCCGAGGCGGTCCTCAGGCGGACACGGCCTTGGCCCGGCGCGGCTTGGTCTTGGCGGGGAACACACCTTCATCGCCTGGCAAGGAGTCGGCGGCGCGCCGCCCCTCCTTTTTGCGCGCCGCCTCGCCCTGCTTCGCAGGCACTGAGGCAGGCAGGCGGTTGTTGGGGATATCCTCCACGCTGGCCTTGCCTTCCGCCAGGGCCATGAAGAAGTCCTGTGCACTGAATGGCGTCATCTCGCCGCCTTCCAGTGTTGCGCTCAGCTTGCCATAGACCCCGTCAGGACGAAGCAGCCGGGTCTTGATCGTATCGGCCAGCAACGCCCCCAGCACTTCGTCCAGCAGACGGCTGCAGAGCGCCGCGTCTTTCACCGGAAACATGACCTCGCAGCGCTCAAACAGGTTGCGCGGCATCCAGTCGGCGCTGCCGCAGTACATCTCGCAAGATCCCCCGTTGCCGAAGTAGAAAATGCGGCTGTGCTCAAGGTAGCGGCCAACGATCGATCGGACGCGAATGCGCTCGCTCACCCCGGGCAGGCCGGGCCGCAGGGAGCAGATGCCGCGGATGATCAGGTCAATCTCCACCCCGGCCGAGGAGGCCTCGTAAAGCGCCTCAATCACGCTCTGCTCGAGCAGCGAGTTCATCTTGGCAATGATGCGTCCGCCGCGCCCGGCGCGGGCGTGCTCGGTCTCCCGCTGGATCATGCGGATGGTGCTCTCGGCCAGCGTTAGTGGCGCGACGTAGAGCGGCTTGTAGTCGTCGGACTCAGAGTGCGCGGTGAGGTAGTTGAAGACCGCGTGAACGCTGGCGGTGATCTCCCGGTTTGACGTCAGGAAGCTGATATCGGTGTAGAAGCGGGAGGTAACCGGGTTGTAGTTGCCGGTACCGAGGTGCGCATACCGGCGGATTTCCCCGTCCGGATCGCGACGGACCAGGAGTGCGAGCTTGCAGTGCGTCTTGAGGCCGACAATGCCATGAAACACCTGGACGCCGGCATCCTCAAGATTGCGCGCCCAGCGTATGTTCGAGGCCTCGTCAAAGCGGGCAGTCAGCTCGACGACCACCGTGACCTCCTTGGACTGCGCGGCGTCGGTCAAGGCGCGAAAGATCTGCGAGTCAGCGCTCGTGCGGTATAGGGTCTGTTTCATCGAAATGACATGTGGGTCAGCCGCGGCAGACTCGATGAAGCCCACCACCGCGTCGTACGAGTCATAGGGGTGGTGCAACAGGATGTCGTGGTTGCGCAGCTCGTCAAACAGGTCTTCTGACTTGCGGTGGAGCCGCAGCTCGCGCGCCTGGAAGCTCTGGTACTTCAAGTCAGAACGGTCCGCGTCGCTGTACAGGTTCATCAGGCGAGAAAGATTGACCGGGCCATCGGTCCGGTAGACCTGGCCATCCTCTATCTCGAAGTTCGACCGCAGCCGCTCGATGATCTCCGGATGCGCATCCTGCTCAATCTCCAGGCGTACGGCGTCGCCTTTGCGCCGGTTATGCAACTCCGAGCGTACCGCTTCTAGCAGCGATCGCGACTCCTCTTCTTCGAAGTAAAGGTTTGAGTTGCGGGTGACGCGGAAGGCAGCTGTCGAGACAATCTCGTACCCGCGGTACATGCGGGCGGCCTGGTGCTCGATCAGGTCATGGAGGAAGATGAAGTCCTGCGGGACGCCCGGCGCCAGGTGCTGCCCGTCGTCGGCCCGGACATCGGCCCGGCTGTCTCCCGGCCCATCCGCAGCCTGGGTGCCGCTGGGCGTAGCAAAGCCAGCCACTGGCGCGCCCGGCGCAGGCAGGCGCACAAAGCGGGGCAACGCGCGCGGTACGGTTACCACGCCAAGAACCGGCGCCCCTGCTCCTTTGCGCTTGCGCTTCAGGAGCAGGGCGACGCACAGAGCCTTGTTCAACACGCGCGGGAAGGGGTGACGCGGGTCGATGGTGATCGGGGTCAGCAGCGGGTCCACCTCGCGCTGGTAGAAATCGCTGGCCGCGACCTTGGCTTCCTCGTCCAGCTCATCCCAGCCGAGCACGCGGATGCCCTGGGTGCGCAGGGAAGGCGCCAGCTGCTCGTTCCAGCACTGGTACTGCTCGGCGACAAAGTCGTGCATGTCGGCGGTGATCTGGTCCAGCAGTGCCTGGGGAGTCATGCCGTCCGCGCCTGGCTCGCCGTAGCCTTCTTCTATGCGTTGCAGCATGCCGGCTATGCGGACTTCGATGAATTCGTCCAGGTTGGACGCCGTGATGGCGAGGAACTTCACCCGCTCCAGCAGGGGATTGGAGGGGTCCTGCGCTTCTTCCAGCACGCGGCGGTTGAAGCTCAGCCAGGAGGCATCGCGGCTGATGAACAGGTTCCGGTCAGCGTCTTTCACAAGTGTCATAGAAGCGGGGTCCGTGTGCGCCTGAAAACGAAATTGAGGCGCTTCCGTCGCAATGCTCATCGTATACAGGTCGGCATAGAGAGATCGCGTGAGTTTCGTGAATTCTGTCGCCGTAGGCGAGTCTACCCTCTGGCAGGCACCCTACCAAGCCCGGCAAGCAATCGGTCTATGATGAAACGAACGCCTTTTAAGAGAGAGGATCTTGGGCATGAGCGCTAATGGATGCGGAGATGCGAATTCGATGCAGGGAGCCGCGGTGGAGCTTTTCCAGATAGCCTCGCTGCTGATGGGCAACTCGGCAGAAGCCGTCTCGCTGGTGGAGGAGACCGTAGCTGCAATCGTAGTAGACCCATGCCTGGACCCGGTGGCTGCGCGCGCAAGCGCTCACCGGCAGATGATGGCACTGGCGCTCGACCGCCTGCGCGAGTCCGATCCTGAATCGTTCAATACGCCGCCAGAGGTCGCAGGTGCGGGCGCGGTGTGCGTGGAGGATGAGGATCTGGACGGCTCGAGCATGGCGCAGGGGCAGCTGGCACAGTGGATGGCGACCGAGGGTCGGCGCGACCTGCGCACGTGGCTTGCAGCGATGCCCGCGGCGCACCGGGTGATCTTTGTGCAGCGGGCGGTGCTCGGTGCCGGCAACGAAGCAACGGCCAGGTCGCTGGACGTGCAGGTGCCGATCAAACCCATCTGGACACCGGCAGCGGTGCGTGATGTCTATCGCATGGCGCTGTGCTCGCTCGCCAACTCGCTCGCGCATGCACCAGGGGTGATCGCCGAGATGGCGTCGGAGCCATCGGTCGCCGCGCGGGCCTAGTTCGCGCAAGTGCAATACCGATGACTGGATTGTGCTTATTACTACGTTCGAGCCAAGCGTTGCTGAAGATTTTGCATTCTCCTGCGAGTACGTGGCATCCAACAGCGAACATCGATTCCTGGAACCAGACGACGTTACACCAAAGACACAGGGGATATGTACTTGTTGAAGGCTACAGAAAGCCACTGGAGCCGTGTGGCGCGCCTTTGCTGCGTCACCGTGGCGTTTGCCGGGTTGGGGCCAGCGCTGCTCGCCCAGACAGGTCCGCAGCCAGCCGGCACGGCCACCTTGCCCACCCCGTTACAGGTAGGGCAGACGCAAGTCGCGGCAGACAGCTACCAGGGTAGCGTGGCGGATGAGGGCAGGATCGTTCCGGGTGTGTTGCCGCTCTCGCTTGACGATGCAATTGCGCGCGGGCTGAAGCACAACCTGGGGCTGATCTTATCGAGCCAGAATGTGCTCACCGCTCGAGCCACTCAGCTCGGCCAACTGCAAGGGCTGCTACCGACAATTACCGCGAATGTGCGTGAATCAGAGCAGGAGACGGATCTGCAGGCGCAAGGGCTGCGCATTGCCGGTTTTCCGGCGATTATCGGACCATACGCCTTTACTGACATTCGCGCCACGCTGAACTGGTCGCTGGTCAACGTCGCATCGCTGCGGAATTATCTTGCCTCCAAGCACAACTTCGCCGGCGCACAGCTCTCTGTCGAGGACGCCCGCAACGAGGTCGTGCTGAGCGTTGGCAATGCGTATCTGCTGGTGGTTGCGGACAAGAGCCGCATCACGAGCGCGCAGCAGCAGGTAGCTACCTCCAGGGTCTCGCTCGATGAAGCGGTGGCCAACCACGCAGCCGGCACCGCCCCGCTGCTGGATGAGTTGCGTGCGCGCGTGGACTACCAGACCCAGCAGCAGACGCTCATCCAGGCGCAGGCATCCTTCGATAAGGACAAGATTGCGCTCGCGCGGGTCATCGGTCTGCCGCTGGCGCAGCTATTTGACATATCGGACCAGGAACCCTACGCCGCGCTGGATGGGCTGGACCCGGATGTTGCCGTCGCCCAGGCTCTCGCGACTCGACGCGATCTGAGGGGATTTGATGAGCAGGTGAAGGGTGCGGAGCTGGCGCGCAAGGCCGCTACTGCAGAGCGTTACCCAACGATTAGCTTCAATGGCGACTACGGCGACATCGGTGTGAACCCGCAGCACTCCCACGGCACCGGCGACGCGACCGGCACGCTCGAGGTCCCGGTGCTGGAGGAGGGCAAGATTCGCGGCGACCAGATCAGCGCGCAGACTCAGCTTGAACAGAAGCGTGCGCAATCGAGCAATCTGCGCGGCCAGATCGCAGCAGATGTGCGTGACGCCATTCTCGACATTCAAGCAGCGCAGCGGCAGGTGCAGGTAGCGCGATCGAATGTCGACCTGGCGACCGAAGAGCTGAGCGAAGCCCAGCAGCGCTTTGTTGCCGGCATCGCAGACAACCTGGCCGTGTCGCAGGCGCAGCAATCACTTGCGCAGGCCAATGATCAGTACACCAGCAGTCTCTATCAGCACAACGTGGCCAAGCTATCGCTTGCACGCGCTCTCGGCGTGGCGCAAACCGGCTACAGGGCCTATGTAGGAGGAAGATAATCGTGGCAGAGCAGACGCCGGACGCAAATCCCGGGCAGCAACAAGGGCAGAATCAGGAGCAGCAGGAGCAGGACAATAATCCTCGGCAGAAGTCGCGCCGCCGCTTTGTCATTATCGGCGTAGTGGCGATCGTCATTCTTGCGGCTTTGCTCTTCTACTGGCACTCCACTTTCTTTCAGGATACTGACGACGCGCAGGTCGCAGGCCACCTGATCCAGGTCAGCTCGCGCATCAACGGCAACGTGGTACGAGCACTCGCGCAGGAAAATCAGTACGTCAAGGCGGGCGACGTCATCGCGGAACTGGACCCGAAGGACTTCCAGACGCAGATCCAGCAGGATGAAGCCAACGTGCAGGCTGCCGAAGCAAACCTGCAGTCAGCCCGGGTCAACGTCCCTGTCGCGAATGTGACTGCTGGTACAGGCATTTCTTCTGCTGCGGCCACCGTGCTGCAGTCCAACGACGAGGTGCTGCAGGCGCAGCATCAGCTTGAGGGCAGCCAGTCTGCCATCGCGCAGGCCGATGCCAATTACACCAAGGCCAAGCTTGACGTCGAGCGCTACACGCCGCTGGTGCAGAAAGACGTGATCTCCAAGCAGCAGTTTGATCAGGCCGTCGCGACCGCCAAAGCAGATGAGGCAGCGCTGAACCAGGCCAAGCAGAACGCAACTGCGTCCGAGGCCAACGTACGCATGGCCCAGGATCGTGTCAAGCAATCGCAGGCCCAGCTGAAAAACGCCCAGACCGGGCCGCAGCAAGTGAAGATCCAGCTGGCTAAAGCTGACCAGGCGCAGGCACAGCTGGAGCAGGCAAGGGCCGCGCTTACCCAGGCGCAGCTCAACCTGAGCTACACCCGGATCATCGCGCCGGTCGACGGCATCGTCACGCGCAAGAGCGTCGAGGTGGGCCAGAACGTGAGCGTTGGGCAGAACATGGCGACACTGATTTCGCTCGACGACATCTGGATCACGGCCAACTTCAAGGAGACGCAACTGGACATGATGCGCCCAGGCCAGCCGGTTACCATCACCGTCGACGCCTATGGCGACCGCAAGTATGACGGGGTCATCACCCAGATTGGCGGCGCAACCGGGTCTGTCCTAAGCCTCTTCCCCCCCGAGAACGCGACAGGCAATTACGTCAAGGTGGTGCAGCGGGTGCCGGTGAAGATCGTCATCGACAATTTGGACGACGCC
>CAZZYO010000169.1:0-6587 GCA_964658255.1 Candidatus Babeliales bacterium
GCTTAAACGGCGCCTTCAAATACGCGCGAGCCTCATTCAGCGCCCCCTGGGTATTGTCGTTGGTCTGCACGGCCTGGCGATATTCGTTGACCGCGCGATCGCGCTGCCCGGTCAGGTCGAAGATTTTGCCGAGTGCAATGTGGCTCCAGACCTCGGTCCACTTTGGATCGTCATCGCCGCGCAGGCAATCGCGGTAGGCGTTAGCCGCTGCCTGGTAATTGCGCTGGGTAAACAGCACCTCGCCGATACGGTAGCTGGCCAGCGAGCTGGCCGAGTTCGCGGCCAGCGCCTTCTGGTACTCGGCCAGCGCCGCCGCCAGATCGCCCTGCGCAACCAGCTGCTGACCTTTCAGGATCGACACACGAACCTGCATGTCGGGCGTGTTCTTGAGCACCCAGTTTTCCGGATCGATCTGGATATGACGAGGGCGTCCGAAGGTGTCGACGACATACTGCGAGTCCGTGCCTACGACATCGATGCGCCGTGTCTCGGTCTTGCCGTCGGTCTCGATTCGCAGCTCGGCCGGCATGTTGAACAGGTCGAGATCCTGCTGGATTTGCCCGATCGTGCGGAAGCCCTTGTTGTTGCCCAAGCGATAGACGGAATACTTGTCCGTGAACTGAGGCGCGCCCGTACCATCAAGCCACTCAGAGAAGAAGGCGACCAGTTGCTGCTGCGACTGCGCCTCGGCAACCTTCTCAAAGTCCTGCGTACGGATGGGCTTGTCGGTGTACTGCGAGAGCGCCCCGCGCAGGATCTTCTTGAAGCTGTCGTCGCCGACCTCCCAGCGGAGCATGTGGAAGACCATGGCGCCTTTTTCGAGGGTCATCGACTGAAACTCGGGCGAGAAGGCAGCCAGGCGCCCGGCACCTGAGAGCGGGATCGTGTCGTAAGCAAGCGCGCCGGCAGAGACGTCCTGGACTGCCGTTTGTAATGCGATCGGACCCTGCGCGTCTTCGAGATACAGCAGTTCGGCGTAGCGACTCATGCCATTGGTGATCCAGGAATCATTTTGGGTCGCCGGGCTGGTCTCCGAGCCCCACCACTGGTGCGCAATCGTGTTCGCCAGCAGACGAAAGTCGGTCTTGTTGCCGATCCGGCCAGAAGCAACTGCGGCAATCTCGGGCGCCCAGTAGGCGGGGACGGTGTCGTCCGGAAGCTCGACTATATTCAGGCGAGACGACTCGGGCAGGCCAAATGTCGAGGTGAAGAAGGCGAATTCCTCATTGGCGGTCTCAGCGTAGGCGGCCACAGCCTGCTTGCGCGCCTCGGCGGCCGGGCCGGCGCCGGGCAATGCGTAGACCTTGATATTCGGCGAGCCGGCGACCGAGACGGGCGGAGCGAACTTGCCAACGATCAGGGTGCCGGGGAAGCCAGGCTTGTCCCAGTGAAAGTCGTACTCAACGCCGCCCGCGCTCGAAGGGATGGCTGCGGTGGCGCCTGCGGGTGCCTTGGCGTCGGCTGCAGCCTTGGCTGCTGCGGCGCGGGCACGCGCGGTGGTCGCGCGTGCGGCAGGCGCCTTCGCGGGAGGAGTGTCGGGCGTGGCTGCCGCGGGCCTGGCTGGTGCGGCAGTCCCCTTACTCGGCGCGGGCGTGGGCGGCTCATCGTTATCATTCGGCCGCTTGAGCAGGATCGGCTCGCCCGCGGGGGCGGCACCGGCGGGCGCGTCCTTCTGCTGAGCAGCGGTGGCCTGCGCCGCCGTGATCGTTGTCACAGGGCCGCGCTGCGCGGTAGTGCTACCGCTGCCGATGACTGTATATCCGGCAGGCACGCGCAGGTGAATGTCGGCGGTAAACCGGTCGGTCTGGTAGCCGGTCATCGGAAACCAGCGACCGGCGTAGAGCAGGTAGCTGACCGGATCAGCGATTGAGGCGAGCTTCAGCCCTTCGACAGGACCGCCGTCCGCCGTAGTGATCGCGCCTGAGTAGGTGAAGGTCCAGGTGTAGGTCTGGCCCTGAACCAGAGGCTGCGCGGGTGTGACGCGGACTGTCGCGTTTGCGCCGCGCTCGCCGTTCAGCGGGTGCCCCGCATCGTCTGTCACCTTGTCCACGCGGAGCGCCCCATGCAGCTCAAATGTGGCGCCATCTGCGGGCTGCAGCGCGGTAAAGGTCACCCGCGCTATCGCCGAGAGCGTGTGCTGCGCCGGGGTGAGCTGCGCATCAATCGTGTAGCCGGTCACATTGATCAGCGGGCGATCGGCCGCTAGCAAGAGAGGCGTCGCCAGCAGGAGAAGTGCGCCTGCAGCCGCAAAGGGCCGTGCGGCCACTCGCCAGTGGTGTTGAGAAACTTCAGCCGTGCGCACAGCAGCACGAAAGCGAGCAAGCAGATCGTTCACAAGACTCCCCTGAAATGGATGCTACCTGTCTCTGACATGCCACAGTTTCGCAGGTTTACCGTGTTGATGTGGACGGCGCAGCCGCGGCAAGAGTTGCTGCCGCAACCATCGCGATCGCTCCCTGGCCTGTAGTCGCCAGCAGGGAGGCAACGCGGGCGAGCTCTGCAGTCATTGTTTGACGTGCGGACTCATCGTTCAGCAGCGTGGACAGGGTAGCGGCGACCTTTGCCGGAGTGAAATCGTGCTGGAGCAGCTCGGGCACGGCACGGCGGCCGGCGATAAGGTTGACCATGGCCACGTGCGGCACCTTCACGAGGCGCCGGGCGAGCGCATAGGTAAGCGGCGAGACGCGGTAGACGACCAGGAACGGATTGCCAATCAGCGCCGCCTCGACAGTCGCGGTTCCTGAGGCAACGATGCTGGCGCGCGCGTGGTGGAGAGTCGCGCGTGCGTCGCGGGTCAGGGTCACGCGTGGTCGGCGGCTCTCGGCAGGCTCGATCATCTCTTTGGGGTTGCAGACGCAAGCACCGAGCGAATGTAACTGGGCGATGACCGCGGCGACCTGGTTGCTGGAGAGTGTGGGCGCCAGTGGCAGCAGCCACTCGCGTGCAGGGGACTGCTGGTCGACCAGCGCAGCAGCGCCGATCATCGCCGGGAGGTTGAGCGCGATCTCTCGGGGGCGGCTGCCAGGCAGCAGCCCTATCCACTCCTTCGCGGGGTGGAGGCGAGCCTCGCCGGCGAAGGCTACGCGCGTAACAGCTGGCAGCGGCAGCTCCGCCAACGGATGACCGACAAAGGTCGCCTGCACGCCGCGCTCCCGATAGAAGGGCTCCTCGAATGGAAAGATGACCAGCATGCGGTCTACGTTGGCGCGGATCTGACGTAGCCGGTACTTCTTCCACGCCCAAACCTGCGGGCTTACGAAGAAGATGGTCGGGATGCCGAGCCGCCGGCACTGACGCGCAAGGCCCAGGTTGACGTCGGGAAAATCAATCAGCACTGCGACATCGGGGCGGTGCGTGGTGAGCGAACGCTTGAGTTTGCGGTACTCGCGATAGATGTGCGGGATGTGACGAAGTATTTCCGTGATGCCCATCACGGCGACGTCTTCGGCGCGCACAACGCGCTTCATGCCGAGAGCCTCCATGCGCTGGCCACCAAGACCAAAGAAGCCAGAATCGGGAGCATCACGGCGGATCGCCTGGATCAGCTGAAGAGCATAGTGTTCGCCGCTTGCCTCTCCAGCGGAGAGGAAGATGGTTGGCATGCTTGTCTCCGCCCTCTCCGCCTTTATCCCGAGCCAGGTGTCGGCCTGATGAGAGAAAGGAAAACCATGCAAGCGTTGCCGCTCAATCCATGCCCAGCGCAAGCGTTGGCGCAAATAGGTCGCCCTTCGGCCCAACCTCCTGGTCGCGGTACTGCAACTGGTAGAGCTTCCAGTAGATGCCGCGCTCGCTGAGCAACTGCTGGTGGCCTCCCTGCTCGCGCAGCTGGCCTTTGTGCATCACCAGGATCACGTCGGCCTGCTGCACGGTCGAGAGTCGATGCGCAATGATGACCGAGGTCCTACCAGCCACCATGCGCTCAAGCGCCGAGCGAACGCGCAGCTCGGTGTCAGTATCGACCGACGAGGTTGCTTCATCGAGAATCAGGATGCGCGGGTCATGCGCCAGCGCGCGGGCGAAATTTATCAGCTGCTTCTGCCCGGTGGAAAGGCCAGCCCCGCGCTCTTTCAACACCTCGTTGAACCGGTTTGGCAGCAGCTCGATAAAGTCACGCAGGTTGACCTCGTCAGCGGCCCGCTCAATGCGCTCCTGCGTGATTGGGGAGCCGAGCCGGATGTTCTCGCCGACCGTACCGCTGAACAGGAATGGATCCTGCAGCACCACGCCGAAGTGCTGGCGCAGGGTCGTCAAGTCGTGCGCACGCACATCCACGCCGTCGACCAGCACGGATCCATGTTGCACGTCGTAAAAGCGCATCATCAGCGAGATGATGGTCGTCTTGCCTGCGCCCGTGTGGCCTACGATCGCTGCCGTCTCGCCCGTGTTGATTGAGAAGGAGACCCCGCGCAAGATCCACTCGACGTCCCGCATGATAGCCAACGCTGCCGCACCCGAGGCAGCAACTGCGGCCGTCTGCTCGTCTGTCAAACGCTGGTAAGTAAACCAGACATCCCGAAACTCGATCCGGCCAGTCGCCGTGCCAGCTGCCGGGGTTACTGGCTCTGCGGGCGAGACAATCTCCGGCTGCGTATCGATAAGCTTGAAGACTCGCTCACTGGCAGCCATGGCCGCCTGCAGGATGTTGTATTTCTCTGACAACTCCTGGATCGGACGGAAAAAGCGCTGGGCATATTGCATGAAAGCGACCAGCACGCCGATCGAGACAGCGCTGCGCATCACCCCGCGCCCGCCGGCCCAGATCACGAGCGCAATGGCAATCGAGCTCAGGATTTCAATCGCGGGATAGTAAAGCGCGTAGGCCAGGATCGAGTCTTTGAAAGCGATCATGTGCGTGCGGTTAATCGCCTCGAAGTCGTCAAAGGCTCGCTGCTGCCGGTTAAACAGCTGCACGATGCTCATGCCGGTCACGTGTTCCTGCGTGAAGCTGTTGATCTGCGCGATGGCCGCACGAATACGCCGGTAGGACTCGCGCACATACTTGCGGAAGACGCGCGTGATCAGCAGGATCAAAGGCAGAACCGAAAAGGTCAGCAGCGCCAGCCACCAGTTCATCTGGAGCATGACGGCGACGATACCGATCAGCACGAAGACATTTTCGAAGATGTCAAAGATGCCAGCGGTAAACATCTCGTTCAGCGCGTCGATGTCAGACGTAAGCCGGGTAACCAGTCGCCCCACAGGGTTGCGGTCGAAGAAGCCGATGTGCATTCGCTGCAGGTGCGCAAAGATCTGCGACCGCATGTCGTACATCACCTTCTGCCCGGTCCACTGCATCAGGTACGTTTTAAGAAAATCAAGCGCGTAGCCCAGCATCAAGGCGCCGACGTAGAGCCCTGCGATCTGCGTGATGCCATGCGCCGGCTGCGGACTGAGGTAACGGGCCAGCGGGGAAGGTCGGCTGTGGCCATGAGCGCCACCCATGCCTGGCGCGGTCATGTACAGGTCGACCGCGACCTTGACCAGGTACGGGCCGAGCACATCCGCGGCAGCCTTGATCAGGATCGCTACCAGCGACACAGCGGCAGTCACCTTGTACGGCGCAACATAGGTGAGCAGCCGCCGCATCAGCCGCCCGTCATAGGCTTTGCCCAGTACCTCGTCATCCTGCTGCTTCGCGTCGGCCATGCAGTTTCTATCTTACCGGGCCTTGCTTCCAGCAGACTCGAGCACGGCGCCGAGGACTTCCGGGCGAAGGGTTTGTTTGCTGCGCGGCAGGGCCGCCCAGGGATCGTGTTCCAGGCGGTCGCGCCAGGTGTCGAAGTTGGCCACGGCGTAGGTGGGCATGCCCTGGTCAAGCTCGGACCAGTCAAGTGGGACAGCTACGCGCATGCCTGCGCGCGCCCGGGGCGAGTAGGGAGCAACCGCCGTCGCGCCGCGCTCATTGCGCAGGTAGTCGACAAAGATGCGGTTCTTGCGTGCCGCCTTGGTCATCTTGATCAGGTAGAGCTTTGGGTTGGAGCTTTCGATCGCCGCGGCCACCCCCCGGCAGAACAGCTTGATCTCCGGCCACTCGGTTGCAGGCGCGATCGGCACCACCAGGTGCAAGCCCTTGCCGCCGGTGGTCTTCACAAAACTTTCGAGCTTCAAGTCCTTGAGGAAGTCGCGGATGGTGCGCGCGCTCGCGACCAGGTCAGGCCAGGGCAGCGCTTCATCCGGGTCGAGGTCGAAGATGAGGCGATCCGGCTGATCGAGCGATTGGTTGCGCGAGCCCCAGGGGTGTACCTCGAGCACGCCCAGCTGCGCCAGCGAGACCAGGCCTTCAGCCGAGTCGATGGTGATGTAGGCCTCGGGCTTGCCCGTCTTCTTGTCAGGAACCTCGACCGAGCCCAGCGCCTTTGGCAGCCCGACGCCAGCGTGCTTTTGAAAGAAGCACTGGCTGGTCGATCCTTCAGGACACCGGACCAGGCTTGCCGGGCGACCTGTAATGTGCGGCAGCATCACGCTTGCGACCGCCTCGTAGTAAAGCGCGAGCTGCTGCTTGGTCACGCCGCTTGTCGCGTCGAGGATCCTGTCAGGATGCGTGAGCTTTATTTTTGCCACCGCTGCTGTTACATTTGCCGCCACCG
>CAZZYO010000170.1:0-6500 GCA_964658255.1 Candidatus Babeliales bacterium
TCCCTCGTATCCCTCGTATCCCTGATATCCGTGAAATGCTCTGCAACCATCTCGCCTGTAAAAGCATGGATTGCAGCGGGTACCGGGTTCTGCTCCGGTGGCGCAGCAGCGCTACCGGACTCGCTGCGGTAGCGCGAGAGTGTCTCGCCAGGCAGCACCGCTCCGCCATCCCAATCAGAGCCAAGCTCGACCAGTGTGGAAGGCTTCGCCGCTACATAATTCACTGGCCGTGCAGCAGCCCTGGGGACAGTGGCCGTTGCCGCGGCTACGGGAGCAGGTGCGGGGCTGCTGCCGTATTTTGAAAGCGACTCGCCGGGCAACACGATGGCACCCTTGGTTGACGCCGCTGGTGTGGAACGGGTCTCGGTAGCTGCTTCAGGCGCCGCTTGCTCGCGGTGCCCAAGGGTCGAGGCCTGAGCGTAGGGCTCGCGGGAGCGGCGATCGGCACGTTCGCGGTTGCGCCCAAAGGCTGCGGGCGTTTCTGTACGTGTCTCGGGACGGGTCTCGGCAAACGGGGTCGCTGCCGGTTCGTTCTGCGCCTGCAGGGGGTCAGGGCCTGTATACGGGTCAGCAATCCCGCCCGGAGCGCCGCGCTCTGGTGTCGCGAACGCTTCGGCAACGGGCTGGCCGGCAGCCTCTATCTTCTCGATCGACTCTGGCCTGGTCTCCCCGGGCGAAGCCGCCTGCGCATCCCCCAGCCCACCACGCACGCCGCGCCTGCGTCCGCGACGTCCGCGCCAGCGGCGCGTGCCCGCGGGCGTCTCCTCATCCCCTTTTTCTTCCAGATCATGCGGCGCCGGAACAGCCTCGCGCAAACGCGCGATCGCCTGCTCGCGTAGCTGCTCACGGGCACGCTCGCGTCCTTGGCGCCCGGCAGGTTCAGCCGCTCCTCCGCCACGCTGACCGCGCGTCTCCTGGCCACGCCCGCCGTTGCTGCGGGCTTCGCTCGCTCTTTCTTCAGAACGTTCCGGGCCGCGTTCCTGACTACGCCCTTGGCCGCGATCTGAGCCCCGGTCTAAGCCACGTTCCTGGCTCCGCTCCTGCTCTGCCTCTTCTCCAGCAGGCGCGTCCTGCCGGGGTCGCCGGTTGCTCTCGGCGACATAGTCTTCCGAGTCTTCCTGCTCTTCCAGGAAATCAGTGACGTACAGAAAGGCATCCCGCTCCAGGCCTACGTCCACAAAGCTGGACTGCATGCCAGGAAGGACCCGGGTCACGCGACCCTTGTAGATGGAGCCAGCGAGGGTGTATTCGTTCTCGCGCTCGTAGTAGATCTCGGCGAGTTGATCGTCTTCCAGGATTGCCAGCCGCGTTTCGTGCGGCGTCGTGCTGATACAGATTTCCTTTGCCATTGCTGCCTCTTTCAGGCGAGCAGTGCCCCCGCTTCCAGGAGGACAGGATCGGGACAGACGGAGGATCGGCCTTGGTTCCCTGACGGCCCTGCGCACAGACTCACAGTGAGTCCTGCAGGAGCTGCTCCCCGAACCCGCAGCGGGCCAGAGCGTGCAGCAAAGTCATTTCTGAAGGAAAGGCTGTTTTTCCGAAGGATTTGGGAGCGCGAGGAGTTTGTGACCACTGCCGCCCAAAAGGTGGGCGGGGTCGTTTGTGCATGACTCCTGCTACGGTCAGCCGCGGAAACACTTGCGACGTGGGCGCTCGTACAAGAACACGCACGCGGAAGGCTGCTGGCCGAGCGGGAGGTACAGGAGCAATGCATGTCCCGTCGTCTTACGCTCATACCCGGATCCTGCCCGGCCTAGAAGACGGTGACCCGCCCGGCCGGTTGAAAAATCGTGAACTGCCTGCTACCCAGTGTTGCCTGCGTCCACCGCTCGCTCGGAGCGGCGGCGTTTGCTACAAAGCTTGGTTGCTTCCAGACCTTTGCGTTTCGCCTTGTTCGACTCAGCCTAGTTGACGAACCGGTTCATGCGGACGTTCATCACCATCCCCAGAGCCAGGAATGTAAACAGAACGGAGGAACCGCCGTAACTCATCAGCGGGAGTGGGATCCCGGTGACAGGCATCAGCCCGATCACCATACCGACGTTGACTGCAATCTGGAAGATCAGCACTGCCACCACGCCCATCACCAGTAGTGTTCCGGACAGGTCGGCAGCCGTTTGTGCGTTTTGAATCAAACGCATCAATATGAGGAAGTATAGCAGTAGCACCAGCACCGCCCCGACAAAGCCATGCTCCTCGCAGAAGGCAGCAAAGATGAAATCGGTGTACGGGATGGGCAGAAAGTCGCCCTGGGTCTGGGTTCCTTTGGTTGCCCCTCGCCCGAAGATACCGCCATCTCCCACCGCAATCAGGGACTGGCGGATCTGGTAGCCGGAACCCTTCGGGTCGTCATCTGGGTTCATGAAGCTGGTGAGCCGAGCCTTCTGGTATGGCTTGAGCACCTTGCCCGAGCCCCAGACTCCGCCAATGGCGATCAGCGCGCCCAGTACCAGGATCGTGCCTTTTTTCCAGTCGATCCCACCCAGGAAGAGCCCGGCAAGAAGGATTGGCGAATAGGTGAGCGCCGTACCAAGGTCGGGCTGCTTGAGCACCATCAGCATCGGTACCGCGATCAACGCGATGCCCTTGCCGACGTCGGCCCAGGTCAGCGGCTTCCCGGCTTTGGAAGCAAAGTAGCGCGCTGCAGCCAGGATCAGGACTATCTTTACCCATTCCGATGGCTGAAAGTGGATGCTGCCTACCCGGATCCAACGCCTGGCCCCGAGAACCTTCTGCCCCGCAACAAGCACTGCTGCAAGCGAGACCAGGCAAAACCCATAGACGTACTGGATCGCGTTCAGCAGGGCATGGTAGTCAACGACGGAGAGGAGAAACATCGCGACCATGCCCCCGGCGAGCCAAAGAACCTGGGCTCGCTCAAAACCGTGGAACTTGGTGTGCATGGTGGCCGAGTAGATCTCGAGCACCGAGATGATGGAGAGCACCAGCACGAAGCTGAGCAGGGTCCAATCGAAGTCGCGAAAGCTGATATGGCGGTAGCGCATCGGTTCCTAGCGAGCCTCCCCGGCCGGTGATGCGGTCGCTGAGCGAGCCACGATGTGATGCGCGGGGTTCGGCTGTCCAGAGGGAACAGTCAGCCAGAAGTGACCTCCACCCATGCCTTCCGGGAAGCCCAGTTCCGCGACCGGAGCCGCGGCACTGGTTTTCCTGGGCGGCCGGCCCGTATTGGTGGCAGTGGGGCTTGAAGTCGGCCTGTTCTGCTGGCCGGCCGATGGCTCGGCTGGGCCAACCTTCGGCGCAGGGTCACCCGCATCTTTCTCGCCGGGTTGCGAGTACACCGCTCCCACCTCGACTGCTTGCGCCTGTGGCGGAGGAGCCTGGATGTTGTTCTGCAGGCGGCGCTGCTTATCGACAAACGTCTCAATGACCTGGGCAGCCAGGTGGGCCGAACCGGCGCCCCAGCCTCCGTGCTCCCACAGGACCACGACGACGATGTCCGGGTTACGACGCGGCGCCACGCCCACGAACCAGGCGTTTGCACGGTCGTTCTTGTTGGCCGAAACGCTCTTCGCGCCAAAGGAGTGGTTGACGACCTGCGCCGTACCGGTTTTGCCAGCGAAGTCGATCCCTTCCAGATGCGAGGCGTGTGCCGTCCCGCTGCCGGTCGTGGTCTGCGCCATGCCGTCGGTGATGATCTGCCAGGCGGCTGTGTCCAGGTGCACGTCAGCCTGCCCTGCCCCTGTAAATGTGTCCAGCATCGCCTGCTCGTACTGGGCAGGGAGCTGGTCGCTCGAGACCAGGTGAGGCCGTTGCAGCATGCCACCGGAGGCAATCCCGCCAATGGCACGCGCCAGCTGGATCGGCGTCAGGGCGACCGCACCCTGGCCGATGCCGACCGAGATCGTCTCCCCGGCATACCATTTGCGGTGGTAGTTCTTCATCGCCCACTCTTCGGATGGCATGATGCCGCTGGCTTCGTTGGGCAGGTCAATGCCGGTCTTGCGCCCGATGCCAAGCGCATGTGCCCACTTGGCGATCTTGGTGATGCCGAGCCGCTCAGCAAGCGTGTAGTAGTAGGTATCGCAGGAAAGCGGGATGGAGTTATGGATGTCGACGTTGCCGTGACGCGCATCGCAGGCAAAAAAGCGCCCGTAGAAGCTGGCGCCGCCCTGGCAGTTCACCTTGAGGGTTTGCGCGATATTCTCTTCAAGCCCTGCGACCGACATGATCACCTTGAAGGTCGAGCCCGGCGCAAGCTGCGCCTGGATGGCGCGGTTCAGCAGCGGATGGTCGGGGTTGGTGATCAGCTGGTTCCAGTCATCCCGTCCAATGTGCACTGCGAACCGGTTCGGATCAAAGATCGGCCGGGACACCATGGCAAGGATTTCGCCGGTATGGGGGTCCATCGCGATGATCGCGCCATTGCGGTTACCCATCGCGTTCTCAGCCGCGCGCTGTACGTCGAGGTCGATGGTCAGCCGCAGGTCCTTGCCCGGGATGGCATGCTCGGTGCCAAGCCGCCCCACCTCGCGCCCGTGTGAGTCGACCAGCACATCATGCGAGCCGTCGGTGCCACGCAGAATCTGATCGTAGGTTTGCTCGACGCCCGAGCGCCCCACCACGTCACCTGGCTCGTAGTAGGCGTACTGCGGGTTGGTCAGCATCTCTTCCGAGACCTCCCCGACGTAGCCGATCAGGTGCGCGGCAAAGCCGTCGCGCGGGTACAGGCGACGCTGCTCGTCGATAGTCTCGAGCTCGGGAAACTGGTCGCGGTGCGCCTCGATGAACTCCTGCTCGTCAGGCGTGATGTCCTGCTTGAGCGGAATGGGCTCGAACTTGGCAGTGATCCGGTAACGCCTGGTGATGGCCTCCAGCTGGTCGACCGTCATGTGCAGGCCCTTCGCGATCATGGGCAGATCAGCGGAGAGATCACGGCCCTGCTCCCGCACCAGGAAGCACGAGACAGACGGATAGTTATCAACGATCAGGCGGCCTTCGCGGTCGAGCAGCTTGCCGCGCGGCGCGAGGATCGGGACCTTGCGGATGCGGTTCGCCTCGGCGAGCGCGCGATAGTTGTCCTTGCCAACCACCTGCAAACGCCACAGTCCGGAGACCAGCACCAGCAGGATGCCAACAATGACGTACTGCACGACGCTCAGCTTGGTCGCCGAGACTTCCTGTTCCTTTAAAGGCATAGGCGGGTCAAACTCTCTAACGTCTATTTAGCATAGCCCGATTCAGGCGTCGCGCCAGGCACGCAAAGGTACCTGCGTGTATTCCTGCCTGCAATGCGGAACCGCTGGCAGGCGAGCGGGCCCAGGTGCGAGTCAAGTCCGGACCCGGCACTAGCGCTCGTCTTGCCGTGTCAGGTCCAGCGCCGCGAAGAGCAGCACGCCCACCACGGCATTGACGACCGCGCGGATGGGCTCATGCATCCAGCTCCAGCCGGTTGGCTCATTGAGGAACCGACGCAGCAGCAGCCAGTACAGGAAGCTGTGCAGAAGCGTAAAGGCGAAGGTAAACAGGAAGCGGGCCGTGTAGTTATCTGTGTCGATCCGGTTGCCGACCAGCCCCGCCAGGTAGCCGATGGCGGTCTTCGTGATGCCGAATACGCCGAGCGGCTGCCGCGTCATGGCATCCTGCAGGATGCCGATGATCGCTCCGGCCAGGGTCCCGGTGATGGGACTACGCCGCACGATGGCGAAGTAGATCACCAGCAGCAAGGGCAGGTCCAGAACGGCGAAGGGCGGAAAATGGACAGGAACAAACGACTCAAGCCCGATAGCGAGTAGGGGCGTAAACAGGAGCACGTACCAGGGCAGGGTGGGCGCCTCGGTCTCCCGACGCGATGCAGCTAGAAGTGCCATGGCTTAGAGGTTCCCCTGGGGTGGAGTCGCGGCGTGCACAGGCGGCTTGCTGCCATCGTCCGGCACAATCTCGGGACCCTTGCGCCGGGGCGCAGCAGAGCTTGCCGCAGGCGCCTGCCCTGTTGCTGCCGGGGCACGGCCGGCTCGAGGTGCGGCAGCCTGCGATCCTGATTTCGACCCAGGCTGCGATCCAGGGGTGATCGGGCCATCGGTAATCACGCGCGTCTGCACAGGGCCTGCTGCGGGCGCCGCTTGTGGACGTGCCGCAGGAGCTGTCTGAGCGGCTGATCCTGGGCGTGTCGCAGCCGGCCCAGCACCGGGCGTACGCGGTTGCCCGGGCGCCACTTGCGGTGCAGGCACGCGCGCAACTGTGCCGTCTGCGTTGGTGCGGTTTGTGGAAGCGGCCGCAGCCCCTGGCATCCCCGTGGGCACAGCTACTTTCGTTACAGTCCCATCTGCGTTCGTGCGATTCACATAGTGCACCGCCGGCGCCGTCGAACCCGGCGGCAGCGCCACCCGCGCGATCGTGCCGTCAGCGTTCAGCCGCTCGGTATAGCGCACCCCGGACGCCGCTCCAGCCACAGCGAGCGCGGCAACCGGCACGGCAACCTTCGTCACTGTCCCATCTGCGTTCGTGCGGTTGACGTAGTGCACTGCTGGCGCCGTCGAACC
>CAZZYO010000171.1:0-6398 GCA_964658255.1 Candidatus Babeliales bacterium
GACATGCCATTCGTCGTCCCCAATTACTCCTGGTGGGAAGCTCCGTTTTACGGCATCGGCATGAAGATCTACGACCTGCTGGCGGTCAAGTACAGCTTTGGCCGGTCGCACATCCTGTCGCGCGAAGAGACACTTGAGCGCCTGCCAACCATTCAGCAGGACGGCCTGCGCGGCGGCGTCGTGTACTACGACGGCCAGTTTGATGACTCACGCCTGCTGATACACCTGATCACGACAGCAGCCGACTACGGCGCGACGGTGATCAATTATGCCGAGGTGACCGCACTTACAAAAGATAGCGAAGGCTATCTGGATGGTGTGGATGTGACAGACCGCGAGACCGGGCGCACTTACACCGTTCAAGCCAAGGTGATTGTCAACGCGACCGGCATGTTTACAGACGAGGTGCGGCGGATGGCTGAAGGTGCAGGCGCCCGTTCCATGGTTGCGCCATCGCAGGGCATTCACCTGGTATTTGATCGGTCGTTCCTTCATGGCGACACGGCCATCATGGTGCCGCACACCTCCGATGGTCGCGTGCTCTTTGCCATACCGTGGCACAATCACCTGGTCGTCGGCACGACAGATACAGCGATTGATTCCCCCTCCTATGAACCACTGCCGCTCGAAGAAGAGATCAATTTTGTTCTGGAAACAGCAGAACAGTACCTCAGCCGGCCACCCAAACGCGAAGACATCCTGAGCATCTATGTCGGCATTCGCCCGCTGGTCAAGGGCGATGACGGCGAGCGCAAGCCGGACGGCTCCGGATCGAGCCCGGTTGCAAAAACATCCTCGCTCTCCCGTGACCACACGATCCACATTGATAACTCCGGCCTGTTGACGATTGTCGGTGGTAAGTGGACCACTTACCGACACATGGCGGAGGATACGGTGGACCACGCCATAACGCTGGGCAAGTTAGACGACAAGCCCTGCGCTACCCGCAACCTTAAGATCCATGGCTTCTATCCCGATGCGGCAGAAGCTCTTCAGGAACTGGCCGTCTATGGTAGCGATGCCGAGCACATCGAAGCTCTGGCAAAAGAGCACCCTGAGTGGGCTGCGCGCCTCCATCCCTCCCTCCCGTATATCGGGGCTGAAGTGATCTGGGGTGCTCGCCAGGAGCTCTCGCGCACCGCAGACGACGCACTGTCCAGGCGCACCCGCGCCCTGCTGCTCAATGCAGCAGCAGCCTCTGAGATAGCTCCCAGGGTAGCCGCGCTGTTAGCAGCCGAGCTAGGCCGGGACCAAACCTGGATCGATCAACAGGTAACAGCTTTTCAGGCGCTCGCCGCACAGTACCTTCCGCAGCGAGTAAGTGCTGCCGCGGTGCACGCATGATGGTGCGGAGCCCCGAATTGGGGGAGTTCGCCGGCACCGCGATGATGATCTTTCTGGGTGACGGCATTGTCGCCGGCGTATTGCTGCGTCGCACCAAGGCTGAGAACGCAGGCTGGCTTGCAATCACGACCGCGTGGGCCTTTGCTGTCCTGTGCGGGATATTTACAGCCAACCTTTTCGGCTCGACCGACGCCCATCTGAACCCTGCAATCACGCTGGCCTTCGCGGCACAAACGGGCGACTTCCATAAATTCGGCCACTACTTGGTCGCGCAGATCGCGGGAGGCTTTTTTGGCGGAGTGCTGGTCTGGCTGCACTATCTACCGCATTGGTATGTGACAGAAGATCCTGCGCTCAAGCTCGCCGTTTTTTCCACCGGGCCAGCTATCCGCAAATTGCCCTCTAACTTCCTCAGCGAGGTTCTCGCGACGCTTGCGCTCATCGTGGCCATCGGCGCTATCAGCTCAAAGCTGGTGCTGACAACAGGCGCCGTCGCGGGCTTGAGTCCCCTGCTGGTGAGCTGCGTTGTGTGGGGCGTGGGACTGGGCCTTGGCCCGACGACGGGCTACGCCATTAACCCGGCGCGAGACCTTGGTCCGCGCCTGGCGCACTGGCTGCTGCCAATTGCAGGCAAGGGTTCGTCCGACTGGGCCTATGCGTGGGTTCCCGTGCTTGGACCGCTCGCCGGCGGCGTGCTGGCTGGACTGACCCTGCGCTGGCTGGGTGCGTGACGCAAAGCTCTCTGCCCTGCGCACCAAAAGCCGCTATTTGCTTACCTGCTCACTGGTCAAGCTATAAGCCAGGCATACTGATCGTCAGTAAGTGGCACAACTGAGAGACGAAACTGCCGGAAGAGAATGGAGTCTGTAAACACGCCGGCATCCCGCATGGAGGCGAGGGTTTTGGGGTGCTTGAGGCGTCTGCCTGGCTTGATGCGCACCAGCGGATTCTTCAGGTCACTGCCGTCGACAGCAACAACCGATGCCGTGCCCACTACTTCCTTGCCAACGTTGGAGTGGTAGATCACCAGCTTTTCGCCCTTCTTCATACCGCGCAGGTAGATATGCGCCTGGGCATTCCTGATGCCGTCCCAGGTCGTCTCGCCATCGCGGACCAGGTCGTCATAGGAGTACTTATCGGGTTCTGTTTTGAGCAGATAGGGCATGGTGCTCCTTGGGTTAGCCTTGCCGGCGTGGAGTGCAGATCAGGCGTAAACGCAGAATCCTTCGCTTCGCTCAGAATGACAGCACTGCGGTTTGGGTGGGCTCAGCCAAAGCAGGTCAGGGTTTCCAGGCACAGCCCTGGCTAACAACCTAGCCCGGCCGATAATAAGTGACATGCAGGAGCTTTTATCGAAGGCTCCCGAGTGACCGGCAGATAGCTCATCTTCCTGGGCGCAGCGACGGATCTGCGGTTCCCCTTTGCAAAGCCAGGCAGACACCTAGCGCAACCCTATGATTTCGCCCTCGACATCGACGTCGATCTCTCCTGCACGCGACGATTTTGGCAGGCCCGGCATCAGCATCGTGTTGCCCGCCGTCACCACGACAAACCCCGCTCCGGCTGAAAGCGATGCATTGGTCACGTGCAGCTCCCACCCGCTCGGTGCTCCAGCAAGCTTTGGGTCGTCAGAGAGTGAGTACTGGGTCTTCGCAAGACACACTGGTACGTGCCCAAAGCCCCACCGGGTAAAGCGCTCGAGCTGTTCGCGGGCGCTGTCGGTATAGGTCACCCCATCTGCGCCGTACACGCCGACAGCTACCTTCCGAATTTTGGTTTCAAGCGAATCGCCAGGCGCATAGGTCGGTCGAATCGTCGGCGCCGGGTTGTCATCGATTAACCGGATCACCGCCGTGGCCAGGTCTGCGGCACCTTCTGACCCGCGGGTAAATGCCTCTACAAAAGCGCTCGGCAATCCCTCCGCATCGCACCAGCCTTTCAGTCGCGCAAGCTCTTCGTCGGTGTCCCTTGGAAAGTGATTGATCGCGACCACCAGCGGCAGGCCGAAGTTGCGCAGGATGGATACGTGCTTGCCAAGGTTGGCAAAGCCGCGCTCAAGCGCATCGCCTGCACCGCCCTGCATGGCCTGGCCCTGGTTCTTGAGGCTTTGTGCGGTCGTGACCAGCACGGCTGCCGCGGGCGTCAGGCCGGAGACCTGGGCGACGATGTCGATGTATTTCTCTAATCCCAGGTCAGCCGCGAAGCCGCACTCGTTCACGGCGTAGTCGGCCAGGCGCAGCCCTATCTGCTGCGAGATCACGCTCGACGTGCCATGCGCAATGTTCCCGAACGGCCCGGTATGCACGAACGCCGGGGTGCCTTCGGTCGTCTGCACCAGGTTCGGCAGGATGGCTTCGGTAAGCAGCGCCATCATGGGCCCGGTCGCGCCCAGCTCCCCCGCCCGCACAGGCTCGCCTGCCCTGGTACGCGCGACGATGATCGCGTCGAGACGCCGGCGCAGGTCGTCGCGGTCACTTGCCAGCGCCATGATCGCCATCACCTCAGACGCAGCGGTGATGACAAAGCCGGCCTTCTGGTTCGAGCCCTCCCGTGGCTCCGCGCCATCCTTGCCGGGTCCAGCCACGTTGGTCACAATCCGCCGCAGCCCGCGATCGTTCATGTCCATGGCGCGCGGCCAGGTCACTGTCTCCGGATTGATGCCGAGGTCGTTGCCGTGGAAGATGTGCGCATCGAGCAGGGCAGCGAGCAGGTTATGCGCCGAGGTAATGGCGTGGAAATCGCCATGGAAGTGCAGGTTGATGCGCTCGCTCGGCTCTACCTGCGACCGCCCCCCGCCGGCTGCACCACCCTTCATACCGAAGACGGGGCCCAGTGAAGGCTCGCGGGAGGTAAGCACTACCCGCTTGCCCTTACCGGCGAGCACGCGCTCCAGGCTTTGGGTCAGCCCTATCGACGTGACCGTCTTGCCTTCCCCGGATACAGTCGGCGTGGTCGCAGTGACCAGTATCAGTTTGCCCAGTTTGCCAGGAAGCCCGAGAGCAGGATCCTTGAGCACAGCGAGGTCCACCTTTGCGCCGTGCGCGCCGAGTCTTTCATACTGATGGGGGCCAAGGCCAAGCTTAGCTGCTACATCTTCTATTGGTAACAAGGGCTGCTTCATATTCTCTTTCCTGCGTGCCGCGCAGAGATGGCGTCAGGCGGTGGGCGCGACCTGGAGCATAAACACGGTCAGGAGTTTCTCAAGCGAGCCAGTGTCGTCCATGTTGTGAATAGTTTGTGCGCGGTCGATCTGCCGCATCAGCCCGCTGAGCACCTTGCCCGGCCCGACCTCCAATAGCTGCCTGGGCTGGGTGGCACGCACCACGGCAACTGACTCAACCCAGCGCACCGCGCCCGTCACCTGCCGCACCAGCGCCTGGCGCAGGCGCTCGCCACTGGTCTCTTTGTCTGCGTCCACGTTGACCACTACAGGCACGGCCGCATCGGCAAACTCCAGGCCGGCGAGCAGCGCCGCGAGCCGCTCCTCGGCAGGCTTCATCAACGCGCAGTGGAAAGGCGCGCTGACAGCCAGAGGCACGACGCGCTTGGCACCGGCCGCCCTGGCCAGCTCGCCCGCACGCGCCACCGCAGTTGCTGTGCCAGAGATCACCGTTTGCTCTGGCGCGTTGAGGTTCGCTGGCGAGACCACCTGGCCGGTCTCTTCCGCTGCTGCCTGGCACGCGGCCGCGACAGCATCGGGTGCCAGGCCGAGCACCGCCGACATTGCGCCCTCGCCCGGCGGCACCGCCTGCTGCATGTACTGGCCGCGTGCGTGCACCGCGCGCACCGCGTCCGCAAAGGAGAGTACCCCGGCCGACACCAGCGCGGCATACTCGCCGAGCGAGTGCCCGGCAACGATCGAGGGCGTAATCCCGTGCGCGCGCAATACCCGCTCGGCCGCGACGGAGACGGTGACAATGGCAGGCTGGGTAAACTCTGTGAGCCGGAGCTTGTCCTCAGGACCTTCGAAACAGAGGCTCGACAAAGAAAAGCCGAGCGACTCGTCGGCCTCGGCAAATACCTCGCGTGCTTCGGGGAAGTTGCCAGCCAGCTCCCGGCCCATGCCGACTGCCTGCGAGCCCTGCCCGGGAAAAAGAAATGCCGCAGTGTGCGTGCTCATACGCTCCTTATTCGATACGATTCAGCCTTCCTGTGCAAGGCGGGCGGAGCTTGCCGCTTCGCACAGCATCGAGTCGCGAGCGCTAGCGGCCGTGCGACGATGTGGGATGAAGCTGACAATGTACCAGGTGGACGCGTTCGCAAGCCGCGTCTTCACCGGCAATCCGGCGGCGGTGTGCCCACTGGCGGCCTGGCTGCCAGACGCGCTGATGCAATCGATCGCCGAGGAGAACAACCTGGCGGAGACAGCCTTTTTCGTCCCCGTGCCCGGCAGCCACCAGTACCACCTGCGCTGGTTTACCCCTGCCAACGAGGTCGACCTCTGCGGGCATGCCACGCTCGCCAGCGCCTGGGTGCTCTTTGAGAAGTTGGGCTATGCCCAGACAGACATTCTGTTCCAAACGCGCTCAGGCCTTCTCCGCGTACAGCGCCAGGGAAGTGCGCTCCGCATGAGCTTCCCGGCGCTTGCGCCTGAACCTTGTGAGACTCCCGCAGCGCTCACGGCGGGGCTGGGCCAGGAGCCGCTCTCTACTTTGCGCGCCATCGACTACATCGCCGTCTTTGGCTCCGAGGCGGAGGTTCGCGCGATTGTGCCCGACCAGGCCGCCCTGCGGAAGCTGGCCCTGCGGGGCGTCATCGTCACCGCGCCCGGCGCCGAGGCCTCAGACCCGGCGGACGAAGTCGACTTTGTCAGCAGGTTCTTTGCCCCGCACTGCGGCCTTGCGGAAGATCCCGTCACCGGCTCAGCGCACTGCGAGCTCGTGCCCTACTGGGCAGCGCGGCTCGGACGCACGCACCTGCGCGCCCGGCAGGTGTCAGCGCGCGGCGGCAGCCTCACCTGCGAGTTGCAGGACGGCCAGGTGGTGATGCTGGGCGAGGCCGTGCACTACATGACGGCGGAGATCACTGTCCCGGATCAGCTGGACTGGGATCAG
>CAZZYO010000172.1:0-6366 GCA_964658255.1 Candidatus Babeliales bacterium
GACTGTAGAGCATCCACAGAGGGCTGACCGGGCACAGCTGCGAGGCTGGTGTGAGCAGCTGGAGGCGGGCGCGATCCTGTACTTCCCTCAAACGCCGCTGGTGCTGGCCGCCGCCGACATTAGCTTTTTGCTCGGGCAGCAGCAGGCTGACAGTTCGCTGCACAAAAACATCGCCTACAAGCCCTCGCAACATGCCCTGACCGGGCTGGATACCAAGACCGCGGACGATGCTGCTGTGAAACGTTTGCGAGAGTTCATGCGGTTTTACTCGCGAGCGGTGACCGGATTTCTTGAGAACTTTCTCGCGCCCTATGACGGGAAGTGGCGGCTGGACTATGCCAGTTTTCGTCCGCAGGAAGAGCAGGGGCGGGATCTTGCCACGCGCAAGCGCAACGACCTGTTGCACACAGACGCGTTCCCAACCCGACCAACGCATGGAGCGCGGATCCTGCGGTTCTTTAATAATATCCACCCCACCCGCACGCGGGATTGGATGATAGGCGAGCCGTTCACCCGGATGGTGCGAGAGTTTGTGCCGGAGAAAATCGCGCCCAGGGTGGACTCTGTGCTCGGACGCGCGGGCAAGGCTCTGGGCCGGGCAGCGGGGCTAGGCACGGTTATGCCTTCGATCAAGCGCACACCCTATGACGACTTCATGATGCGGTTTCATAACCACCTGAAGGAAGACGCGCGCTTTCAGTCAGAGAGCGCGCGGGAGGCGCTTGCATTTCCTCCAGGGTCGAGCTGGATGGTGTACACGGACACGGTTCCGCACGCCGTAATGGCCGGCCAGTATGCACTCGAGCAGACGGTGCTGGTAGAGCCGGACGCGCTCGTGGCGCGTGAGCATGCGCCACTGGCGGTGCTCGAGCGGCTCATGGGGCAGAGCCTGGTCTGAAGCTGGCACCTAGAGCGTGCCAGGTAGATAAGGCAGATGTGCGGCCAGAAGGACCAAGCCGCAGCGCGGTGCAACTTAGTCTCGCTGAACGCAATCCATTGCTTCGCTCAGGATGACGACGTTCTCCCTCACAACAAAGTAGCCTCGGCACGAAAGCGACAGCGCTAGAGTTCCGTTGCATTGTTGGCTACGAGGGCCCTCGTGCGCTCTGCAAACTCGGCCAATGGCAGGGTCCGGCTTTCAGAAGAGCCCCGGGTGCGAACGCTCACTGTCTCTGCCTCGGCTTCCTTGTCGCCCATGACCAGGACATATGGAACCTTCTGCATAGTAAGATCGCGGATCTTCGCATTCATCTTTTCATTGCGCCCATCCAGCGAAACGCGTAGCCCCGCATTGCGTAACAAGTGCTGCACTTTTTCAGCATAGGTCTGGTGGCGCTCGGCGATCGGCACGAGACCCACCTGCACGGGCGCGAGCCAGAGCGGAAAGGCGCCGGCATAGTGTTCGATCAGGACTCCAAAGAAACGCTCGACCGAGCCAAAGAGGGCGCGATGCACCATGACCGGCTGGTGGCGTTCGCCGTCCTCGCCAACGTACTCAAGCTCGAATCGCTCCGGCAGGGTGAAGTCGAACTGCACTGTCGAGAGCTGCCACAACCGTCCAAGCACATCGACCAGCTTGATATCGATCTTCGGCCCGTAAAAGGCTGCCTCGCCCGGGATCGTCTTGTAGGCGATGCCCTTCTTGTCAAGCGCGCTCTTCAGGGCCGCCGTGGCAAGCTCCCAGTTCTCGTCCGAACCTGCCCACACGGCGCGGTCCTTCGGGTCCCAGGTGGATAGTTCCACGTGGAACATTGTGAAGCCGAAGGTCTTCAGCACCGATTCGGCGAAGTCGATGCAGCCAATCACCTCGTCCTCGATCTGCGACGGCATGCAGAAGATGTGCGCATCATCCTGGGTAAATCCGCGCACGCGGAGCAGTCCGTGCATTGTGCCTGACCGCTCGTAGCGGTAGACGTTGCCCAACTCGGCGTAGCGAACGGGTAGGTCGCGATAACTCTTTGGCGAGTTCTTGTAGATCAGAATGTGGAACGGGCAGTTCATCGGTTTCATTCGGTAGACTGCGTCGTCAAGCTCCATGGGCGTGAACATGTTTTGCGAGTAATAGCCCTCATGACCGCTGGTCTGCCAGAGGTTGATCTTTGCGACGTGCGGGGTGTAGACGAGATCGTAACCGCGGCGGATACATTCGTCCTTCATCCAGTCTTCCATCGCCTTGCGGATGATGGCGCCTTTGGGGTGAAAGAAGACCAGGCCCGAGCCGGCGAGCTCCTGGATAGAAAACAGATCAAGCTGCTTGCCTAGGACGCGGTGGTCGCGCCGCGCAATCTCTTCCAGGTGCTTGAAGTGCTCCTCCATTGCCTTCGGCGTGAAAAATGCCGTGCCATAGACGCGCTGCAGCTGCGGGTTTTTCTCGTCCCCGAGCCAGTAAGCGCCGGCAAGCGAGAGCACCCTGAAAGCCTTGACCCTGCCCGTCGAAGGAACATGGGGGCCGCGGCAGAAGTCTTCAAAAGCGCCGTTGCGGTAGAAGGAGACCTCTTCACCCGGAGCGGTAAAGCGCTCCACAAAGTGGGTCTTCATAAACTCGCCATGGGTGGCGAAGCGGGCAAGTGCTGCCTCACGCGGCTCGTACTCGCGGGCAAACTTCTCGTCTCGCGCAACCACCTCGGCCATCTGCGCCTCGATCGCCTTCAGGTCGTCAGCGCTGAACGGTATTTCCCGGTAAAAGTCATAAAAGAAGCCGGCATCCGTCGCAGGGCCATGTCCAAGCTTGGTCTCCGGAAAGAGCTCGAGCACGGCGGTGGCCATGACGTGCGCGGCAGAGTGGCGCACAACCTTGAGGGTCTCCGGATCCTTCTCGGTCAGGATCCAGAGCTGCACGTCTTCTGAAAGCGGCGCAGAAAGGTCGACCAGGCGCTCGGCCGCAGCATCTTCGGCCGCGTACATGCCAGCCTCTGTTGCCGCCTGCTCGGGTGAGTCGTGCTCGGTGCCGGAGCCGGCGGCGAACGGCCGGACGCGCGCCACCACGGCAGCCGCTGCAAGCCGTGGTGAGATACTGTCGGCGATAGCGAATGGGGTCGTGCCCGAGGGCACCTGCTTGATGGTGCCGTCAGGCAGTTGCACCTGGATCATTTGAGAAGGGGCGGCTTGGAACTCTGACATGACACTCATACGCGTGTTTCAAGAATACGCTGGCGTGTAATGGCCGGCGGCAAACGGGAACCTGCCCAGCCTCTGGTAAGCATGATGGTTCCCTGACACCAGAACGGGGACTGAGTACGTGGCGAACGTCGACATGAGCTGCCATGCTCACGCAGGCTCCCGATTTTCAAGCCGGGGGAGGCGCGCGCGATGAAAACAGACTCTGCAATTCCTGGGGCGAGCTCACCCTCCGCAGCTCCGCTGGGTACGACAACGAACCCGCGTCCGCTACCCTGGCTGGCACTGGCGGGCTGGTTTGTCCTCTGCTCTGCGGTCGCGGCTACGGGCTCGGTCGCCACAACGTTCGGCATCCGTACCTGGTATGCGGCCCTCACCAAGCCACCTCTTACGCCACCCAACTGGATCTTCGCGCCGGTTTGGACTCTGCTCTATGCAGCGATGGCCGTCGCGGCGTGGCTGGTGTGGAAGACGCGCGAGAGCCGATGCAGGACGCGCGGAATCCGGCTGTTCCTGGTGCAGTTGCTCCTCAACCTGAGCTGGACCTGGCTCTTCTTCGGCATACGCCAGCCGCAGCTTGCGCTGGTAGAGCTCGCTCTGCTCGGCGTTGCAATCGCGCTGACCATGCAGGCGTTCTTCAAAATGAGTCAGGTAGCCGGCTGGCTGCTTGCTCCTTACCTTGCCTGGGTCGCCTTTGCGGCGTACCTCGATTGGGGTATCTGGCAGCTCAACCGATAGCGTGGTTCTGCTCAGGGTTGGGCTGGCTGGGACCGCTTCATTCTGGCTTGCCTGATCGTTCTATCAACGGAGCATCGCTTGCTCGCAAGCGGTCCGTTGTAAAGCTTCTTCAAGGCCGCCGCCAGGACCGACTGCGCAAAACAGCACGACAGTTTGCCCCGGGTTACCTAGGTTTCTGAAGCGTGCATCGCTTAGCGTCGATGAGGTGTGTAGCGTTCCGCGACATCAAGGAATCCAAGTGCAAGGACCAATGATCCCCCCCATCCCTCGCCTCGCAGACCGCCTGCTGCGCATGTGCCTGCAGTTCGCAGCCACGGCACTGATGGTGGCGCTGCTGCCCGGCGTCCTGCACATGTCCGGGCACCTGATGTACGTCTGGCCGGTGACTGGGATCCAGCTTGCGCTGCTGTTGCGCTCGAGAGAACAGGGGTGGGAAGACAGTTTTGAGATCGCAGCCGCAGCCACGGGCTTCTTGGTGCTTTCGCTGTTGCAGCATAGCTCGCTACACGCGGCGTTGCTACATACTGCCGTACAGGCAGCGGAGCTGTGGCTGCTGCTCTACTTTCTCGGAGACAAGGTTAGGTGTTTTGACGACCTAAAAACGCGGGACCGGGTAAGCCGGCTGCTCATCGCAGCGACGCTGATACCCGTAGGCGCTGCGCTGTTTACCCTCTCCACAGGATGGCAGCAGCTCTCCTTCCTGCGCGTCTGGAGCAGCATCGCCCTGGCAGACTCGCTTGGCATCGTGGTCTTTACGCCTGCACTCCTGTTTCTGTTTTCAGGCCGGCTCTGGCGTAAGGATCAGACCTTCCATGAGTTCAAGGCTGGTACTGCTGCTTCTATCGTGTTCCTGGGCGTGACCATCGCCATCTTCAGCCAGAGCGCAAATCCCTTCCTGTTCATGATGTTTCCGCCCTTGCTGCTGGTCGTCTTCGTGCTTGGAGTGCGGGGCGCGATCTTCGCTTCCCTGGCCGGGACATTGATCGCCTGCTGGGCCACCGCACACGGGCATGGGCCGATATGGATCGTGCCAGGAATGCCACTTCAGCACCGGATATCTGTATTGCGGATCCTGCTCTGGTCGATTGTGACTACAGCTCTGCCAGTCGGGTCATTGCTCGACGAGCGAAACGTGTCCGAACAGCAGGCGCGGAAGAACCAGGCCATCTATGAAACGCTGATCCAGAACTCAGAGGACATCATCATCCTCTCGAGCCTCGACGGCGCATCGAGGTTCATCTCTCCCGCCGTCGAGAAGCTTACTGGATGGACCTCGCCTGAGTTTCTGGCTCTGCGGAAGCTGGGCAGCATTCACGAGGAGGATCGCGACCTGGCGCGGCAGATCATCGCCAGCCTTACCGAAGGCAAGACAAACCACACTTTCCGATACCGCATCCTGCGCAAGGAGGGTGGCTTCACCTGGGTCGAGGCGTTTGTGCGGGGATACCGCGAGGTAGAGGGCGGGCCGGTAACCGGCTACGTGGCAACAGTGCATGACATCACCGCGCTGAAGCAGACAGAAGAGACCTGGTCAGCAGAGAAGTATGCTCTGGCCACGCAGAACGAGCGCCTGGCGGAGCTGGCCGGGCGGGATGAACTGACCGGGCTGCCGAACCGTCGCAGCTTTAACCAGGCATTGGCAAACGAGGGAGCGCGCCAGAACCGGTCTTCCGACTCGCTCTCGCTCCTGATGGTGGATGTGGACTTCTTCAAGAAATACAACGACAGGTATGGCCACCAGGCCGGCGATCTCTGTCTGCAGAAGGTAGCGCAGGTCTTCCGCGCCTGCGCCGCTCGCGCTGTCGATCTGCCGGCGAGGGTCGGTGGGGAGGAGTTCGCCATCCTGCTCCCGCAAACCAATGAGTCGGGTGCGATCCAGGTGGCAAACGACATTCTCGAAGCGATTGGAACGTTGGCCATGCCGCATGAGGATAGCCCGTCTGGCGCCGTGTCGGTAAGCATCGGTATTGCAAGCTGGCTGCCCTTTCAATGGACCGAGAGCTCCTTGTTGATTCAGAAGGCAGACCGCGCGCTTTATGAGAGCAAGCGTAACGGACGGAACCGCCTGACGGTGTGGAGCAGCATGGAGTTCCAGGAGGCCGAAGAACAAGAGCAACGGGTGACCGGCTGAAGGATTGAGCCACCTACGACGACGTTCGGCTTTCCGAAACTTACCCGCGCGACTGGCCCAGGCTGGTGAACCCGGCACGTTTGGACGCGAACGCAAACGGCGACTTCTTCAAGGAGAGAAGTCGCCGTTTTTGCCTGGTACCGGACTCTAGAGGTTAGCCGTGCGGGTGCTCGTTGTTGTTCCCAGGCGCGGGATGAGGCTGGCTCTCTGGCCTTGGTTGCTGGTGCTGCTCAGGCTGCGGCCGAGTCGGAGCGTTGTGCTCCGGCTGCGCCTGAACGTGAGGCTGTGATTGAACCTGGGGACGAACAGGCTGGGGCTGTACGGCCTGCGGTCGCGGAGCGGGCTCCGGGTGCTGGGCTTGCTCCGGGTGGGCTTGCTCC
>CAZZYO010000173.1:0-6350 GCA_964658255.1 Candidatus Babeliales bacterium
TCTCAACTGTGAAGAGCAGCCGGGCATTCAGCGGGTCGGCATCGACCTGCACCTTGTCGCCGTGCAGGACTTCTCCGTCGAGGATCTTGATAGCCAAAGGATCCTGGATCAGCTTCTGCAGTGCGCGCTTGAGCGGCCTGGCGCCGTAGGCGCGATCGTAGCCGGTCAGCAGCAGCTGGTGCTTGGCGCCCTCGGTCAGCTCGAGCGTGATCTTGCGATCCGCCAGCAGGTGCTTCAGGTCGGCCAGGCGCAGGTCGATGATGTGCGACAACTGCTCTTCACCCAGCGGGCGATAGATCACGATGTCATCCACACGGTTGAGGAACTCCGGTCGGAAATGCTGCTTCAACACCTCCAGTACTTGCTCCCGAGCGAGGTCGAAGGCAGCTTCGCTGTCGAGGGACTCACCCTGCAGAAGGTGCGCGCCGAGGTTCGAGGTCATGATCAGAACGGTGTTTTTGAAGTCTACGGTCCGGCCTTTTGCGTCGGTGAGACGCCCGTCATCCAGAACCTGTAACAGTATGTTGAACACATCGGGATGCGCCTTCTCGATCTCATCGAACAGGATGACCGCGTACGGTCGGCGCCGCACGGCCTCGGTCAGCTGGCCGCCCTCGTCGAAGCCGACGTAGCCCGGCGGCGCGCCGATCAGCCGCGCAACCGCGTGCTTCTCCATGTATTCGGACATATCAATGCGGACCATCGACTGCTCATCGTCGAAGAGAAACTCGGCCAGCGCGCGTGCTGTCTCTGTTTTGCCAACGCCTGTCGGGCCGAGAAACAGGAAGCTGCCAATCGGCCGCTTCGGGTCGCTGAGGCCGGCACGGGAGCGGCGGATCGCATTGGCCACGGTGGTGAGCGCATCGTCCTGGCCGACGACGCGATCGCGCAGGCGGCTCTCCATCGCGACCAGCTTCTTCACTTCCCCTTCCAGCATTTTGTTGACCGGGATGCCGGTCCACTTGCTCACAATCGCCGCAATATCCTCTTCGTCTACCTCTTCCTTGAGCATGCGGTTGCCGCCGGCCATCGCATCCTGCAGCATGTTCAGCTCGCGCAACTCCGCCTCGAGCTTAGGCAGCTCGCCATAACGAATCTGCGCAGCGCGGTCGAGCTTGCCGAGCCGGGTCTGCTCGTCGGCCTCGAACTTCAACCGCTCTACCTGTGCCTTTACATCGCTCAGGCGGGTGATGGCCTCCCGCTCCTTTTGCCAGCGGGCGCGCAGTCCGGTGGATTGCTCCTTGAGCGCGGCCAGCTCGCGCTCCACCACTTCCATACGCTCGCGCGAGTTGACGTCGGTCTCCCGCTTGAGCGCTGCACGCTCGATCTCAAGCGAGGTGGCCTCCCGCTCCAGCGTGTCAATCTCCTCGGGCACCGAGCCGATCTGGATCGCAAGGGAGGCCGCCGCCTCGTCGACCAGGTCGATGGCCTTGTCGGGCAGGAAGCGGTCGGCGATATACCGGTGCGAGAGCGTGGCTGCGGCGACGATGGCTGCGTCCTTGATGCGGACCTTGTGGTGCGCCTCGTAGCGCTCCTTGAGTCCGCGCAGAATCGCGACGGTGTCCTCAACATTCGGCTCACCGACAAAGACGATTTGGAAACGCCGCTCGAGCGCTGCATCTTTCTCGATGTACTTGCGGTACTCGTTCAGCGTGGTCGCGCCAATGGCGCGGAGATCGCCGCGGGCAAGCGCAGGCTTGAGCATGTTTGAAGCGTCCATGGCGCCCTCGGCCGCGCCTGCGCCGACCAGCGTGTGTAGCTCGTCGATGAACAGGATGATCTGGCCCTGCGCGTCGGCGATCTCCTTGAGGATGGCTTTGAGCCGATCTTCAAATTCGCCGCGATACTTGGCACCGGCAACCATGGCGCCCAGGTCGAGTGAAACCACTTTCTTGTCGCGCAGGATCTCCGGCACGTCCCCCGAGACGATACGCCGGGCCAGGCCTTCGACGATGGCGGTCTTGCCGACGCCGGGCTCGCCGATCAGCACCGGGTTGTTCTTCGTTCGGCGCGAAAGCACCTGGATGACGCGCCGGATCTCCTCATCACGGCCGATAACCGGGTCAAGCTTGCCTCGACGGGCGAGCTCGGTGAGGTCCTTGGCGTACTTTTCGAGCGACTGATACTTGGCTTCAGGATTCTGGTCGGTGACGCGCTGCGAGCCGCGGATGGTGGTGAGCGACTTGAGGATCGCGTCATGCGTCGCGCCCTCCGAAGCCAGCAGCAGTTGTGCGCCGTCGTTTTTCCCGCCGGCGAGCGCCAGGAGCAGGTGCTCAGTGGAGAGGTACTCATCCTTGAAGTGTTCTGCCTCTTTCGCGGCCTGATCCAGCACCTGCTGGGTGGCCTGCGCCATGCCAGGCTGCGCGCCTGAACCCGTCACCTTGGGCAGGCGAGCAAGCGCATCGGTGACCCGGGTGCGCAGCTGCGCAGTCGGCACGCCCACCTTCTCAAGCACGGGGACGATCACGCCATCCTTGTCGTCGAGTAAGGCGGCGAGCAGGTGCAGCGGGAGGATCTCCGGGTTGCCATGCTCGCCGGCGTAGCTGTGGGCGGCCTGGACGGCCTCCTGCGACTTCACGGTGAAACGATCCCAACGGATTGCCATGAGTGTTCTGTCCTGATGTTCTAACGTCTATGGACGGCGAAAAGGGCGGCCACCCAGGCCGCCCTCATGCCAACGGGTGACTTGGTATGCCTCAGGCGCTTGCCGTGCGCTCCACCTGCGGCGCGCTGGTTGGCGTAAAGCCCTGCTGCTGGCTGTTGCTGCCGACCGAGACCTTGATCTGCTTGGGCTTGGCTTCGGCACGCTTGGCGAGTTCGATTCGCAGGATGCCCGCATCGTAGCTGGCCTGCACCTGCTCGGTGTTGACCGTCTGCGGCAGGGTAAAGGCACGGTAGAAGCTGCCATACCGGCGCTCGATACGGTGGTAGTTCTCTTCTTTCTGCTCCGCGCCAAAGTTGCGCTCGCCCCGGACCGAAAGCGTGTTGTTCTCCACCTGGATGTCAAAGTCTTCCTGCTTGAGGCCCGGCGCTTCGAGGTTCAACACGATCTTGTGCGTGTCCTCGTAGATATCAACCGGCGGCGCGAAGGCAGCGGACATGGCGTCGGCTTCCGAGCCGTTCTGACGGTTGTAGTCCTGGAAGACGGAGTTCATACGGTTCTGCAGCAAAGCGATGTCCCGGAAGGGATCCCAGCGAGTGATGGCCATTGGAAGGTTCCTCCTTGGTAGGTGAAGCGAAAGAGTGGTGACTCGCGGTCACATATATATATGCCATACCTTCGCGTCGGGTTGCAAGAAATATGAGTGACTTTCTATCACTTTATTTCTCCGTGGGTACAGAGTTCATTCTGGTCTACTCCACACGTACGATCAGACACTTCAGGTACTCGGTCTCCGGGATGTTCAGGATGACCGGATGATCAGCCGCTGCACCACGCCGCTCCAGCAGCCGCACGCGCCGTCCGGCATCGGCTGCGGCCGCCGCCACCACGGCCTCAAACTCCTGCAGCGACACGTGATGCGAGCAGGAGCAGGTCACCAGCGTTCCACCGGCCCTCAGCATCTGCAGAGCACGCAGGTTCATCTCCTTGTAGCCGCGCATGGCGTTCTGCGCGGCACGCTGCGACTTGGCAAAGGCGGGCGGGTCGAGCACGATGGTGTCGTACTCGGCGCCAGCCTCGGACCACTCGCGCAGGACTGCAAAGGCGTCGCCCTTCACCCAGTCGACCTCGACCGCACCGAGTGTTTCGCGATTCAGCTCCAGGTTGCGCTCGGCCACGTCAAGCGCTGCCTGCGAGGTGTCAAGCCCCGTGACCTGGCGGCAGGTCGTCGCCAGGTGCAGGGCAAAGCCGCCATGGTAGGTGCAGACGTCGAGCGCGTCTCCGTGGGCGTGTGCGGCAGCCGCGGCGTAGTTGGCGCGCTGGTCCAGGAAGGCGCCCGTCTTCTGCCCGGCCGAGGCGTCATAGTGAAACTTGAGACCGTTGAGGTGGAAGACGGTCGCCGACATGGGCGGGTCCAGGGTGTAAAGCGGCTCAAGCGAGGGGAGCGAGAGCTGCTCGAGCTCGCGGATGCGCGGGTCAGGCCGCTCGACAAGCGTGTGCGGCGCAAGCTCAGCCCGGACGACCTGGGTGACTGCCTGTCGCACTGCCGGGGTATCAAGCCCGGCGGCCAGCAGCTGCAGGATAGCGATGTCGTTGTACTTGTCGAGGATGATGCCGGGCAGCTGGTCGCCTTCGGAAAAGACCAGCCGGCAGCTGTCCGTGTCCGCGTCGAGCAGCGCCGAGCGGTCGGCAATAGCCGTGGCAAGCCGCTCGCGCAGCAGCGCCAGCCAGGAGTCCTGATCGAGCACGCCGGGCGAGAGCAGGCGGAGCGCGATCTGCGACGTCGGGCTCCAGAGCGCAGTACCCAGCAGATGACCCGCCTGGTCGCTGACCAGCATCAATCCGGCTGGCGCTTCTTGCTGGCTCATCGAGAGAACATCTGAGGCATAGACCCAGACGTGACCAGAGCGAAGGCGGTCAGCTGCGCGCCGCGAGATGGTGGCTGCGGGCAGTGCGTTCATCAATACCGGTGCCGTGGGCGTGTGCGTGTCGGGGACAGGGGGCATACTGCTATGGTACCGGCCTGCGTGTGTAAGCCGCAGGCGGGTTGCTGTGCGGACGCACGCAGCCGCGCATCTATACGTAGGCCTATGAGTTATCCGCAAAGCAGCGGGCTGCGCGCAGTGTGCTGGGCTGCAGTTGCCCTATCCGCGGGAGTGTCAGCCGGACAGGTGACGAGCGCGCCTGCGCCGCCATCTGCCCATACCCAAAGCGACGCAGCTGCACCGCCAAGTGTGGCTGCTCCCCGGCTGGGTTCTGCTGCCGCGGCCGCACGAGCGGAAGAGAAGCCTGCCCTGCCGGCTACCCCTGCCGTTGCCATCAGGACGGAAGAAGGCGTCGAGGCAGGCTCGTCCTTCCGCATTGATGTGCCCGAGCTTTGGAACCACCGGCTGGTGATCTTCTTCCATGGGTACCAGCAGACGCCGCAGCTCTTTGAGCCGAACCCGTCCACGGCGAAGCCCAACCCGCCAAGCAGGCTGGTCGAGCAGTTGCTGGCCCGCGGCTATGCCGTTGCGCAGCCGGGCTACTCGGTAGGCGGCTGGGCGGTAACGCAGGCCGCGTCTGAGAGCGAGGCGCTGCGGCGATACTTCGGCGCGCACTACGGTCAGCCGCAGGAGACCTATGCGGAGGGCCAGTCGATGGGTGGCCTGCTCACACTGCTCACGCTTGAGGAGCGCCCGCGCACGTACGCCGGCGGCCTGGCGCTATGTGGGGTCCTGGCCCCGGCAGACCTGATCATGCAGCGGGCGTTTGCCAACCGGGTTGCGTTCGACGCGTTCTTCCCCGGCGTGCTGCCGGACGTGGAGCATGTCCCAGAGAGCTTCCAGATGAATGACCCAGCAACGGCTTCGCTGGTGGAAAAGGCGCTGGACGCGCATCCGCCGGAGGCGGCGCTGTTGCGGTCCCTGGCTGACATCCATACCAATCGCGGGCTTGCCGATGTGCTGGTCTTCAACACGTTTGTGATTGAGGATCTGCGCAAGAAGGCCGGCGGCAATCCATTTGACAACCGCAACCTGATCTACACCGGGACTACTGACGACAACGCCCTGAACGAGCGCGTGAAGCGATATGCGGCGGACGCGCGCGCGGTCGCGTACGTGGCTGCGCACTACTCACCGAGTGGAGCGCTCGAGCGCAGGCTGTTGGCGGTGCACACGACCTACGACCCGCTGGTGCCGGCCGCCACGGCCGCCTACTACGATGAGTTGACCCGGCGGCTCGGCCATGGCGAGCTCTTCGTGCAGCAGTATGTCAATCGCGACGGGCACTGCAACATCACGGCCGAGCAGGCAGGCAAAGCCTTTGATGAGCTGGTGGACTGGGTACATGGTGGTCCGCGGCCCAGGCCCGGGCGTTTGCCCGATGCTGCGCAGCAGCAGGCGCCCCATCAGCAGCCTGTATCCAAGCCCGCGCCCAAGAACGTCGGCAGACCCCAGTAGGCTCACCTGCAACTCACTGCGCCTGGAGCATGGCGGGGGATGCGGGTACCGGCGTGCAAAGACTGTTGCGAGCAGCCTATAAGCCGAATTTTGTTCTGAGCCTTGCGAGCTCAGCGGCGACCATTCCTCTAGGCGACACATTACTGGGCCGCTCCAGCAACCTACCCGGAGGTTTCCTCTGGTGCTCCTCTTGCGAAGAGCACCAGGATCCCTGGTTGGCGCACCGGGCCGGCACGCGCAGCGACTGCTCGGGACCGAGCCGCTGCTTCCTCCCTATTTGGTCTTGCTCCGTGTGGGGTTTACCA
>CAZZYO010000174.1:0-6266 GCA_964658255.1 Candidatus Babeliales bacterium
GTCGATCCCGGTACGTCAATCCTTGGATGCGCGGGGTGTGGCTTGTGCTTCAAGACTGACAATAGCATCCCGCGCGAGCGGTGGTGGTTACGGGGGTGCCATGAGCTGACGGGTTGAGGGTGAATCCCGGCTCCTTCGCTACGCTCAGGAGGACGACTGGTTGTTCCAGTAGACCTGGCTGTGAGGATTGCCTGGCGCATGACCGGCCCTACTCCCGCACCCGCTTCTTGATCTCAATGTTCAGCCGCTTGATCTTCTGGTTCAGCGTCGAAAGCGGAATGTGAAACTGCTCGCTTGCGTCCGTTTGGTTCCAGTTGCAGCGCTCCATCTTATCGATGATGATGCGTCGCTCTATGTCCTCCAGTATGTCAAACAGCGACGCGTTCGGGTTGTGCTCAAGCAGAGAAGAGGAGTACGAGCGGCCCGTGATGTGCGAGGGCAAAAGCTCTACGCCAATCACCGGTGAGGACGAGAGCACAACGCCGCGCTCCATCACGTTTTCAAGCTCGCGGACATTGCCCGGCCACTCATAGTCAACCAGCGTGCGCAGTGCTTCGGGCGCGAGCGTGCGCAAGGGCAAGCCGTTTTCATCTGAGAAATACTTGAGGAAGTGCGCCGCCAGCGCGGGGATGTCCTCGCGGCGTGCTCGTAGCGGCGGCAGATCAAAGCGGATCACATCGAGTCGGTAGAAGAGATCCTCACGGAACTTGCCCTCGCGGACCGCCGTACGCAGATCCACGTTGGTCGCCGTGACAATGCGTACGTCCACCTGGATCTCGTGCGTTCCGCCCAGCTGCATAAAGCGGCGATCCTGCAGCACGCGCAGGATCTTGGCCTGGGTGTCGAGCGGCATGGTCCCGATCTCGTCAAGGAAGAGCGTGCCACCGTTCGCGATCTCAAACAGGCCTTTTTTCGCCGAGATGGCAGAAGTGAACGCGCCCTTGACGTGGCCGAAAAGGGTCGACTCGAGCAGGTCGGTTGGCACGGCACCGGTGTTCACCGGCACAAAGGGCTTGTCCTTGCGCGGCGAGTTGGCGTGGATCGCCTTGGCGATCAGCTCCTTGCCCGTGCCGCTTTCGCCCTGGATCAGCACGGTCGCGCGCGAAGGCGCCACCTGCGCGACCAGGTCAAAGACCCGCAGCATGATCTCGCTCTTGCCGACTATGTTTGGAAAGTTGTAGCGCTGCTTGAGCGCGCGCTTCAGCTGGACGTTCTCTTCCTCGGTGCGGTAGCGCGCGATCGCCTGGCGAATGTCAGCGAGCAGCTTCTCGTTATCCCACGGCTTCTGGACGAAGTTCTGCGCGCCGCCGCGGATCGCGTCGATGACGTTATTCACGGTGCCATAAGCAGTCAGCATGATGACCGGCAAATCCGGGTAGCGCTCGCGCAGCGACGCAAGAATCTCAATGCCGTTGCGCCCTGGCAGGGCCAGGTCGAGCAGCACCAGGTCGTAGGCGTGCTCGCCAATCCGCTCCAGCCCCGACTCGCCGTCGAAGGCCGTGTCGATCCGGTAGCCTTCGAGCGCAAGCAGGGTCTCAAGCGACTCGCGGATCTCCGCTTCGTCGTCAATGATCAGGATGGTGTGCTCGGTCGATCGAACAGCAGCGGGTGCGCGGGGTGGAGCGAGGGTGGACTCAGACATGCGCGGGCTTGCCTTTCAGCGGAAATTCGAGGGCGAACGTGGTACCGCTGCCTGGCTGGCTTTCCACGCGGATCTTCCCGGCATGCTCCTGCATGATGCCGTAGGTGACCGCGAGGCCAAGGCCAGTACCGCGGCGCTGACCTTCTTTTGGGGCGGTCTTGGTGGTGAAAAAAGGATCGTAGATGCGCTGCACGTGCTCGGGCGCGATGCCTGAGCCGGTGTCCTTGATCGAGACCGTGACGCAGTCTGTGCAGCTGGTGCCAATCTCGAGAGTGCCGCCGTCGGCCATGGCGTCCTTTGCGTTGAGAAAGAGGTTGAGGAAGACCTGCTGGAGCTTGCCGGCGTTACCGTGGATCGGTGGCAAACCCTCTTCGAGATTGGTGGCAAGCCTGACCTGCGAGGTCTTGAACTGGTGCTCAAGCAGGGTAAGCGTCTCGCGAATGATGGTGTTCAGGTCGGTCTCGCGAAACTCGGCGGCGCTGGTACGGGAGAAGTTCAACAGCCCGTTGACAATCTCGGACGCACGGAAGGTCTGCTGCGTGATCTTGTCCAGCAGCGGCGCCAGGCGGTCGCCGTTCGCGTCGCCATCGGCGGCGCGCGCGCGCAACTGCTTGGTCAACATCTGCGCGTAGGAGCTAATAACGGCCAGCGGCGTATTCACCTCATGCGCGACGCCTGCAGCCAGCAGGCCGATCGATGAAAGCTTTTCAGCCTGGGCCAGCTGCGCCTCCAGGCCGAGCCGAGCCGTGATGTCATCGACCAGGATGATTCGCCCAAGGATCTTGAAGTCGCGCGAGACCAGCGGCGCGATGGAGATATTGGCAACTCGCGGTCCGTCCGCGTCAAGCGCGCTTGCCAGGGCCTGCGCCGCGTCGGTCTGCGGAATGCCGGAGCCGCGCGTCTCCAGCCGGAACTTGTACAGGTGATGCACGCCGGGATCATTCTTGACGCGATGGAACTGCTGCACGAAGTCGGGGGCGAAAACCTCCTCGATCCGCTGGCCCAAAGCTTCCGAGCGCGGCATCGCGAACAGCACTTCCATCTGCGCGTTCCAGCTCTCGATCCGCTCGTCAAGATCGACCGCGAGGATGCCGACGTTGGTCGACTCGACAATGTTCTCGTTGAACTCCTTAAGCCGCTCGTACTCGGCAATCTTTTCCTGCAGGCTGGCATACAGCCGTGCGTTCTGGAGTGCGATCCCGATGTAGCCGGCAAGTGATTCGAGCAGTTCCACATCTTCCGAGGAGAGGAAGTCCCCGTCCGTCGTGCGCCCAAGCCCGATGACGGCGATGGTGCGATCCTTGCCGCCCGTTCCGACGCGGCAGGGAAGGTAGTAGTTCAAGTCCAGCGCCGCGGCCGTGCGCAGCTCTGCGGGAGCCAGATGCAGGGCCTGCGCCGGGTTCTCGAGGAAGATATGCGGCGGAGCCGAGGGCAGATCGAAATCGAAAAAGGACAGGTCGTAGGCTTCACGGTCAGACGCCTGTGCGGCAGGTTGCTGGGCGTCCGTCGCGCCCATCTCAAGCAGAGCACGTTGCAGCCCGTGCCCTGCGGCCAGGCGGTGGTGTCCGTCATCGTCGCGCAAAAAGACCGCGACCCGGGAGACGAGCAGCGTCTGCGGCAGACGGTGCACGATCTCTGCCAGAAGGGTCTGCAGGTCGGTCTGCGTGCTCAGGCTGCGGCCAAAATCAATCAGGGTCTGCCGGTAGTCGTAGCGCTTGCGATCAAAAAGGCGGTCGACCCGCTCCTGGATGAGGCGCTTGATCGGGTCAAAGAGCGCGGAGGTAATGATGATCGCGCCGATCAGCCCGTAAGCACCTGCGGAGGGCAGCAGGCGGGTGTGCACCGTCTCTGCCGCGAAGGCGACGATAAGGAAGTAGAAGCCCACCAATGCTGCCGTGGCCAACGTGTAGGTGACGCCGCGCTTGAAGATCAGGTCTACGTCCATCAGGCGGTAGCGGATGATGGCCCAGCTGAAGGTGAGTGGCAGTACGACCAGCGAAAGGATCGCGAGATTGCGCGTCCAGTCTGGCGTCGCGACGTCTGCCAGGTAGGGCAAGACGTAGAGCAGCGAGAAGGGAACGACAGCGACAAGCGTGCCCCGGGTTAGCCACTTCAACTGCTGTCGGCGCAGGGTTTGCGGATCCTGCCCTGGCACCGTGTGTGGCACGCCAGTGCGCCGGTACTGCAGGTAGAAGATGACTGCCGCGATCAGGTAGAAGGCATCAAGGTAAGCCATCGCGGCCTGGTCCAGCCGGTGCGCAAGCAGACCGGTGGCCGACCAGACCTCCATCGCGTACACCTGCAGACCGATGATGCATGCTGCCGGAAGGTAGGTGAGAGTGAGGAACAACACCCGCCTCTGGCGCCCGAGCGCGGCGAATGAAAGAGCGAAGTGAAGGAAGAGCGCCGGCTGCAGAGCCCCTGCCGCGATCCAGCCCCAGTAGATCGCCTGGTCAAAGGTGTTAAGCCGGCCCGTGTACAGGAAGGCATACATGACGAACGAGGCAAGGCAGAAGGTGTAAAAGTGAGTGGCGTGCGGGGCAGTCCAACGGCGGAACAGTACATACAGGCCGATACACAGGTAGACCAGCGCGATAAGCCGCATGCCGGGGTGAATGCTTTCGTCCGCCTGGTCAAGGATGACGGGGATGGGGATCCGGATCCCTGAGCGCACCACCAGGTAACTGGCTGAGCCGTAGACGCGCGTGCGGAACTGCTCGCGCACCAGCGAGGCGACCCGCGGGGTAGGCTGCTGATTCACTGAGAGCAGCATGTCGCCCTCACGGATACCGGCCCGGTCGCCGGCCGAGTTGGCGGGCACGCGCTCGGCCTCGAGCGCACCATGCGCCTCGACCCAGGAAATCCCGTCAGTCGGGCTTTGGAACTTGCTCTCCTGCGAAAAGTTTAGAGCTGCAAAGACGCAGGCGGTGACTGTGAGCAGCGCCAGAACGATTGCGACTACCCGGGTTTGCAGCGTGCGTTCCATGCAGATGTTGTCGCAGGCCTGTGTACGCCCGGTCCTCTGCCCTCGATGCAACTGGAGGGCCATACCGCGCCGCAGCTATTCCGTGCACATCAGGCTAGTCTGCTGTGCGTCGTCACAGGCAGTTGACCACCTCGTCGATCGGAGCTGAGGTGCGTGGTTCGCCTCCGTCTCGCGTTTTCTGTAGAGGGCTACGGCAAACTATACCGTACGGGCGCTGCCAAGGTCAGGCGCGCTGGCCGTTCGCCTGTTACCACGGAGGGTTCAACGTGCCAACTGTGCCACGCCGAGCTACAAGCACCCGTCCGTGCGGAATACTTCGCACACAATTCATGCTTTTGTAACAATAGAGCGTTGCGTTTGTGTGGGTAACAAAGAAAGGTTCGGTCGGAAGGATGGCGTCAGTAGCGATTACGGCCGAGGTCAACGGCGACAGAGCAGTGCATCAGGCGTCCGAGCCAGCCGGGATCATAGAAGCGCACGTAACCAAGGTCAGCGGCTACTCCATGCATTCCCTGCAGGCTGGCACGGGCAGGCCTCTCATCCTGTTGCATGGCCTTCTGGGCGCGGCGGTGTGCTGGCGTCCGGCCATGCGCTGGCTGGCAAGCCAGGCCCGAGTCTACGCGGTCGATGCGCTGGGCATGGGTGCTTCTGCGCGGGTGCCGGGCCTTGACGCGAGCCTCCGCGCTTCGGCTGAGCGTCTTCTCGGCTTTATGGATGGGGAGGGGATTGCACAGGCAGACCTTTGCGCGACCTCCCACGGGGGCGCGGTGGCGATGTTTTTTGCAGCCACCTACCCTGAGCGAGTCCGTTCGCTCATCCTGCAGGCACCCGCCAACCCATTCTGCTCACATTCTCAGCCGCAGATCCGGCTCTTTTCCACCCAGCTTGGCAGGTGGCTCGGGCGACTGGTACCGAGGGCGCCTCGATCGCTGCATGCGGTTGCGCTCAGGCGCATGTACGGCGACCCGGCGAGAATACGTCCGGGATCTCTCGAAGACTACGTGCAGTCTCTCCGGGTTCCAGGAACTGTCGATTACGTGCTCGAAGTCCTGGGCTGCTGGGCTAAGGACATGGCTGCTCTCAAGCATCGACTGCGCCGGCTGCGCGGGGTACCCTGCCTGCTGGTCTGGGGCACAGAGGATCGCGCGGTCAGCCTGGAATCTGCCGCGGCTCTGCACAGGACGCTTGGCTCAGAGCTGGCGTTTCTGCCTGGACTAGGGCACCTGCCCTACGAGGAGCAGCCCCGGGAGTTCGCCGCCTGTGTAGCTGGCTTTCTTGCCCGGCTTGAGCGGAACACGCAGACAGCCTAGACGAACCGTTACTGCAGCGTCTTGAGGTAGGCTTTGGCCGCTTCGAGCTCGGGATACAGCCGTTCCTCAGCCTGGAAGGCTGCGGGATGCACGCAGCGGCGTCCCTTGCGAACCGTCACCGGGTGCTTCAGGTGCAGCATCTCGTGGTACATCAGGTACTCAATCGCGTAGCGAGGCGCGGTCGGCCGATCAAAGACGCGGCTCACCATGATGGTGTTATGTGCAGCGTCGTAGTGCCCAAGTAGCCGACGCGCGTTGTGCTCGCTCCAGGTCAGCACGGGCCGGCCAAGCAGTCCATGAAAAAAGCGCGTGTTCAGCGACTCGAAGA
>CAZZYO010000175.1:0-6127 GCA_964658255.1 Candidatus Babeliales bacterium
ATAGGAGGTTTCGACCTGGATGCTGAGTGATCCATGCAGCACCGAGACAGGCGACAGGGTGACACTGCCCCCCATCACGATGGTTCCCGTTCGCTCGTTCACGATCACCTTGGCAGGCGCCTGGAAGTGCACCGAGAGTGCCTGCACCCGGGCAATCAGCACCGGGACCGACTCGGCCGCGGCCTGCTGCACGTCTACGTGAATGGTGCGACTATCCACGGCCGAGGCTACCGGCCGGGCAAACTCCTTGTTAATCACGTCAGCAATCTCGCGTGCCGCCGTAAAGTCGGGCGTGCGCAGCATGAAGGAGACGGTATGGAAGCGCGCCAAGTCGACCGAAGCTTCTTTTTCAACAATTGCGCCCTCGGGCACCCGCCCAACGTTCGGGTGGTTGACCGCACGGACGTTCCCTGCGGCTCCCTCGGTGTAGCCGCCAAGGGCAAGAGGCCCCTGCGCCTCGGCATACACCTGGCCATCGGGACCTCGGAGCGAGGTCATCAGCAGCACACCGCCTTCAAGACTCTTGGCGTCGCCAACAGAGGAAACCGTGATGTCCACCTTCATCCCGGGACGCGAAAAGGCAGGCAAAGCCGCGGTGACAAATACGGCCGCCACATTTTTGACCACAACCTGCGCAGGCGCAATCTGCACACCCATCCGCTTCATCTCGTTTGCCAGGGTCTGCACGGTGAAGAAGGTTTGCTGCCGGTCGCCTGTACCGCGAAGCCCGACGACCAGACCATAGCCAACCAGCTGGTTGTCGCGCACGCCCTCGATGTCGGTGATGTCACGCAGCATCACGAGCCGAGCGGGCTGCGTGGCATGCACAGGCGCAGCGAGCAGCAAGATAGCAGCGCAATAGACGGCAAGAGCGCGAGCAAGCGAGCGGGCGCAGGCGCGGAGCAGGACGGGTTGGGCGGTCAGGTATGGTCGCATGTTGATTAGAATCCGAAGAGCCAAAGCACAGCACGGGTAAGTGGGTTTGGGGATCGAGTGCTATCCGAGATAATGCCCTTGCCCTTCATCTCGATCTCGAGGTTGCTCAACGAGGACGAAGCCACGGTGTTGGCGGGCGTGATGTCGCCAGGCCGCACGACCCCTCGTATCACCACGTCTTCATGTTGATTGTTCATCGCGATCTGGCGCTCAGCCTCGATGACCATGTTGCCGTTGGCGAGAACAGCGATGACCTGACCCGTAAGGCTGGTCGAGAAGGTAGTGTTCGAGGCCGTTGCCCCGGAACCCTTGAGGGCAGTCGCCGATTGCGCGTTCAGCAGGGGATTGACGCCGTGCGTGGCTATGCCGCCAACCAGGCCAGAGATACCGGAGGTGGTGGAAAAGGTGCGCTGACTATTTACGTTGCCGCTTTGCGCAGCCGTGGTCGCAACTGAGACCTGCACGGTAATCGTGTCGTTCAATGAGTGAGCCTTGTAATCGGAAGCCAGGTCTCCCAGCACATAGGCCGCTGACCAGAGGCTCCCGATGGTGCGTGGATCTGCAGGCGGCATGTACTGCTCCTGCAGGCGCGTCAGATAGTCGGCCCGCAGTTCCTGCGGATTCCTTTGCTTGGGCAGCTTGGGAATCTTCACATCCACCGCCGCCGCAATCGGCGTAGCATTCAGCAGCAGCGCCGCTGCGATCAGGCCTGCGACGCCTGCTGCCTGCCGGGTCTTCAGAGTCAGTCGTGATGGGCTCACAGGGTTCCTTTCAACAGCGTGGCATCGACAACTTCTGCCGAGTAGGTCTGCTTGTGGTCAGCCGCCGCGACCCGGATGGTATGGCCAACCTCACCAGTCTCCAGGCAGATCACCGGCACCTTGATATGCATCCGGTCGCCTTCGAGCAGCAGGGTGGCGTGGGCCCCGGACTTCGCGACGATGTCGGTCCGGGCCGCGGCCAGGTTCGCGTTCAGGTTGGTGGTCAGGTTCGCAGTCCGCATCGAGTCCGGTGCAGCCGCCGCCAAAGCTTGCCCAGCGTAGGCCTGAGGCCTGAGGCCAGTGGCAGAAGACGGCACGCGTGCGGGCCCGGGACCTGCGGTCGTGGCCGCTGATGGCTGCGAGCGCGGGTGGACTCCCGCGGCAGCAAGAGCAGAGGCGGCTGCAATCGGATCCGACCACTCGGCAACAGCGTAGAAGGCCAGGCACTGCTCGTGCTTCAGGCACCCGATGCGGATGCGTGCCCGGCGATCGCCCCATGGCTCGACGGCGGTGACGGCAAGGGATGGCTCCTCGGTGCTCGCGGTCATGGGCGTAGCAAGGCTCACACGAGCGCCCTCAAGCGACAAACTGTGGCCCGCAAGCGCGACAACCTGGTCCACATGGATCGAAAACCGTACGGGCATGACCGCCACGTTTGCAGGGCCACCCAGCGCCGGGCATCCCTGTGCCGCGGGGGCGAGGATCCAGCTGCCGGCGAGCCCCAGGACGACCAGGGCTCTCTGCGCGCGCGCGATGTTGAAGTACTCGGCCATACCCATTCCCCCGTCAGTCACCAAGCTGCTACTGCGAAAGCTGGTTAAGCTGCTGCAGCATCTCGTCGGCTGCCTTGACCACGCGCGAGTTGGACTCATACGAGCGCTGGGCCACGATCATCTGCACAAACTGATCGACCACGCTGACGTTGGACTCCTCGACCATGCCCTGCTGCAGGGTACCGATGCCCTCTGATCCGCCCGGCGTGCCGATGATCGGATCTCCGGAGGCGGCAGTTGCGAGATAGATGTTGTTCCCCGCGCTGTTCAGACCGCCCGGGTTAACAAACAGCGCCAGCTGCAGTGCGCCCACCTGCGAGGACTGCGTCTGCCCTGGCTGCACGACCGACACCGTGCCGTCTGAGCCAATCGTGACGCTGGTTGCATCAGGGGGCAGCGTGACTGCAGGCTGCAAAGGGTTGCCATCCTGGGTGACCATGTTGCCTTGCGCGTCGAGGTGAAACGATCCCGCGCGGGTGTAGCCGGTCTGACCATTGGGCAGAAGGATCTGGAAGAAGCCCTGCCCCGAGATGGCGACATCGAGCGGGCTGCCGGTCGTGTTGAAGTCGCCCTGGGTTTGGATCACCTCGGTGTTGGTCGGGCGCACTCCCAGGCCTACCTGCAGGCCGGAGGCGTTGATGGTTTGCTGGGAAGCGGCCGAGCCCGGTGCAATGGTGTTCTGGTAGAGCAGGTCCGAGAACTGCACGCGCCGCTGCTGGAAGCCGGCAGTGCTCGAATTCGAGAGATTGTTGGCGATGTTGTCGAGGTTCATCTGCTGCGCGGACATACCGCTGGCCGCCGTATAGAGTGCGCGAATCATGAAAGCTCCTGTAAATCCCTTAGATCAAAGCCTGTAGATCAAATCCTGTGGATCCCGTGCCGTAATCGCCTAAGGTGGCAAGCAGTCTCATGCCGCCAGACACCCTGCGCCGGCATCCGGTCAGCTGACGCGGGGCAGGTCCTGCGCCGCGGTCTTGTTCATCTCTGAATCAAACATGGTGAGCGCGTGGCGCATGGTCTCAGCCGAACGCTGGGCGTTGATCAGTTCCACAACACTGGTGACCGGGTTGACGTTTGAGCCTTCGAGCATGCCCTGTCGAACCAGGGTGTGGGTCGCGGTGAGCACGTCCTTTTGCGGGGCCGTGTAGTAGACGTCTCCCTGTGCCTGGGGGTCGGTGCCAGGCGCGAACTCAACCAGCTTGAGCTTGCCCGCAACTGCGCCATTGGCTGATATCGTCCCGTCCGGGCTGATGCTGAGCGTCGAGGCCGGCGGCACGGTGATCACGCCGCCATCGCCCATGACCGCGTCCCCGGCAGAGGTGACAAGCTGGCCCTGCGCCGAAATTTTCATGCTTCCTGAGCGGGTATACGCGGGTCCGGACGAGGTCTGGACGGCCAAAAACCCAGGCCCGTCGATGCCGAGGTCGAGCTCGTTGCCGGTCTTCTCAAGCGAGCCCTGGGTCATGTCAAGGTGCGTATCGCCGAGGATACCGAAGTTGTTGGTCGCCCGGTTCAGCTCCGAGCCAACCGGGCGCCCGGCGCTCGCGAGCACCGAGCTGAAGCTGGTGTGCCGGGCCCGAAAGCCTCCCGTGCTGGCGTTCGCCAGGTTGTTCGCGATGGTGTCCAGCGCATCGGTCCGCGCCTGCAGTGCCGCACACGCGGCGTACAAACCACTATCCATGGGATCAGCCTCGCTGGACCTATGTGCACGAGGCGTGCCAAATGGACTGGGCAAGTTTTGCCGGAGTTTGCCGCCCTGCACCAGCCTCAGCCGACCTGGCGTGAGAAAGGTGTGAGAGCAGATTAGAAAATGAGGGTGGAGTCTGAGGGCAGGCACAGAAACCGCTCAGCTTGGAACCGGCTTCACCGTAACAGCCGGCCTTGCAGCGCAGGCGCGAGGGCGGAGCTACGCGAGCAGTTGCCAGCGAGTGGCCTCATCCAACCACTCGCGCTGACCAGTCATGGCGAAGGCTACCCGCGCAGCGCTCTCAGGCAAAGGATGCCAGGGGAGCGCTGAAGGAAGCAGAGTCGGCCTCGACCATCGCCGCCAGCGCCTGTTCGGGGTAGCGCTCGCCGGCATCGTCCTCGGTGAGGCAGTCATGGGCGGCCTTGAGCAGCTGAGCAAAGATGCCCGGCGCTTCCTGCTCGCGGGTAGCCTCTACCACGCAATTCGGCAGGTGCCAGTGCTGGGCCAGCAGAGCGCCCAGCGGCTCGCTCGCCGGCTGACCCTCGGGGCTCGAGTCCGACGCACTCTGCCAGCCAAGCAGCTCGGGGAGCCTGCCAACTTCATGCAGCAGCCCGATAAGGTATCCTTCGCCGGGGCGCAGACCTTCCTCGTTCGTCGCTAGTTGCTCGGCATAGTAGCCAATGCGCTTGGCATGCTGCCATGCGTCCACCAGCTTGCTGTTCTGGATCAGGGTCGAGGCGCAGACAGCATGAAACCAGGTCTCTGCATTGAGGCTTGCGATGCAGTCCTCAATGCGTATCGGCCGTTCGTCCTCAACCGCATACTCTTCCCCGATCAGCCGCAGAATCTGCAGCGTTGCACCGACATCCTCAAGCACCACCTCTGAGACCGCACGGAGATCAAGCACCGGCTCCTGTAGGAGCAGTTCTAACTGCAAGCGCGTTGAAGGCATGATCGGTATGTCTGGCAGCGGATCCGCACGGGGGTACCACTCAGCTCCACTTATGGGGTTGTGGGGCGGAAAGCTGGCCGGAGGCTGGGACGGATTCTTGTTCTGCATGGGCACCTGCCGTGACCTCTATCGGCAAACAAAAAGGCGTTTTTCAGGGCACCACGTTTTTTCTTTCGCAGTCCTTGTCGGTCTTTCCTCCGAAGTACACTGGAAGGGGCTGCAGATGAGCTGGAACAGGAACCAACAAGCATGAAGCTTTTGCGATGGATGTGGCTGGCGGCAACGCTCGCGGTTCTGGCAAACGGCTTCCGCGTGGCGCTCTTTGTGGTTCCTGCCGATGCAGATCAGGGCGAACTAAGCCGCATTCTCTATTACCATGTGCCCTCATGGGCAGGCATGGCGCTCTTTTTTGCGCTGAACCTGGGCGCCTCGATCGTCTACCTGGCCATGCGTGCTCGCAATCGCGCGCTGGCGCTCAAGGCAGACGCTCTCGCGCTCGCCTCAGCCGAGATGGGTGTGGTCTACTGCACCATCGGGCTGGTCACCGGGTCCATATGGGGCCGGGCGGCCTGGGGCATCTGGTGGACCTGGGATGCTCGCCTCACCTCGACACTGATCCTGTGGCTGATCTACCTGGCCTACCTGCTGCTTCGGCGGTTCGCTGAAGGACCTTCGATGCGGACGCTCTCAGCCGTTATGGCGATCTTCGGCTACCTCGACGTGCCGCTGGTTTACATGTCCACCCGTTGGTGGCGTACGCAGCACCCGGCACCGGTCTTTGCCGGTGGCCCGAATTCGGGACTCGACCCGAGCATGTACCCGGCCGTCTGGTGGAACCTGGCGGGCTGGCTGATGTGGGGCATCTTCGTCGCAGGCCTGCGATACGCAAGCGTCTATCGTGAGCAGCGTGCACAGGAGCGAGCCGGTCTACGCATGTTGTCTGAGAGCGGCATACAGGTCAGCACGCACGAACAGCTGGTGTAACAAAGCCTCGCCAGGCGAAACCTTCGATCAGGCG
>CAZZYO010000176.1:0-6055 GCA_964658255.1 Candidatus Babeliales bacterium
AGCATGGGCAGCACTAAAGGCAGGCTATGGATTTGACGCGCAAGCGCTTGGAACGCGGATACAGCCCGCGTCCCACAAACCCACAGCCTCGGCTACGAGAAAACAAAAAAACAGAACGAGGAGACTGGCACGAAGGGAAACTTTGTCGTGTTATAGACTTCGCGAGAAGGAATACGAATGCGAATTGTACGGTTCTCGATCCATGGCTTGTACGGAGTATTTGATCACGAAGTTGAGCTCAAGCTTGACGAGCGCGTCACCATAATCCATGGGCCTAATGGGTATGGTAAGACCACGCTGCTCCGCTTAGTACATACCGTATGTGGGGGAAGCTTGAGTGAGGTGGCTCGCACACCCTTTCAAACCTTCGTTATCGGGTTTGACGATGGTAAGCGCCTTGAAATAGAGCGTTCGCTCACAACAGAGCCAGGGCAGACTTGCAGACTAAAGTTGATGCTCGACAAGCACACAATTGCAACGGCAGATGCTCCACTGGATTCTTTAAATAGAGATAACGAAGAGATAAGAAGGCGGTTTCCCTTCCTTGCATTGATTGGCGAAGACACATGGGAGGACACCACTGACGGGGAGGTCCTCACAACAGATGAGATCTACAGTCGTTTCCCGTCAATTCATCAGAAGCCGAAGCTGGACAAAATTGAGTGGTTTGTAAACCTGGTCCAACCGCTTAACGTGAAGATCATTGAGACCGGTCGGCTTATTCGTCCGACTGAAGTTGGGCAAGGCTCTCAGAGAAGAAGACAGTCCGGGCGATCAACCCCTCTTTCGGTTAAGGGGTACGCATCAGACCTCTCTCGGCGAATCAAAGCAACCCTTGCTGATTATGCAGAGAAGTCTCAGCGTCTTGATCAAACGTTCCCTATACGCTTGCTTGATAAAAGCCGGGTTCCATCTGAACAATTAACCGGAGATAAGATCACAGATCGAATAGAAGAACTTGAGAAAAAACGAAGCCGTCTAAAAGACGCAGGTCTACTGGAACGAGAAGAGCACCAGGCTACATTGCCACAGGTGATCGATGGTTCATTGCAAGGTGTGCTAACGATGTATCTTCAAGATGTTGAGGAGAAGCTGACTGGATTTGACGACATCTTGAAAAAGATTGAAGTTCTTCAGCAAATTTTGAATGCGCACTTCTCGTTCAAACGGCTAAAGATTAGCAGGGATGAAGGATTCGCCATTTACACCTACCAAGGGCAACCTTTGGACGTTACGCGACTATCAAGTGGTGAACAGCATCTTCTCGTAATGTTGTATGAACTGCTTTTTACGGACCGACCCAATTCGCTCATCCTCATCGATGAGCCCGAGATCTCTCTGCATGTGGAGTGGCAGATTGCATTTCTCGGAGATCTGCAGCAGATTGCTAGGATAGCCTCCCACGATGTCGTAATTGCTACTCACTCTCCCCAAATCGTAAACGATAGATTAGACCTGTTGGTGCCGTTCCTCTCGAGGAACGTGTAAATGCCTTTTAATTCGCTACAGGAGAACAGGAAAGTCCTGCCGGAAATAGCTATGCGACGGACCGTAAAGAAATATCTTTGCGGGCTGATCGTAGAAGGAATAACGGACCGTAAGTTTTTCGAAAAGTTCATCGCAACGGACCAGTGTGCAGTCTTTTCCGTCAACGGAAGACCACAAGTCGTCGCTACTATTACAGAGGCATCAACCGCTAATTTCCCAGGTGTACTGGGGGTGATTGACGGGGATACCGATTTGTTCCTAGGCAAACCGAAGCCTACTGGCAACCTCCTTCGAACAGATAAGGCGGACATAGAAAGTCTTATGTTTGCGTCACCCGCCTTCGTGCATCTTTTCCGGGACATAGTTTTGAGAGAACGGGATCAGCGCAGCGGTGAGAACATCGCCAGTTTGGCGGAAAGCACCAGAATGCGGATAGTGGGAGCGGCATTTCAGATCGGCCTTATGCGTTGTGCTGCTGCGCAATCTGACATGAAAATCAAGTTTTCTGATCTCGCGTACAACACCTTTGTGAACAAATTAACGTGTGTCATCGACGTGGAAGCTTGTGTGCAAGCGGTAGTAGCTCTTCCAAGGGGAGGAAGGTTCAGCGACGACGATGTGAGGCTGGCGATTGCGACATTGCTAGAAACTCACTCAGCGCATGACAAATGGGACGTTGTGCGTGGACACGATCTGACGCGTATAGCTGCTATATGTTCGGAAACACTACTCAGTCGAAAGCTCGATCGCGCCGAAGTTGAACAAGGACTGCGGTTAGCTTATGACGCTGAAGAGTTCCGTCAAACTCTACTCTACTCAGACATAGCAGAATGGTCAGAACGCAATAAGCCGTTTGTGGTTTGGAAAGCTCCATTAACACGTCAGGAGAACCAAAGCTCGCAATAGCCTCTCCTGCTCCAGGTGGGGGCTTTTCGTACGTTGTCGGTTGCTTGTATTCACCCGCTGCTGCATTCCGTGAAGCTTCCTTAGACGCCGTTCTGCAGAACAGCAGCAAATGTGAGAAGTAGTGCAAAGGCGCTGATGAGGGACAGAACGACCCTAGCCGTCCCTTTTCCGAAAAGACCCAGGAGGAAGCTGGTGATCTCAGAACAGAAAGCGAAGAGCCAGGCACCTTCCAGCCAAAGGATCGAGAGTGAACCGTCATGATGCCGGTACAGGGGAAAAGGATCTATAAAACACAACGCTGTCGCAAGCAGCCCGATTGTCCCCAAGATGACTCCGGCTTGGAACAGCTTTAGCCTGCGTCCATCCACACCACTTGCGAATCTCCAACAAAACACCACGCCGCAGAGAGCCGCGCAGCAGAGCATCAATGGCAGACCAAGGACCAGGAGCATTTCCAGAACTATAGACGCTAAGGCCTCACAGCTCCGGGACCGTTCAAAGAAACGGGCATGCCTAGTCTGCTTGTGTACCCTAGGATTAGCGCCTCCAACGCTCTGTCAGCTCTGAAACGTCCGTTACAATCGCTGACAGATGCCGCAGTTCGTCGCCTACTACCGCGTTTCGACCGACCGCCAGGGAGAGAGCGGCCTTGGACTGGAGGCACAGCGTAACGCTGTCGCACGATTCATCCAGGGCGCTTCCCTGCTGGGCGAGTTTCAGGAGATCGAGAGCGGCAAGAGCCACACCAACCGGCCCCAGCTCACCGCTGCGCTCGCCCTGTGCCGGACCAGCCGTGCCACGCTTGTGATTGCAAAGCTCGACCGGTTAGCCCGCGACGTGCATTTCATCTCGGGGCTCATGAAGGCCAGCGTCGATTTCGTCGCCGTCGATATGCCTCAGGCGAACAAGCTAACCGTTCACATCCTGGCGGCCGTCGCAGAGCATGAGCGCGAGGCCATAAGCCAGCGGACAAAGGTCGCGCTTCAGGCTGCGAAGGCACGTGGGACGCAGCTCGGCAATCCGCGTTGGCAGGAGAGCATCGAGCGTGCGCGAACGGCCAGGAACCCCGTTCCTGTGTCCCCTGCCATCGTGGCGACCATCTCTGAGCGGCGAGCCCAGGGCTTGCCTTTGCGGAAGATCGCCGAGCACTTGAACGGGATGGGTGTCCGGACGCCTCGCGGCAATTCTTGGCATCCTGAAACAGTGAACAAAGTCCTCTCCCGCTGTGAGTAGACTGCCTGCATAGCCGCCGCACTTCCAATTGAGGGTTGAAAACAATAATGCCAGAGGACGCGCAGAATCAGGGGACCACAGAAGAGCCGACAGTCCAGCCTACAAAGACACGGACTAGAAGCCCCAGAAAAACCTCAGCAAAAAAGGCAACGAAGCGCTCCACAGCCGAAACATCGGCGAAATCCCGCACCAAAAAAAGCGCCAGGAGCAAGACGCAGACGGGCAACAACGGCAAGGTTCAACGTCCCTATCCAGCAAAGACCTTGGAAGAAGCCCTAGTTATCCCGCAAGTGATCCGTGAAAAGAACAATGGGAACCCCTGGGCAACAGACGATGTCGCGCAGGCCGCGCTAGGAGTATTGAAAAGCTCCAACAAATTCTTTTACACGGCGGCAGCAGCCCGAGATTATGGGCTCACAATAGGCACCCGCGACACCGATAAGATCGAGCTCGGAACGGTAGGACGGGCAATCGTCTTTGCTCCAGATGAAGCTACAAAGCGCCAGAAGATGGTGGATGCGTTTTTCTCCATCGATATCTTTAAGCGTGTCTATGAGCATTACGGCAGCGCGAAGTTGCCGGAGCCCGAGTTCCTGGCGAATGTTCTTGAGGGGGATTTTGGGCTTCCCAAAGAGCTCCACGATGAGTTCTCGAAGATCTTCATTGCAAACTGCCGTTTTCTTGGCATCTCTGATGGCTTGGGTGGTGATGTTCGTGTCGCTCCGGCTCGGGAGCAAAGTGAGCCAAACACTGAGATTCGCGTAGTAGGAGAGCCCAAAGGGAAATTTGATAGAACGGCGTTCGTGATCATGCCCTTTGTTGAAAAGGGCGAAAAGCCCAGACCTGGAGGCTTTTTTGATGAGGTTCTTAAGTCTCTGATCACACCTGCCGCCAATGAAGCTGGCTTTGCAGTCGAAACGGCCAAGCAGCATGGGAGCGATATCATTCAGTCCACGATCATCAACCAGCTCTTGACCGCAGACCTAGTGATCGTGGATTTGACTGATCACAACCCAAATGTTCTGTTCGAACTGGGTATTCGGCTGGCGAAAGAGCTACCGGTCGCACTCATTAAAGCCGAGGGGACCGGACCTGTATTCGATGTAGACAACTTGATGCGTGTTGAATCTTACGTTCCTCACTTGTGGTCCACCACCATAAAGGCGGATATTCCGAAGCTCCAGGAGCACATCAAGGCGGCTTGGAACAACAGATCGACCGGAAGAAGCTACATGAAGATTCTCACTGGCCAGAGTTCTTAACGGTACTCGCTGGTACGTGGGGTGAGGGCTTGTGCTCTCTTCAACGTCCGTAGAAAGAATGTAACAGAGGCTGAGAATCCGTCTGCCTAATGCTTTCAGCTACACATGGAAGACGACGTTATGATCGCTTCGAAGACCCGAAAGTCTATTAGAGGGTAAACATGCAGAGGAAACCTCTTCTGATCGTCGCAGCCATCATAGTTGCGGCTGTGTCGATCTATGAATCCCGATACAGCGGAGACATGCAGGAGCATATCGACCAAGTCAACAGCGACTTGGAAAATGTCCAACTTCAATCGACTCTCGCTACTGGTCTGATGGGCTCACTACAAGTGATGACAGATGAGACCAGGGTTGCAGGCGAGATATTTGAAACACACGAGCACGTCCACACGCTGCGGGATGAACTGCTCGCACGAAAAGTCAAAGCAACCGTCGAGGACGGCGAGACGGTGGGTGGAGCTGTTCGTACAGCCATTCAAAGGTGGCCGGACAGTATCTAGTCCGCCCGCGCAGCTCAAAGCGCTTACTGAACGGGTACATGTATCCGTTCATGCTTGCATGCAAGCATGAAATTAGGCAGCATGGATTCATGCACGCATAGGAGCATGAAATCATGCAGGTACTCGTAATCAACTCTCAGAAGGGTGGCAGCGGCAAGACGATGCTCGCGAAGCATCTTGCCGTGGAAGCAGAACGCGCTGGCGATGGTCCCGTGTTTTTGATCGACACCGACCCGCAAGGCAGCCTTACTGCCTGGCATACCAAACGCGAGTCAGAGATTCCCCAGCGCGTCGAGATTCCCTTTGATGGGCTGCCGAACGGCTTAAACCTTTTGCGTGGCCATGGGGCGGCGTACTGCATCATTGACACCGCTTCAGGCCGCATCGACATTGCCAAGGACCTTTTCAAGCTGGCCGACTTTGTGGTCTTTCCTGTCCAAGCGAGCGAGGACGACCTAACGGCAGCCCCGGTGACCGTTCAATCCTTAAAGGAGACGGGCGTTCCCTTCCTTTTCGTTCTCACCCGGGTAAAAGCGAACACACTCATCACCGCCCAGGCAGCAGCAGTGCTCTCCAAGCACGGCGAAGTTGCGGAGACGTTCGTGAATGACCGGACAGCCTACAAAGCTCCGTACGCTCAGGGGCAGACGATAACCGAGGCAG
>CAZZYO010000177.1:0-5764 GCA_964658255.1 Candidatus Babeliales bacterium
GCTGTTTGCACAGGCTCCTTCCCGCCTCGCTCCACCTCCGCCGTGGCCGGCGAAGGAGAGGGTTCCTTCCGGCTGGGAGCTTACCACACGAGATGTTTCGCAGACGACGAGCGCTCCTCACACAAACGCGCCGGTCGCTGGTGCCTCGCTCTTCCCCATTCTCGATGCTCCAGCCCAGGCGTCCGTACGCACGGGCCTGGCGCGCATGGTGGATGCATCTGAGGAAGCAGATAGCGGCCACCTGGTTGAGTTCAGAACGCTCGCAGTCCGCTCCATCCTGAACAAGTCTGTCTCCAAGCGGAAGCTCTGGTTTGCGCGGACGATCAACCCCTACCGCGGGTGCGAGTTCGCCTGCCGGTATTGCTATGCCCGGTACACGCATGAGTTTCTGGAGCTTAAAGACCCTGCAGCGTTTGAGCGGCAGATCTTCATCAAGCAGAATGCTGCGTGGCTCCTTGAGCAGGAAATGCGTACGCTTGACCCGAAAGAAGAGATCGCGATCGGCACCGCGACTGATCCCTACCAGCCGATCGAGAGGCGGGCCCAGGTCACGCGTTCCATTCTCGAGGTGCTGGCACGGCGTAGCGGCTACCGGATCGGCATCGTCACCAAGTCGACACTGATCGAGCGCGACGCGGACGTGCTGCACGAGATCGCCGCGAAGAACGAGCTGGTCATTCACATCACGATCACCACGCCAGACGCGGCGCTGGCACGCCAGCTCGAGCCGAGGGCACCACGGCCAGACCTGCGTTTTCGCACCGTCAAGCGGCTGCGCGAGGCAGGGCTGCGAGTTGGCGTCCTCTGCTCGCCTCTGCTGCCTGGGCTTACTGACAACGCATCGTCGCTGGACACGATGGCGGCTCGCGCAAAGATCGCCGGTGCAAGCTTCTTTTCCGCGCAGCCACTCTTTCTTAAGCCCTGCTCACGGCCTGTCTTCCTGGACTTCATCCGCGAGCATTATCCGCATCTTGAAACAAGCTACGCAGAGCGTTACGATGCGCAGGCGTTCGTCGGAAAAGCGTACGCTGCGCGCATTCGCGATTTGGTACGGGCAGCCGTGCGCAAGCATGGCCTGACAGAGCGAACTAACGACGCGATCCTGACCCGCGATGCCAAGCCAGGAAGACTCGGCCCGCAGTCTGCGCAGGCTGATCTATGGTCAGGCAGGCAGGCCTGCTCGGCTATGTAAGCCGACAGCTCAGAAGCAGAACGAACCCTGTCGACCTGCACTCATCTTGTGATGAGCACTTCGTACAAGTTGTCTTTGGCAAGGAAGAAGCGCGTGTTGTTGAAAGCGGAGAAAAGCTTCTCGAAGTTTCTATTCGTGTAGACGCGCCGCACGGGAAAGGGCTGAGTCTCCTGCGCCTCGATCGCATCGGTGTCGGTCAGGTGGTACCGGTGGTAGGCCGTATCAGGGCCGGTCGTCTTGGTATGGAAGATCGCTAACACGCGTCCACCCGGCCGCATTGCCTGGTGTATCTCGGCGATCAAGGGCTTGACCAGCTCTTCGGGAATGTAGTCGAGCGTGGTCCACAGCAGGACAACATCGAACTCACGCCCGCCAAAATCCATATTTTGCTGGAAGAAACCTCGCGTGTTGAAGCCGGGCTGGCCACCCTCTTCTTCCGGAGGCAGTTCCCAGCCACCACGCAGCGCTTCATTGACCAAGTCCGCCATCCATACGCCATGACCCATACTTGTCAGGTAGTTGATGTTGGTGGGCGAAGTAGGCCCTACGTCGAGCACACGCAGGTTTGTCTCGGCTTGCAGGTGTTTTTTAAGCGAGGACCAGCCGCTCGAATGCCGAGGAACCCTGGGGCCGGAGAGCAGCGTGGGGCTGTCGCCTTTACTGTCGCCCTTTTTTGCAAACAAGCCACGCAACACGGCCGTCACCTCGTCCTTGCTCTGCTAAACGGGTTGGATGCGAGGCCACTCGCCGCAGGGAGACCGCACGGGTGGCACTGCCTGGTAACACTCTCACGCAAGTCAACGTTGATCAAACCTGAGAGTCGGCCTCGGAAAAGCTACGCAGTCTGCTGGGCTGCTGTTGCAGGTGCCGTCGCAGTCGTGGCAGAAGGCGCACTCTGCACCAGGTCAACCTTGCCGGAGAAAACGGCGTTCTCTTCAATTGACAGTCGCGAAGCCTGGATATCGCCGGTCAGGTGTGCGCCGCCACGCAGCTCCACGCGTCCGCTGGCGATGATGTTGCCGATCACCGTACCCACCAGCACGACATCGCGCGCGGCTATGTCGGCCTGCACCCGCGCCTGCGGTCCCACGGTAAGCCGGCTCTCCTGCAGCGTGATGGTGCCTTCCACCGTGCCTTCCACCAGCAGGTCCTCGCTGCCGCGCACCTCGCCACGAATCTGAACTGACTTGCCGATACTTGCGGTCGTACCTTCTACAGCGGCCATCCGAAAACTCTCCTGTGCTCCCCGTGTGTGAGGAACCTTGGTCAAATCTATACACAAGCTACCGCACTCGCAAGCTGGAGATCCTGCGTGCTCTAAAGTCTCATGCCGAGCCTGGTTGCCCGCGCTCACCTGTAGCGTTGCAGGTACTCCGCTCCGCCATGCTGAGAGATACGGAGGCAGAAACCTTCTTGCTTGCGTCAAAGTAGTGAAAGGCAACCACGGTTGCGCTGCGAGCGGGCGCCGGTGCCATTCAGGTGCACAAAGGAGTGAGTTGCGAACATGGAAGCTGGCAGCCAAGGAATAGGGCAGACGCGCGGAAGACATAGACCGCGTCGGGTTCAGGGGCAGGAGTGGTTACGGCTGTTCGGCCTCTTCACGGCAGTCGTCGTTCTTGTTGCCGCGGCCTGCTACGCGCAAACTCCTGACCCAATTGCGATCGTCAAAGCTGCCTCCAGGAACGAGCTGAAAGCAAGCAACGGCGGCCATCCCTTCCGCTATCGCCTGCACAAGATCGACGATGGCAAGGTGACTACCAAGATCATCGTCGAGACCAAGGATGGCGGTGTAGCGCGGCTGATCGAGGCCGACGACAAGCCGCTGAGCGCAGAGGCCAACCAGGCCGAGCTCGATCGCCTGCAGAATCTGTACGATCACCCTGAAATTCAGGAACATCGGCATAAGAAGGAGCAGGGGGACAGCGGCGAGGCGGACGAGATGGTGCGCTTGCTGCCGGATGCGTTTCTCTACCAGTACAAGGGCATGGTGGCTGGCCCGAACGGCCCCGCTTACCGCCTCGCCTTTGAGCCGAATCCGAGCTACCAGCCTCCTGACCGCGAGGCTGAGGTCTTCAAAGGGATGGAGGGCGAGCTGTGGGTCGACCAGGGAGAAGAGCGCCTGGTCAAGCTGGATGCCCACTTGATTGCCGATGTGAACTTTGGCTGGGGTATCCTGGGCCGGCTCTACAAGGGCGGCAGCATCCTGGTCGAGCAAAAGGATGTCGGCGACCGCCACTGGGAGGCGACGCACATGAAGCTGAATTTGACCGGCAAGGCGCTGATGCTGAAATCACTCAGCTTCCAGACGATTGAGGACAGCAGCGACTTTCATCCGGTGCCGGACTCCGGGTATAAGGCTGCTATCAACTTTCTGAAGGCCCTGCAATAAAAGTTCGGGTTACGGCTCGCTCGCGGGGGTGCGGCGCGACGCTCGGGCGCGACTATCCGGGCGCAACGGCATATTCTAAGACGCCGGATCGTCTCCCGTACCCGGCGTCCGGTCATGTCTTAACCCTGCTGACTGCGAGGCCCGCGGCATCGCAGTCTTATGCAAGGTTCATGAGAAGTTACTGTCGTCGCCACCAAAGTCCGAACCACTGTCATAGCTGGAGTCATCAGCAGGCGTGTCGTCGTACCCGCCGCCCTGCGGCTGCTCATCCTGACCGGTCGTGTCGTACCCACCCTGGGGCTGCTCGTTCGGGCCACCGTAACTTCCCTGGCCGGGCGAGTCATAGTAGTTGTTGATGATCTCCTCGCGTGGAGCGCCACCGCCAAATCCTCCGGCGTAGTCGCCGCCGAACCCTCCCCCACCAAAGCCGCCATGGCCCATATGCAGCAGCGACTCGACGCCCTCAAATGCAAGCGCACCTGCAGCCACACCAGCGGCAGTAGTTGCTGCCGAGCGTAAAAAGCTAGGCGCGCCGCCGGCTGCGGGCTGCTGACCGTATTGCGGGGCCTGCTGCGCGTACGCTGGTGGCGCCTGCTGCGCATATTGCGGAGGAACCTGCTGATAGCCGCCCTGCGATTGGTATGACACTTGCGGCGGAGCAGGATTGTCCTTGTGCCCAAAGAGCCCGCCGAGGAAACTGGTGGCGTGCGCTGGCTGCTGCGCCTGCTGTAACTGCGTGATCTGCTGCCGAGCCTGGTCCAGCGCGATGTTTTGTACCAGCACTGTCTGCGCCAGCTTGTAAAGCGCATCCTGATCGTGGCCCAGGCTCTGCTGCAGCAGCGCCTCGGCTTCCGGATCCTTCTCCTCGAGACGTGTCTGGGTAATCTTGCGCGCGAGATCGTTCAGCATCTGGCTTTCTTGCGGGGTCATGCGGGCTCCTGTGGGCGCAGCGTAACAGCCGTAGCCGCCTGCGGGTTAGACGAGCAGGTCCAGAGAACGGTTGTGGCAGGCACGCGTCATTACCGGCTAAACGAAAGTCAGTGCGCGCACTTCCTGCCGACGAACCGTCAGCCGCTCCACAAGATCGGTGCGCACCTCGTAGCCGCGGCCGGCGGAGGTCGGCACGCTGATCTCGCCACTCGCGCCTACTTCCACCGCGGGCTCAATAATGTCGTCGCGCCAGTAACGGCTGGAAGCAGATACGTCCCCTGGCAGCGAGAAGTTTTCAAGCGAGGAGAGCGCCACGTTATGGGCTCGACCGATACCAGTCTCGAGCATGCCGCCGCACCAGACCGGAATACCGCGCTCGAAAGCGGCATTGTGTACCGCGATCGCCTCAGAGAGGCCGCCCACGCGAGCGTTCTTGATATTGATGACTTTGCAGGAACCCATCGCGATGGCAGCCAGGGCATCGCGTCGGTTGCGAATCGACTCATCCAAACAGATGCGGGTTTCAATCTGCGACTGCAGCATGGAGTGGTAGTAGAAATCATCGGCCCACAGGGGCTGTTCAAGCATCATCAGGTCGAAAGAATCGAAGCTTGCCAGGTGCTGCGTGTCCCGCAGGCGGTAAGCGGCATTGGCATCGCAGCTGAGCGCTATGGATGGCCAGCGATGACGCACGGCCTCAAATATCTCGATATCCCAACCGTGCTTGCATTTGAGCTTGATGCGCTGATAGCCGGCGGCGAGCGCTTCGTGAATGTCATCAAACAGCTGGGCGATTGTCGGCTGGATGCCGAGCGAGACGCCGCAGGCAATCGTCTTCCGCGAGCCGCCTAGCAGCGATGCGAGCGAAACGCCACGTAGTTGAGCGTCCAGATCCCAGATTGCATTCTCAAGCGCAGCCTTGGCCATGCGATTGCCGCGCACCTGGTGAAAGATCCTGGGACACTGGCCGCCATGTTCCGGGTCAGCCTGGGCAAGCGCTGGCGCAAGCTCGGTCGCGGCGATGTGCCAGGCCGTGTCGATTGTCTCCTCTGAGTACCAGGGGTGCTCCCCCGCCACGCACTCTCCCCACCCGGTGAAGCCCTCGGCGTGCACTTCGACCAGCATCACTCGCCGCTCGCGAGTGACGCCAAAGCTGGTTTCAAACGGCTTCAACAGCGGGAGTCGGATCTCGCGCAACAGGATTGCGTCAATTTTCATAGGCTGTCCTTAAAGTGGCTTGCTCGAAAGTGGCT
>CAZZYO010000178.1:0-5660 GCA_964658255.1 Candidatus Babeliales bacterium
AAGATATGGCGGCCAAACGGGGCCAGGAAGACGACCATCAGGAGGGCAGCGGAGAGATACCATCGCTGGATGGTTCGCAGGATGGAAGCGAGGCGGCCGTGTGCCGCGGGGTCGCCGGTGATGACGCCGTCTGAGCCTATACGGAGGTGGGCCGACTCATGCGCGGCGAATTGGAGAACAACAAAGGAGAAGCCGAGCTCAAAGAGGGTTTGCAGAGCGACCAGGCTCCACAGCGTGTAGTAGTAGCCCTGCTCGACGCGCGAGAGCAGGCGCACGATGAGCAGGACGGTGACGACGCTGCCGAGGCTTTGGGAGACCCGCGCGAGCACAGTGAAGAAGATGGCGCGATCAAGACCGGCGACCTGGCCGAGGCGGCGAACAAGGGTGGCAAGCGTGGCTGGCATCAGGGGTGTGCATCCGCGCCTGGGCGAGCAGTGGCAGCCGCAAGGCGGTGCAGCGAGAAGCGGGGCGCGCCAGCCACAGGGGCGAGGCCGAGGCCAGGCACATGGCAGCCGACGCTACAGGGACACTCAGCCATGTTTATAATCTCGCTTTAGATGCATCCCGACCAAGCTCATGGAATCCAGGTAATTGCCGCGGAACCGCGAACCGAAAGAAGCCAGGTCGATGTGCTGGGGCTCATAGTTCTGCTGGTGAGGGATCGCAGGCTGATCGCGATCTTTACGGGGGTGGCGCTGCTTGTTGGTGTGCTGCTTGCTTTCGTGATAAGGCCCAGCTATACCTCCGTTGCGATCGTGCTGCCACCGGCCCAGCAGCAGTCTTCGGCGTCGATGCTGCTGGGTTCGCTCGGTTCGCTTGGTTCGCTCGGCTCGATTGGCGGCAGCAGCCTGCTAAAGAGCCCTGCAGACTTGTACATCGGGATACTGAAGAGTCAGGGCATTGCTGACAGGCTGGTAAGCCAGTTTCATCTCCAGTCAGTTTACAGAACGAAAACGCTTTTTGACAGCCGCGCGGCGCTGGCGAAGCATGTCGATTTCGAGTCCCAGAAGGACGGCATGATTCACATCAGCGTGGTGGATCATAGTCCGCAGCGCGCGTGCGATCTAGCCAATGCGTTTGTGGATGAGCTGGACCGGGTGAACGCGAAGCTGGCGACGAGCGAGGCGGCACAGCGGCGGCATTTCTTTGATATGCAGCTGAACGACGAGAAGAGCGCGCTGCAGACCGCGGAGCAGGACTTTGTCGTGACCCAGGAAAAGACCGGGGTGATCCAGCTCGGTGAGCAGGCGGAGATGGTGATCCGCAAAATCGCGCAGGCACAGGCAGAGTTGTCGAGCAAGCAGGTGGAGCTGGGCGCGCTGCGCGCGTCCTCGACAGACGAAAACCCCGATGTGGTCCGGTTGAAGGGGGAGATCGCCTCGATCGAAGGGCAGCTGTCGCGGATGGAGAATGACAGAAGGAAGCTGCAGCCGGGCGACATTGAGCTCCCGGCGGCGCGGGTTCCGGCGGCGAGCCTGGAGTACGCGCGCAAGCTGCGGGAACTGCGCTACCACGAGGCGCTGTACGGCTTGTTAGCCAAGCAGTATGAGGCGGCGCGCATTGATGAAGCGCGAGCCGCGCCGATCCTGCAGGTGGTGGATCGGGCGACGGTGCCGGACAAGAAGTCGGGCCCGGTGCGATGGGTGATTCTTGCGAGCGCGGGTGTGGTTGGCCTGATGCTGGGCTGCCTATGGTCGCTCGGGCGGCAGGGGCTACGGCGCCTGCGGACCGAGGCGCCGCCGGGAAGCAGCTACCAACGGCTTGTTTCCGCGCTGCATCGGGGATAAAGGACCCCGGTGCGCGCGTCGGATAGAGGCCTGTGTGGTGGAGGGTGGGCTGCGGTAGGCACGCTGCCGGGCGCCCATCCCAATAGCGAATGAGGCGTCCCTGTGCTAGTAGGCGCCTTCGCGTTGCAGTATGGAGAGCGGAGTGCGAAGAAGTATCCGCATGTCCCGCGAGAAGGTCCACTCGCGAACGTATTGTTCGTCGAGTTGTACGCGCTGGGCATAGGTCAAATCGCATCGTCCGGAGACCTGCCATAGACCTGTGACGCCGGGCAGGGCCGTGGAGTAGAAGGCATACCGTTCGGCATACTTGGCGCGTTCGGCGTGGGCGATGGGTCGAGGCCCAACCAGGCTCATTTCGCCGCGGAGCACATTGAGGATCTGCGGGAGTTCATCCAGGCTGGTTTTGCGTAGGAAATGCCCGAAATAGGTGATGCGCGGATCATTCTTGAGCTTATGACACTGCTGCCACTCGGCACGAGCTGCAGGCGATCGTTGGAGCCAGGCAGCGAGCAGGTAGTCGGCATCCTTGCTCATGGTCCGGAATTTGAAGATGAAGAACTCGGAGCCGTCTCTGCCGAGGCGAGCCTGACGGTAAAAGATCGGCAGGCCGGAGCTCATTGCGACCATGACCCCTATAAGGATGATGAGCGGTATCAGCACCGGAAGAAGAGCAACAGCGACGGCGATGTCGAAGAGGCGTTTGAGGATCAGGTAGCGGGAGCTTTTTGTGGGAACCCAGCCCAGCCCGCGCACCGTCGATCGACTGGTGCGTGCCGGGCGGTACCGAGCCGCAGGCGTGGGAACAAAGTAAGGCGCGCGCGAGCAGTCTCGCCTGGGAGGCGCCTTGCTTCTGCCACAAGACTGCGTGGTACGAGCGTGATGCGTGGGAGTGCGTTGGTTCGTCGTCAGCAAGTCCAGGACCGCTCCAGCGGGATGAGCAACTTGGATCCATGACCACCCTTTCCGGGTGATCCTCTGAACTGTACTCGTTCCGAGAAGCCAAAGACAGCAGAAAGAAATAAATATTTTTGCCGGGGAGCCGTCTACGCAAAGGTGAGAGCTTTGGGTTCTGGCATGTTGGCAGGTTGTGGTAGGCAAGTGATGCGATGGTGGTCCGACGGTGCGGTGGGGCAGTCTGCCCGTTCGTCTGTACTTGTCTTTTGTACTTCTCTTTGCTTGTACGGCGACTGTTTCGCCGCCATTGGGTCACCATCGAGCAGGTCGCTCTATGCTCACGCTCCCATGGAACAGAGAGTTATCTTCGACTGGGCTCTGACCTTCAAGTGCTGCAGATAGTCGGCATCGATCTTGATGGATTGCTGCCAGGGCATATCGAAGGCCTCCTGCTCTACGAAGGCGTGCTGGATACGCTGGGTGCGGGAGGCTTGCTGGAAGATGGGCCGGTAGTCGATGGTGCCCTGACCCATCTCGGTGACCTTGGCATCGGGTGGATCGACGCCCGGGGTTGCGGGAGCTTGAAGTCCTTGACGTGGCTCTGTTGCAACTTTCGCTTGCCGCTCACGGCGTGATGGAAGCAACAGAGCCACCCATTCTTTCTAAGTGCCTCGTTAGTACCGGGACGTCGCGTTCTCGCCGGCGACCTTCTGCTGAGGGGAAACAGCGTTGTGCGCTTCAGGGCACTCGTCACATGGATTGCGGTAGGTTGTGTGTGCCTCAGGGGCATCCGATTGGTAGGAGATTCTCAGCATGAGTGAACTGACAGGCCGCGTCGCCTTGGTTACCGGTGGGTCGCGAGGAATCGGGAAAGCCATTACTCTGGCGTTGGCCGAGGCCGGCGCAGCAGTCGCCGTCAATTACCGTGAACGTGCCAAGGATGCAAACGCCGTGGTGAGTGAGATACGAGATCACAAGGGTCGTGCTGAAGCGTTCAGTTGTGATGTCTCGGTAGGCGCTCTTGTCCATGACATGGTTAGGATTATTGGCGAGCGTCCGGGACAGATCGACATCCTCGTGAACAATGCAGGGATAGCGGCGTCGCATGGCAACGGGACGACGGAAGAGGAGTTTGACCGAACGATTGCGATCAACCTAAAGTCCGCCTTTCTCTGCACAGAAGCGGTTCTGCCGGGTATGCGAGGGAGGCATTGGGGCAGGATCGTTCATATATCGGCGATGGGCGCTCGCGCAGGCTCTCTCAGTGTCGCGTACGGGGCGGCAAAAGCAGGGCTGGAAGGTCTCACGCGAAGCTATGCTCTACAGCTCGCCAAGCAGGGCATCACTGTGAACGCTGTAGCCCCTGGGTTGATCGACACGGAGATGACTCGAGCACTCATAGACTCCGGCGATGTGATCGCCCGCATACCGAGTGGTCGCGCTGGAACGGCGGACGAGATAGCGAAAGCGGTCTTACTTGCTATAACCAACGGCTACATCACGGGCCAGACTATTTCGGTGAATGGCGGCGCATTGTTCTCCTGAAAAAACGGAGCCAAAACCGGTACGGCAAACTATCCTAAAGCGCCGGTGCGGAATGTAACGGATCAGTACCAATAAGTCGCATTGTCGTTAGTGATCGGCGCTGAAAGCGGCTCCGGCCCGGATCGCCAGCCCAACTTTCCACTAACGGCATTTATCGGTACTGATCTCGCAAAAACAGCCTTGCCGTAATACTCGCTCCATCGACGTCGTCTTTCTATTGTTGGCCTTGCCAGAAAACCCCAAGTAATTACACTTGTCCTCATGGACACTCGTCGCCAGGCCTGCAGCCTTCTGCTACTCCTCGCTCTTCCTGTCGCAGCCCAGCAGGGTGCCGCTGTTTTCCATCACTTTCGTCGTTATCCCACCGGCCAGTACACCACCAAACTGGAGGGCAAAATGAGCGGCTTGCCGCCCAGCGCGCCGACCACTGAAACCACCTGCACCGCGCCCCCCAACCCGGCTCAGGTCGCAGCGGCCATCCACTTGGCCAACACCGCAGGCGCCATGCAGGATTGCACCGTACGCATCCTCCATGATGAAGAGAGACTCGCCGAGGATGAACAGACCTGCAAACGCGGCTCGAGCGCCCAGATCATCCACAACACGATGACCGCTCTCGATGACAGAACCTTCACCATCGACACACTTTCAAAACTCGGCACCACCGAAATGTCCGCCCACTCCACTGTCCATTACGACGGACCCTGCAGCGCCGCCCAGCTTGCTGAAGCCTCCCGCGCCACGCCACCGAAGCCAAGTCCCGAGGAGTGCGCCGAACTCGCCGCCAGCAAGAAGGAGATGGCCAACAGCGCGAAATCCTGTGAGGACGTTCCTGCCGAATACCGCACCACGTGTCTTAAGAATGTGCAGAGCAGTAGCGCTGTCGTCGATCAAATGCTGGCTGCCTGCGGAAAGTGACATCGCCTCCGCAAGCCGTGCCGGCGCAGGCAAAGCAGGTCCGCCAAAGGTCGTGATCTAAACTCTTGGAAAGCCACGGCCGGTTTGTCCCGCAACCGATCGCCCACCTGAACGTGGTCGAGCAGCACATCGCTTTCGCCGCCCTGTTCGTCTAGGCGTCTCGCAGTTTTCGGAGCCAAACCCAGCAGCGCACGAATAGCACTGCTGGTCTCACTGAGGGTGCGTAGTTCCGTCACCTGTCCCAGCAAGACCAGCGCAATGATGACGACCGCAGGCTCCAGGTAGAGCGCGATCTGGCCACCTTCGGCACGAAACGATGGAGGAAAGATCTGGGGGAGCTATCGTAGCCACGGCGCCGTAAAGGAAGGACGCGCCGGTGCCAAGCGCGATCAGCGTGAACATATTAAGGTGGCGGTTCACGACCGATTGCCAACCTCGCACAAAGAACGGCCAGCCACACCAAAGCACGACGGGCGATGCCAGCGCAAACTCGATCCAGGCCCAGGTCCGCGCTGC
>CAZZYO010000179.1:0-5606 GCA_964658255.1 Candidatus Babeliales bacterium
GGGTGCCAGCAAGGCTTCCGCCGAGGCGCAAAGCGGGCGCCGGCTCGCTGTGCACAAGCCCTATGGCTGCAACCAGAAAGCTGGCCGGGAGCTGGTCCGCGGTGAGCTCAAAGGTAGACTGACGGCCACCGGGCTGCGCTCCATCGACACTCCCCCGTAGCAGCAGTTGACCCGCGTCCACAGGCCACCGGCAGACCAGGTCTTCCAGCCTGCGAGCTTGCCGGTGATAAAGCATGCGGCAGGTAGCATCCACGCTGAAGGGCTCAGCCGACGCGACGTCTTCCCGCTGCAGGTTGGCAATGGCAAGGTGCGTTTGGACCGCGAGGTGATCGACCTCCCCAGAAAGGTCGGCTGCCAGGTGAAGCTCACCGCGCCAGCCGTCGTCGTATCCAAGGAGCAGGCGGCTCGCCTGGCCGAGCGGGGCGTTGGCCCACTCGGCATGCAGGCGAAGCGGCAGGTGTCCAAGCCCTCCGCCTCCAGCTGCTGCTGCTCGGTCTAGCTGACCCTCCACCTGGAGCAGGCCAGTGTCAGCCAGCCCGAGCGCGAGATCTGTGCGGACAGGCTGGGCTTCCAGCTTAAGCTGCCAGATCTCTGGCTGGGCGAGCCACATGGAGATGTTTGCGTTGAGCAGCGTATACGGCAGCTTCTCCATGCCGTGCTTCAGGTTCACGCGCGAGTCGGTGATGGCGATGTAGGGGAAGCGCGGCGCCGGGCCGGCACGCCGTTGGCTCGTCGGCGCATTGGCCACGTGCGAAGCCTGCAGCAGCACCGATCCGATGTTCCAGCTGCCATCTGCGCCGCGCACCAGGTTGAGGCTTGCATCGCTCATCTCGACGCGGCTGACCTCGAAGCGTCCTCGCCAGAGCGAACTGAGACGCAGTTCAGCGGTAAGCGCAGGAGCGAGCAGGATAGGCTCCGCGCCGTAACCTGGCTGCTCGTGCACGACGACATCGGCCAGAACCAGGGCAGGGGTAGGCAGCAAGCGCAGGGTAACCCGGCGCATGGAGACTGGGCGGCCCAGGCTACGGCTCATCGTGTCCGCAACGCGGTGCTGGTAGCGACCCAGGTTGATGAGCGGGGGAAGAATAACGGCGGCAAAGATCAGGATCGCGAGCGTGAGCAGGAGCCACTCGCGCCGCAGTGTCGGTCGCACCGGGGGTCGCAACGGGAGAACAGGCGTGCTGCTTGGCAGCGCCGCGGCCAAGGGCGCATCCTGCTGCGGCGGTGCCGCCACGCTAGCTCACCAGGTGCAGGGTGCGCTTCCAGCGGGTATCGCTGAAGAAGTGCGTGACGATGTGCATCAGCCAGGCCGCCCGGTCCGAGCCGCTGGTCTTGTCGATCTGCTCTTCACCGGTAACGAACGACCAGTAGACAAACAGCGGCCGCCCGACGATATTCTCGCGCGGAACAAATCCCCAGAAGCGGCTGTCAAGCGAGTAGGGCCGGTTGTCGCCCATGGCAAAGTACTTGCCTGCGGGAACAACCAGATCTTCGCCCTGGATGTGGGTGGGCAGCTCTTCGGTCCAGCCTGCGGTCAGATCGTAACCCTGCGAGGCGGGCACAGCCGGAAAGTCGTCGCGGTAGGGAGCGTAGCCCGCATCGGTAGGCTTGATGGCATGCGGTTCGACCTGCGGCTTGCCGTTGAGGTAGACGACGCCATTGCGCAGGTGGATGCGGTCACCCGGGATGCCGACCACGCGCTTGACCAGGTACAGGTCCGGCTCGCCTGGCTTGAAGAAGACTATGATGTCGCCGCGGTCGATGTTGCGGTAGTGGACGAAGGGCGCCCACGGGGTGGGCGGCGCAAGCGTGACACGATCCACCAGCACGTGGTCGCCGATGAGCAGCGTCTTCAGCATGGAGCCCGACGGGATTTCAAAGTTCTGGAAGACGAAGGTCAGAGCAAACAGACCAAGCACCAGCACGCCGCAGATCGAGGCAAAAAACTCCAGTGGCGTCTCGTCTGGCGGGGCAGGTGGGGTGCTGGCAGGGTGCTTTGCGGCGGGTTCCAGTGTCTCTAACATGCGGGTGAGTGCCTATCTCTTTGAGACGCAGAAGCAAGCCTGACCGCTACCGCACGATGCGGAACATGCGGTCCCATCGGGCGAAATCGACAATGCCTGTGACAGCGTCCTGATCGTGTCCGAGTTTATCATCCGGCAGCGAAGGGGTATCGGTGGCCGAGGGTTGGCGCAGGGAAAAGTAGATGAGGAAAGGCCTACCGATGACCGTCGAACGAGGTACAAAGCCCCAGTAGCGGCTGTCGCGCGAGTGGTTGCGATTGTCGCCCAGGACGAAGTAGCTGTTCGGCGGGACGACCAGGTCGCCATGCTCGAGATCATGCCGCATCTCAAGCCACCAGTGCGTGTCGACGCCCGGGTCGGTGTAGAGGCCGGCGGGAAACTGATCACGGAAGTTGTCGCGATAGGCCTGTTCGTAGACGGCATAAGGCTCGGTGAGTGGCTGGCCATTGCGGTACACCACGCCATTGGTGAGATGAAGATGATCGCCCGGGATGCCGATGACCCGCTTGACGACGTAATCGGTCGGATCGAGGGGAAAGCGGAAGACGATCACGTCTCCGCTCGCGACCTCCCGGTAGGGCAGCAGCCGGCGCAACAGGCCTTGTGGGGCGTAGATCATCTTGTTGACGAGCAGGAAGTCGCCGACCAGGAGCGTGCGCTCCATGGATTCAGATGGAATGCGGAACGGCTGCAGCACGAAGGTGAGCAGAAATAACGCGACGACGATCATCGTCAGCAGCGAGCGCCAGGCATCGAGCAGGCTGGGCAGCACCGAACGCGCGTGGGCCTGAGCGCCTGCCCCTGCAACAGAACGCGTTGGCAGGACTACCGGCTCGCCGGCAAGCACAACTGTGGTCGCAATGGACTCGGGCGGCCGGCTCATGAGGTCACCCTTGCTGTTGGCTCGGCTGAGCTCGTGGGACGCGGGGGCGCAGCGCCTTTGAGAGCCTTCGTCGCGGGCTGCAGGTTCCGCCTGCCTGGAGCTTTCCGGGAGGCGTCCGAGGATGATTCGCCTGGCGTGGGAGTCTGCTCGGGCGCCTCGGCATGCCGGGCCGCCAGAGGCTCGACAAGCCGCTCGTACATCCAGCGCGCACCCTCCTGCTCGGCTTTCTTCTTGGTGGTTCCTTCCCCTTCGGCACGCAGCGGCGGCTGGTTTGGTCGATCCACGCGAACCTCCACCACAAACCGCTTCCTGTGGTCCGGGCCGCTTTCCTCCTTGACGAGGTAGGTCGGCTGGGCGCCTCGCCGTGCCTGCAGCAGCTCTTGGAGGGCAGTCTTGTAGTCGCCGATGGAGCGATGGACGCGGAGCTCGGCGCGCAATTCCTCGATATACGGCGCGTAGACGGTACGCTCCACGAAGGCTGTTGAAGCTGCCAACCCGGCGTCCAGGTAGAGCGCGGCGATCAGCGCCTCCATGCAGTTGGCCAGCAGCGCGGCCTTGCCACGGCCGCCCATGCGCTCCTCTGCCTTCCCCAGCCTCAGGTATTGGCCGAGGCGCAAGGTACCGCCTACCTGTCCCAGGTGCTTGCGGCTGACCAGGGCAGCGCGCAGCCGGGTCAGTTCCCCCTCGTCGAGCTCCGGGTAGCCCGCGTAGAGCAGCTCCGCAACCAGCAGGCCAACGATAGCGTCTCCCAGGAATTCGAGGCGCTCGTTGTCGAGGACCGGCTCGGCGGCAGGAGGCTGTGAGGTCTGCGCTTCGTGGCGAACCGAGGCATGGGTGAGGGCATGCTGGAGCAAATCAGGCCGCGCAAAGCGATGCCCGAGGATGGCCTCCAACTCGCCTTGCTCGCCTGCCGCCATGCTGTGTCCCGCTTTCGTTTGTTTCAAGGGCTCGCCTGGGCTTGCACCAGGTTGGATGCCTCAGGGCTGCGGCGGCGCAGTCTTGCCGGGAGCCGAGCCGGCTGGCGTCGGCTCCTTGGTGTCGGCATCGGCAGGATCATTGTCCGCAGCTGGGTGGCTCTGGTGCGGCAGGGCAAAGGGCTGGGCAATCCCTTTTTCAGCTGCTGCCCGGGTGTCCTGCTGGCCATCGCGCACTTTCAGCGCTGTCTGGTACTCGGTCAGAGCCTCGTCCCGCTCTTCTTTGACGTCGTGGATGCGCCCAAGGTAGATGTGCGACCAGGCAAGCAGGCGCGGATCGTTGGTCAGGCGCACAGTCTCGGCGAAGTCGTTCTCCGCTGACTGCATATCACCTTTCATCAGCCAGGTGAGAGCCAGCAGGTAGTCAGCTCGGGCCGTGTCGGAGCTGTGGTCCTTGATCGCCTGTTGGGCCAGCGTGCGGGCCGCATCGGCGTCGCCCTGCTTCAGCTTGGCCTCGGCCAGGTCAAGCGTGCGCGGCGCGGCGTGGTGAATCACGTCACCCTGCCCCTGCTCGGCAAAATGAACCTCGCGGGCGCGGTGTACTTGCTGGTCGACGTCCATGCCGTAGACCATCGGACCAATCGCCTCCTTCAAGCTCTCCGGGGCACCCTCAAAGCCTCTTACCTCGTCGTAGAAGTACTGCGTCAGCACGTAGCCTTGCGTCGTGGATGCCTGGACGGACTGCAGCCGAACAGCTGCATCCTTTTGCACGGTAAGGTCGTGCTCGCGCTGGATGCGCGGCAGGTCGGCGCGGCTGGTGTTTTTCGGGATTTCGAAGATGGCGACGTTGGTCTGCATGGTGCGCGCCTCAATCGCGCGGACCATGCACTCGATCACGAGCGACACTATGTCGGATCGATAGACGTAATCGAGTGGCGCATCCCGCACCGTCCTCAGGATCGGCAGCAGGCGATCCATGGCGTTGGCCCGTGCGTACAGCAGCGGTTCTATCGTGTAGTGCAGGTAGGTGTGGCGCACATCCTGCATGTGGATCGCGCCGTTGACCGGGCTCGCGACCACCACGTAGTCAGTCCCGTAGACCCGCGCGTTGGTCTCGGCCGGGGAGAGCATCGGCTCCAGTACAACGAGAAAGCGCGACCCGCTGTAGGTCGAGGTCGGCATCTTGAGGTAGATATTCGTGTCCAGAATCATCCGCGTGAGCGGATCATGCAGCCTGGCGACGGCCTCGTCGTACGCTGGCCGATTCGCCACCCAGATCAGGTGAAGCTGCGCTGCGGTGGCAAAGGTACGCAGCAGCGGCAGCATGTCGATCACCTGCGTCGCATCCGGGGGTATGTCTTGCTGGTCAACGCTGGCAGTCAGGTCCGGCGGCGGGTTGAGGTAGAGCGCAAGCGACACGTACTGCGACAGGTCGCGCCGAGCTTCGTTCAGCCGGTGCTGGTTGATGAACGTACACAGGTGCTCGCGTGCCTCGCGAGCCGGGGCAGACTGCTGCAGTTCGCGATTGACCTGCTCGCGGATGTGCGCGCGGATCGGATCCGAGGACTCAAGACCATTGTCATAGCCGCAGGCGTTTAGTGCGACCGCGATGTCGAACAGCGCTTCGGAGGACTCGAGCGAGACAGCGGGACCGGCTGGGTCAATCAGCGCTGGCGGTTTGGGCGGACGCGGAGTGGCCGCACCGGCCGTCTTTGAGACAGGAGGCGCGGTCGGAGCTGTCTGCGCCAGGAGAGGCACCAGAGACAAAACCGCAAAGACAGGCAA
>CAZZYO010000180.1:0-5570 GCA_964658255.1 Candidatus Babeliales bacterium
CCGGTAGCTCGTTGGGCTCATAACCCAAAGGTCGTAGGTTCAAATCCTACCCCCGCAACCACTTAGCGTAGACGTCAACCCCAGATAACCCTTTTAGCAGCGGTCATCAAAATTGCTATGGGCTTATCGGGTGTGGCTGGCGTTTTTTGCATAGGCCTGATCGCTCCCCAATGCGCCTTTAGAACCTTCCTGTTGGCCTCATGTTTGGCCGTCATCAAGGCGTTCCCGTACACGTTCATCGTTGTCAAACCAGGGCATGCCGCATCACTTTCTGGTGCACTCAGATAGGCGCTGAAGTGCTATCCAGCCAGGAACGATAAGTATGCGGAAGGTATGCCACCCTACGCTGCCATACTTCTTCGCAGCTACCTCCCACCGCCATCATGCAACGGCAAGCTTTTCCCATTCGGAGTTTGGCATCGTGAAGGCACCAAACGCCAGAAGACGCATTGACCTTACTTGCGGACGAAGAGTGTGTCGCTTTCGTGGTCAAGCTGGCGTTCTGCTGCTGTCGCGTAACGGGGTCACAGTTCGTCCGCTGGTGGCGCCAGAACTCACCCTTACAACGCATCTGGCCTCCCAGGCGGGCGATGAATCTAAGCTCTCAAGCGAGTTTGTTCGGGCATACGTGCGCAAACTCTTGCCGCCCAAGAAGGACCCACAGCGCTCTCTTTCCATGTTGACGAAGCTGTCTGCTTAGAGCCACCGAAGTTGCTCATTCCGCCGCTTCGTTCACTTCGGCGACCTGGATCTCTACTGGCCCAACCCACTCGCACCGAGGACACTCAATCATCCCACTTGTAACCGTTGGTAGAGCGGCTTGCGAAAGATTCACCGCGACAGCGCACCGCGGGCAGACATCAACGTTTTCCTGATGCCTTCTGCTGTCGCCGTTCGAGTTCTTTGGTTGCATATGGCTCCTTCAATACGGTTTCGTAGTATTAGGGGACCTGGCGTGCCCGCTGGCCCGCCGCGTTTATGGGGAGAGTGGACCGCGCGCGGCCTGAAGATAGAAATTGACCCAAGGATCGTTGGCCCGCCTGCATGCAGGCCCGTCGATAAGAGTGGGCGAGAGGCTTGCGAGAATCTACAGTTCAGATGAATTCAGAACAAAAGCGCGTCAAGCGGGGTGCTGGGCGCCCACCAACCAGCGAAGTTGAAGCACATAAGAACTCAATTCTGGAAGCGGCAACTCAAGTTTCCGTGGAGTTCGGATTTGCAAAGGCAAGTACCCGCTAAATTGCGCGAGGGGCAGGAGCGTCGAAGGTCACCCTGTATTCGCTTTACCCGAGTGAAGGACCACTTTATATCGCTCTCCTGCAATGCCGCGTTGCAAACGTGATCCTTCCGATTGCTGCTGGTCCTCTGTCGCTCGATGTGCCGATGGAGGAGACGCTTGAAACGTTTGGATTGCGGATAGCGATGTGGGTAACCAGCGACGAAGCAAAACAGTTGTACAGGCTGATTGTCTCGGAAGCAACGCAGTTTCCAGAGTTAGGCCTAGCACTCTGGCAGCACGGTCCTGAAAGCGTCCGAAGAGCGCTTCGAGACTACCTGGATCTACTTGTGGAACCGGGACGCCTCGACATTCCAGATACAGACGTAGCGGCGCTCCAATTTCAAGGCATGCTCGTCGGGATGCCGCAAGTCCGGTTGAGTCTCAACCTGCCCTCAGCCCTGAAGACAAACGCCAAACTCAAGGCTTGGGCACGACAAGGCGTGACGGCCTTTGTACGCGGCTATCGTCCTGCATCGTAGTCGGCTTGCCGGGGTTAGAGTTGCGAGCCAAGACCTAGCGGGTGAAAACTCACTCTGGCGTGCTTTGTATTCAAGATCAAAGGCTCGCGCCTGGGGTGAGTCTCCCAGCGCTTGCTTCTGGCCAGCGTGCCTACTCTCCTTCGCATCTTGATCTTGAACAACCAAACGAAAGTAAAGGAGGAACTATGACACACGAGTACTTGCTTTAGGTCGCTACGCTGGTGTACGGCGTTCACCTGCTTGTCGAAGGTATGAGAACCGTCGACTCTACGTCGACAATATCTGACATATCGAAGTCCCTGATGTTCTCAGCGGATTCTTTGCTTTGTATGTACCGCTGAGCGACCTCGCCGGGTTCTTAGCCGGCCGCATAGTAGGCCAGCACGCTGCGTCTGCACGTTGTGTCATTGCCGGTCCTAGGTTAAGCTCCCTTGCTCCTGTAGCCGCCACCCCCACCCAAGTAGCCAAAACATAAAGATCAACTCAGCCGCGAAGATTGCTTTGAGAAACGGAGAATTGGAATCGGGAAAGAGATAGATGGAGGTGCTGTCAAAGACCCACGCCCAACCGTCGACGAATAGCAACCAGCCAAGCCATCGCGGAAGGTAGCACGAGCGAGCGATAAGCCACCCGGTCACCACAAGATGCAAGCCAAAGAGGATCAGTGCGAGCCCCCATCCAGAGCGGTAGGCGCCAAGGAGTGCGGCGATTTGCGAGGGAAGGCCGGCTCCAGAGGCATGCCGCGCATAGGCGGGAATAGCGATGAAGCGATAGATCAGTCCGAGGTTTGAAAGCGCACCTAGCCACGCTGCCGCATAGACAAGTTGCAACAAGGACCCGAGCAGAGCCAAGGCACCATGAACGGGTCGCAGCAATGCGTATAAGGCCCAGGCCATCACCACGTCTCCAATCGCGCTGATGACGTAGGACAGCACCGCTGCAGAAAACAGGTGCGGATGAGCGGTCAGGTTGCTAACGGTCTGCGCCGGGTCTGCGGACATCAAGCGAGGCATGACATAGGCCTCGGCGAAGGTGACCGGATTCAGCAGGTAAGTAAAGCCCGCGATGAGAGCAGCCTGCTTCAGGCCCAGTCCACGCGTCCAGATCGCGTCTTTATAGATTTGCATCGTTGCCTCGAAGGGAAGCTCACCGAGTAGAGTTCAGGCAGGTCGCTGGAGTATACGGAACCGAGAGCGTCCGGGTTCACCGAGCGAATGCTTTGGACAACTCGTCGATCCACGTCCCTGGGAACTGGCTCAGCGGAGGTTGAGATGTATGGGCTATCGAAGCAGGCAGGCAATGGTCATTATTGACAGTTGTGCGGTATCCGCTGATTACTTTAGGCGTATGACTGTATGAGGGCTCCTCTCGCGCAGAGTTGTCCCTAGCTACTGGCCTTGGAAAGGTTCAGCCTGTACCATCACTGCCCAAGAGGGAAGGAGCAGACTGCCGAAGCTGTTCTCGAACAAGTAAGCCCCTCGTGCTTTCAGATCTTGATCCCGAAGATGAGTTGAGGGAAGACGTGCGCCCGCAACACCTATGAAACCAGGAAAGGCGCAGGCAGACACGTTTCCACTGGATCTCTTCTGCACACAGCCCTGTCATGCTCGATGTGTACCCCGCTTTCTCTTCTTCGCTCTCCGACTTATAAGTATTTAGTCAGAAGAGGGGTATGATCGAGCCGCCCGGAAAGTCAAGGTTGAGATCCTCTTGGAGCGACGCACTCTGATGACTGGAAGCAATGTATTTAGCCGCTCTAGTATGGGTTGAGCCATGTCGTTCAGCGACTCAGCGGAACTGGGCCCGTTTAGCCCCTTGACGATAATCAACGCCACGCAGCTCCGCAGTGACGCACATCTCTATGAGTCTGGAGCGCATGCGCTCTCCGATCCGATCGCCTAGCGTGATGCCCGCTGCGGACCAGCTCATCTCGGCCGGTAAAGGCCCATTCTCCGCTGAGCCCGCTGAAGCTACCACCAGAGGCCTGAACTTTCTCCGGCTTTCTCTTTCCTGTAAGTCCGGATCGGGGGTCACGGAGAGACTCGGTACACTGTGCGGATCTCCATTGAGTTGAGCTACCCTGCGGTAGATGTCGTCAGATTCTGTGTCCACGTTTGCCAGGGGAGCAGCGGCCGCTGATCCTCCCTTGCGATTCTCTTCTGTCGTTTTTCTTGGCAACGTACCCGATGGCGGCAGGTTCGGGTAGTTCGTGGTAACGATCGTCGTCCGCTTGTCGTTGTAGCGTGTGTTCAAGATGTGTTCGACCATGTCGGACACCCACTCGGTTTTCTTGGCGGACCCAAGCTCATCCAGGACAAGTATTTCAGCCTCGAAGACGGGTCGCAGGACGTCCATTTCAGTGATAGCCACGCGCGGATTGTAGGAATTGTGAATAGCCTTGATCAACTCGCGATGATCGCAAAACAACGCCGGTACACCTTTTTCCAGAGTAAGAGCCTGTATTATGCCGACCGCCAGGTGGGTTTTGCCGGTGCCAATATCTCCTGTGAATAGCAGACCTGTGCCCTTCAGGTTATGCGGGTAGTTACCGACGAACCCACGAGCCCGGATCAGCGCGGCTTGGAGTGAACGATGTGCGCCTGGAAAGTCGTACACGTAGTTCTGCAGCGTGCAGTCCTTGTACCGCTCAGGAATGTTGGCCCGGCTGTGGAGTTGCAGGTTGCGCCGGAGCGCTCGGCACTCGCACTCCTCTGCAAGGAAGCCACCATCGGCTCGTTCAACTACGCACATCCCCATCCCGTCGCACTTCTTGCAGAACCATTCCATTCGGCCGCCACCACGTGTATGCTCTGCTTCCTAGTATCGCAGGTGCCTCAAAAGAGTCGGGCTGGGCTCGCCGTGCGAGGTCTCCATGCGGGAGAAGTGCTGGACGTCTCATTTCTCCACAAGTAATCGGCGCGGCTGCCGATGAATCTGGTGGAAGCGCCAGATGCAAGTGTTGCCCGGCTGTAGAGAGCCGGCCTGCATCTTTCCCGGATCTGATGCGTCCAATGTAGAGAAATCTGATAAGGGATCACTCAATGCCAAACGATTTTCTCAGCATCATCCATCCAAGCAGCGCTTCCGGTCGCGGCGAGCGCTCCGCGGGCAGGTTGCTTCCTGTACTTCCGGTGCGGGACACCGTGTTGTTCCCGCACGCGGTATTGCCGCTTACCGTCGGGCGTGAGAGCTCCATCCAGCTCATCCAGTCGCTTGGCGAGGAAAAGACGATTGTGGTGGTCGCGCAGCGCGAATCGCGGGTAGATAACCCGCAACCCAGCGACCTACACAGCTACGGCACGGTGGCCACGGTCCACAAGGTCGTCAAGATGCCTAATCAGAGCCTGTTTGTCTTCACCGAAGGCTCGCAGCGGGTCAAGCTTGACGAGTTCAGCCAGATCGAACCCTTCATGATGGTGCGGGTGGAGCCGGTCGAGGAGTCAGCGGTCCCCCGAACACCGGAGATGGAAGCACTACAGCGCAACGTCGTTGCCGACTTTCAGCAGATTGTGGGCGCCTCGCCCACCTTGTCCGACGAGCTGCAGACGATCGCCGCGCAGATCGAAGATCCAGCGCGGCTGACCGACTTCATTGCCTCCTCCCTGCCGTTTCTCGGGACGACCGACAAGCAGGATCTGCTGGAGACCACCGACGTGCAGGTGCGCCTGGAGCGTATTCACCGCCACCTGGCCAAGGAGGTCGAGGTCCAGCAGCTGCGCAACAAGATCCAGTCCGAAGTTCAGGACCAGGTGCAGCAATCGCAGCGCGACTACTATCTGCGCGAGCAGATGAAGGCCATTCAGAAGGAGCTT
>CAZZYO010000181.1:0-5567 GCA_964658255.1 Candidatus Babeliales bacterium
ATCGATCACCAGCAGCAACCCGGAATGGCCACGCCCTCGATCGAACATGCGCGATACATGCGCGATGCCGGGCCGGGAAGTGTCCAGCAGGTGATCGTGCACCCGGGTGACACGGTGTTTGTCCGGCGCGCAGGGATCGTGTACGTACTAGGAGCGGTCACACGTCCGGGTGGCTACCTGATGGTAGACCGCGGGTCGCTTGATCTGACCCAGGCGCTGGCGCTGGCGCAGGGAACCACTCTGATCGCGTCCACACGCAAGGTGTGGATTGTGCGCAGGCAACAGCAGGGCATCGTCGAGCTGCCTGTCGAATACTCGAAAGTGCTGGAAGGCAAGATGCCGGCGCCAGTCCTTGAGCCGGAGGATGTGGTGTATGTCGCGGTCAGCAAGCTGAAGGCGGCGGCGGTCAATGGGTCGGCAGTGTTGAGCGCGGCGACCTCGGCCTCCATCTACGCCGGAACCGGGCACTAAGCGCGTGCGCACCGAAACGAGATGAAACAAGAGACACAAGGCGTGGCCTCGGCGGCAATCTCCGGCATTGGCTGGAATTACGTGGGAAGTCTCGCCTCGACGATAAGCTCGCTCGTCATCGGCACAGTACTCGCCCGCATCCTTGGTCCAGGACCCTTCGGGCAAGCCATCGTCGCGACCACCATCTTCAGCCTGGCAAACTTTTTCGTCGATGGAGGCTTCAGCCAGGCGTTGATCCAGCAGAAAGAGCTGGCGCCTGACACGGTGCGCCGGACCTTCACCTGCCAGGTGCTCTCGGGAGTATGCCTGACCGCGCTCGTGTACCTGGCCGCGCCGGTCATGGTTCGACTCTTCCACGTACCCTCCGCCACCCCTGTCGTGCGCGCGCTTTCACTCCTGCTTACTCTGCAGTCCTTCGGGCTGGTCTCAGCCGCCCTGCTTCGGCGCGAGATGCGCTTCCGGGTCGTGCAGTATGCCGGCCTGGCCAGTTACCTGGTCGCCTACCTGCTGCTTGGGGTTCCGCTGGCAGTTTACGGGGCCGGGGTGTGGAGCCTGGTGGCTGCCTACCTGGCGCAGGCTGCCATCAACGCCGGGATGCTGTACGCCTCGGCCCGGCACCCACTTGCGCCATGCTTCCGGCTGCCCCCGCGCTCGATCGCCGTTTTCGGTGGCACCATCATCGCGAACAATCTTGTGAACTGGGGGCACTTCAACCTCGACAACCTGGCGGCCAGTTACAGGGGACCTGTGGCGCTCGGGCTCTATGGGCGCGCCTGCAACCTTGCCTACCAGCCTTGCAATGCGCTCGCGAACGGATTGCAGTCTGTCCTGCTTTCCTCCGCTGCAAAAATGCAGGGGCGCAAGGAGGTGCTCGGACAACTTGCACTGGTTTCGATGGTGCTCGCGCTAGGCCTGCTTGGGCCTGCGTATGCGACCTTTGTCTGCTCACCAGCCACGGTGATCACGGGCCTTTATGGCCCAAAGTGGGGTGCAGCGATCCCGCTGATGGTACCCCTCGCACTTGCCATGCCACTGTTTGGCTGCATCAGCCTGCTCAACCCGATCCTCTGCGGGATGGGCCGACCGGCACTCGAGTTCTGGCCGCAAGCCATCAGTTGTGCGCTGGCATCGGTCGCCTATTTTGCTGCAGTGCGAGTGTCGCTCGTCGCGGTGGGCTGGGCGCTGCTCGCAGTGATGAGCATCCGCTTTCTTTTAACGGCAGGCATGGTCTTCGCAACGCTTGGCGTGTCATGGGTCGAGGCTGTCTCTGCTGGATGCGGCAGGCTCATGTTCTCTGCGGCGTTCGCGGTGTGCACCTGGTCGCTCGATCGCTCAATGATCAGTTGGAGCGTCGCAGCGGGACCTCGGCTGCTTGTTCTCTTCAGCGCAGCTGTTTGCCTGATGGGAGCATCTATTTGGTTTGCGAGCGCTTTCGTTTTCGGCCGCGCCTCGGTCCGTTTTCTTCTCCAGTACAGCGCTCACCTTCCCCCAGCCTACGTGCGCCAGCTTCGGCGCCCGCGTAAGTTTGCAGACCCGATCAGGGTGCCTTCATGAAGCCGGCGGGAGCGCGCAGCAAGCGTGTGCTCATCGTTCAGCAGATGTGCAAGCAATATCGGGCGCCGCTGTTTACACGCATGCATGCGCAACTTGCCGCGCAGGGTGTCGAGCTGCGTGTTGCCTACAGTGCTCCACCTGGGGGGCACAGCGCGCGTCATGACGATGTCGATCTCCCCGCCGACTATGGGTTCCGCATCCCCTCTCGCACCCTTGCCTGGGGCAGGCTGGTTTGGCAGTTCCCACTCGATCTGCTGATCTGGGCTGATCTGATCATCGTCGAGCATGCGGTGAAACACCTGCTCAATTACCTCCTGCTCACGCTGTCGTTTCTGCGCATCAGGAAGCTCGGCTACTGGACGCACGGAGGAACGCTGAGGCATGCCTCGTCAAGGCTTTTGCGTCCGCTGCGTCGCCACACCTTGCTGCGTGCAGATTGGATCTTCGCCTACACCACAGGAGTGGCGCGCGACCTGGTGGCCGAAGGCTGCGCTCCAGAACGGATCACCGCACTTGAAAACGCGATCGACCTTGCGAGCTTCCGGGCGGCCCTGGCGAATATAGATGGTGAGCGGCTGGACCAGGTGCGTCAGAAATTAGGCATCCTCCCGCAAGCGCACGTTGCGCTCTTTTGCGGGAGCCTCTACCCGGGTCGCGGCGTCGACTTTCTTCTGCAGGCCGGGGACCGGATCGTCCAGGCTGATCCAAGCTTTCACCTGGTTGTCATCGGTAGCGGCCCGCTTGACGCAGAGCTCAGAGAAGCTTCTGAGCATAGGCCCTGGTTGCATGTGTTAGGCAGCATCTTCGGCGACGCGCGAGCCCCCTACTTCCGCCTGGCGCATATCTGCTTGATGCCCTACCTTGCCGGGCTGGGAATACTCGATGCGATGGCCGCCGGGCTCCCGTTTGTAGTTACGGGCGAGCGCGCAACCAATCCCGAGATCGACTACCTGGAAGATGGCGTGACAGGACTGGTGACGGGCGATTCTGTCGAGCGCTACGTGCAAGCGGTTGTCGCCCTCCTGTCGGACGAGGCGCGTCTTCATGCCATGGCAGAAGCCTCGCGACGTGCTTCGCAGCAGTACTCGATCGAGTCCATGGCTTCGCACTTTGTCCAAGGCATCGAGTCCTGTCTTCAGCATCCCTTCCGGGCTCCGCAGGCACATGCTCAGGGGCCAAATTCGTTCAGCAAAATACCCGCTTCGTTCCTCTCAGTTGCCGGGAGGCACAAGACGAACACTGGCACTCCCGCACTTACATCGCGATCACGCCAGCAGCAGCAGCAAGTGAGCGAGCCGCAGCAGGCTTCAGCCGACAACCCGCGATTAGCCGTCCTGCTTACCTGTTTCAATCGCCGAGAGAAGACACTCGAAACACTGTGGTCGCTTTACGAACAAGAGGCTACAGTCTCACGGACGATGCACGTTATCCTGGTCGACGACGCCAGCCGCGACGGAACTGCAGAGGCTGTACTGGCTGCCTTTCCCGCGGTTGAACTGCTGCATGGCACGGGGTCGCTGTTCTGGAACGGTGGCATGCGCATGGCCTTTGCGCGGGCGCAGGAAATCGGCTTCGACTACTACCTGCTGTTGAACGACGATACGCTGCTCGCCCCACATTGCGTCGACACCTTGTTGACGACAGCCCGCGATCTTGCCCAGCAGGGGATCACCTCGATTGTCACTGCTTCTACGTGCGATCCCGCAACCGGCAGGCGCACGTACGGAGGCTTGCGGCGTGAGCATCGATGGAACGGGGTGCGGGACACTTTCATTGTGCCGCTCCCGGACAAACCGGTCGCCTGCGACACGATGAACGGGAACTGCACCCTGATCCCGGCAACTGTGGCGCGGCGGCTGGGCAATCTTGAGCAGGGATACCGACAGCAGTTTGGAGACTTCGACTACGGCTTTCGTGCAACGCGCGCCGGCTTCGCCGTACACGTGGCTCCGGGTTACCTGGGCCGGTGCCCGAACAACCCGGTAGCGGGCACCTGGCGGGATGACCAGCTCCCGTTTCTGCGTCGATGGAATCACCTCATGTCGCCCAAGGGCGTGCCGATGCGAGAGTGGTTCCTCTTTTCCCGGCGGCACTGCGGATACCTCTGGCCGCTTTACTTTGTCTCTCCATATCTCAAGGTCTCGCTCGGACGCGTCCGAGCGAGCTAGGCACCGCAGGAGCTTCATGGCAGGATCACAACAACGCGTGCTCCATGTGCTGAACCAGTTTGACCGGTCGGGCGCGGAGTTGATGCTGCTCCAGAGCGCCGCATACTGGCAGCGCTTCGGGTACAAGCTTGATCTGCTGGCGACCGGCCCCGAGCCGGGCGTGCTTGCACCTGCGCTTCGGCAGGTCGGCTTTGGGATGCATCATCTGCCGTTTCGCTCGGCCTTGCGCTATCTTCCATCCTCAAGCTTTGTCCCACATTTTTTCGAGCTCTGCCAGGCCGGTGAATACGATGTGCTTCACCTTCACACCGAAGCGGCCTTTCCTCTGTTTGTCACGCTAGGCCGCGCCGCGCAGATACCCACAATCGTGCGCACGGTGCATAATGCATTCGCCTTCACGGGCGGGCTCGCGCTGCGCAAGCGGTTTGAGCGCGCACTCGCCCGTGCCAGCGGAGTACGCTTTGCGTTTGTCAGCGAGTCCGTGGAGCAGGTGGAAGCGGAGTTATACGGCAATTCCGGTCTGTGCACGCCCAACTGGTTTGACGTGGAGCACTTTCGTCCGCCCTCCACCGAGGAACATGCGGAAGCCCGGCGCGCGCTCGGCTGCCCAAGCGACGCCCGCGTCCTGGTCAGCGTCGGTAACTGCAATCGCGCCAAAAATCACGCCGCGCTGCTGCAGGCACTCGCATCCCTGCCTGGCTCGAAGCCGTGGATCTACCTGCATGTAGGGCGTGAGCAGCCCGGCGAGCCAGAGCGAGCGCTCGCGGCGTCGCTTGGCCTTGAGGCGCGGGTGCGCTTCCTGGGCAGCCACGCAGACCCGCGTCCCTTTCTATGGGCCGCGGACCTGTTCGTGATGCCCTCTTTGCATGAGGGGCTGGGCAACGCGGCACTCGAGGCTATCGGCGCGGGAACTCCGGCGCTGCTTACCAACGTGCGCGGCCTGCGTGACATTGCGGCCAGGACGCGCTCGATCACGCTCGCCGAGCCGACCTCGGCATCGTTTGCTGCCTGCCTGCATGCCTGCCTCGAGACGCCACCGGAGCTCGCAAGGGAGCGAGCGCTCGCCGATGCAGCCGCCATCCACAAGGCGTACTCAATCGAGAGCGGCGTGACCAAGATTGTGCGAGGTCTCTATCAAGACGAGGGCGAACTGCCGCTGGATGGGGCTGTACGCACTGCGGCGGGAGCGTTCGCCGGATGAGGATTGCTTTCGCCACTCCGATCGATCTGCGTGCGCTGGCTTCTTGGTTTCAGCAGCCGCCGGAGACCTTGCCGACGGGTATGGGCAGCACTGCCGTAACGCCGCTGGTCGCGGCTTTTCTCAAGCGCGGGCACTCTGTGGTGCTCTTCACGCTTAGCCGCGATGTGGCTGAG
>CAZZYO010000182.1:0-5497 GCA_964658255.1 Candidatus Babeliales bacterium
GGAGCCTGTGCAAACAGCGTGTCGTCGAGGAGCAGATTCGCCTTGTATTCGCCCATGAAGAGACGTTACTCGGCGGATAAAGCTGCGTCAACAGGTTTCTTCACCTTTTCTTCGCCAGCCGAGCGGCTGCTTCAAACTCCTGCCGATCCGCTCGGGCCCGCTCCAATCCGCTCCATTTTGGATCAGCTTCTGTGTGCCGAAGCCGGCACCTGGGGAAAGCTTGGCGCTGCCCCAGCCAAGCGTTCGCCTCGCGCACCGACTCCACCTCGATGGTGCCGTCAAACTGCTGCACCTGGATACTCATGAGCGTATGAGCCCTTTAGGCGGAAGCGGGTCTCGCCGCTCTCACCACCGAGTAATTGGACTTGGGCCAGTTCTGCTCCCGTTCTCCGTCCCGAGCCGTCTCGGTACTTCATTCCATGTGAAAGTCGGCAGGCGTGGCAGTCGCGTGGAGCCTCGCTACTGGATCCAGCAGGGCAGCGGCGTCCGTATGAGCCGAGGCGGGCCTGCCTATTCGCAACCGCAACGGAGTAGAAAAACAGGACAAACGTGGTCGTGAGCAAATACCCGGAACAACGCATAAGTTTTGACCTCAGTCTTCGGGAGGCAGCGAAGGCGATCCTAGCGTCCGGAGAGGTCGTGCGCCACCGTGATGCTCTCTGCTATCAGGTCCATCGCTCCAGCAGCAGAGGCACCGCGCCTTTCGGTCGTAGCGACACGCGCGCCTGGACCTCGAGGTGGCCCGGGGCGCCGGCTGGCAGGCGCATGCGCCAGTCACGAGCGATGGTTGCGAGGGACAGCACGCCTTCCATCCACGCCAGCCCCTCGCCGATACACTGGCGGCTACCGGCCGCAAAAGGGAAGTAGCTCATCTTGGGCCGTGCGGTGGGCCGCGCACCGCGATCCTCCTCGCGAAACCGGCCCGGGTTGAACTTTTGCGCTTCGTCCCAGAAGCGTGGATCGCGGTGCGCGACAATCTGCGGCGCAAGCAGGATGCTGCCTTCAGGAATGGTGAATCCGCGCACCTCGTAGCTCACAGCCGCCGTACGCGCGGTGACCCACACAGGCGGGTAGAGCCGCATGGCTTCCGCAAAGCACATCCAGGCAAAGCGCAGCCTGCTGTAGTGCTCTGCCGTCGCGTGCTCCTCGCCCAGCACCTGGCTTGCTTCGTCGTGCAGTTGCTGCTGGATCTCAGGGTGCGTCGCAAGCAGCCATAGCGCAAAGCTGAGCGCGTTCGCGGTCGTCTCATTGCCGGCCAGCAGGGCAGTCACGCACTCGTCGCGGACCTGCGTGTCGGACATGCCGCCGGTGTTCTCCTCGGTGTCCTCGGCGGCGAGCAACATCGAGAGCAGGTCGCCGCGATCGGCGCCGGCGGCTCGACGCTCGGCGATGATGCGGTAGATCAGCGTGTCCAGTTCCACTCGACTGCGCCGGATGCGCTGCATCATGGGGATGGGCAACTTCTGGATCGTCTCCGAGAACGGGAGAAAGACCAGCGGGAGGAAGGCCATGAACGCGTCGATGGCGGTGGCGATCTTCTTCGTGTCGCCCTCCATCTCCTGGTCGAAGAGCGTTTTGCCAACGATGCGCAGGGCGAGCGTCTGCATGTCGGTGTGGACGTCGCGCACCGAACCTGCCTGCCAACTCGCGGTCGCCTCTCCAGCAAACTGCCCGATGACACGCCCGTATGCCGCGATGCGGTCGCGGTGAAAGGCAGGCTGCGCGAGCCGTCGCTGGCGCATGTGCAGGGGTTCTTCACTCGTGAGCAGCCCCTCTCCGAGCACGATCTTTGACCGCTGCATGACCATGCCGCGGTGGTGGTGCCGCGCGTCGGTGACCAGCATCTCGTGGATCAGGTCTGGATGATTGAACTGGAAGATGTTGCGGCCGGCAGCGCGGTAGTGAACCAGGTCGCCGTACTCGCGGGCGTTGGTGAGCATGGCCTGCTCCGGTCCCTGGCGAAAGGCCTGCCCGGAGAAGAGCGGCTTGAGCAGACCGGGGCCAGCGAGTTTGTGTTTACCAGGCTTGGTGCGGATCGAGGGTGGCGGGTAGGTGGTTCCGATGACCGAGGCTGTGGCGTTCATGAACCCGAGTGTAGCCCTACGCCGATACATGTGGTCAAAGCCGGTACGCCATGGAGTGGTGGGCACAGGAGTACTAATTCTATTGTTTTAAGTGTTTATTAAGTACATTTTCGACGCGACCAGATCCGTTGACAGACAGTTGTATTGATTGTTATCGTTCCCACCAATCGCTTGTTGTCAAGCGAAATGCTGCTATTCGGAGGATTACTGATGAGATCGATATGCCACCTGTTTGCGTAGCATTGTTAAGTTGCGTGGGAATCATGGCAAGGGGCCAACAGTGTGCCCAATTCACTTCGTATCAGGTGTTGTGCTCAACTTCGACATGTTCTTCAGACGATCACTGTCAATCTGCCGCAACCGAGTGAGTATGGCTTCGTTCCCTCGTGTGGTCCGGTTAGTTGCTGCAACGGAGGGACCGTCACGAGTTGTTACCCTTTTACAGGGTGCGCAACAGCGGAACTTAAAGATCCGGCGGTGCGTCGCAGACTTCAAGAAATGGCGGAGATACACCCTTTGCTCATCGCGGACTGCCAAGACCGTTATCAGCTATCCGACAGCTTCTTCGGAGCGCCGTATCAGCAGTGGTCGACAGATAGCCTGGGCAAGGCGCCCCTCAAACACCAAGCATCTGGCTTTGAAGCATTGCTCTCAGGAATGAAGGACTAGACATGCTAAGCAGCGGAATTGTTCGGCAGCTCGCCGCCTGCGGGATGTCTCTGGCCGCCTTTACGTACGCCCAGAGTAATCCACGCGTCTATCCGTCACAAGATGGCGATCATTTAGAAGAGCTTCCAACACGCCAACTCACTTTCACCGCCAGCGATCCAGTAGGCGGCTTCAGGGCATCGCCTGTCGTCATTCTTCCCACGCAATGCACTAGTGACGGCTCTTTGTTCCTCAACTCTCTTCAGCCTCCATCCTTTATGCAGCAGGCCATTGTTGAAGTGACCCCAAAAGCAAGTCTCGGGTTTGATATCTCTGCTATCAGGGATCTCAGCGGCGCTACTATCATTAGTTACTTTCCAAATCAGGAGAACGTGGTTGTGCTGGTTCGCGCCACCAGGGAGATGCAGCCCGGACAAGGAGAGACACAGGTAAAGCAGTCCAGCTATGGATTTTTCCTAGCTCTTTTCAACAGGGCAGGTCATTACTCCAAGTCCATCGAGTTAGATCTCCGGAATGTGCTTCCTTCGCGTGTAGCGGTGCTTAGCTCGGGCGAATTCCTTATTACTGCTTACGACCGCGCGAATGATATTCCTCGCCTTTACCTAGTGGGTGAGGATGGCAAAGCCATCCGCACTCTTCCCATACCATACCGTTTGGGTCAGTACACACCCTCGCCTGACCCTAACTCAGCGGAAGGGACGATGAACCACTCGCGCGTTTTAGGCTCAATTCTCATGACCACCCGCGGACAGAATGTTCTTGTCTGGCGAAAAGGAGGAAGTGGTCCAATCCTAAGCGTAGGTGAACACGGAAGTAATCGCGAAATAAGCCTGAATGTACCGAAGGGCTTAAGCGTAGCCGGGGTGCTTCCATCCGATAAACTGTGGGTCGTGCAATTGCAGCCAGCCTCACATGATCAAAGTGGTCCGCAGCCTACCAGTCAGGCGGCTTATTACCAATTCGACCCTTCGGATGGAAGCTTGACCTCAAAGCTTACCTTCCGCGGCGACTCGCCTGACCTTATCCCAGCCACACTGGCCTGCGAGGAGGAGGGGGTTTTTCTTAGCTACAGGACAGATGACAAGGGACGGTTGCGCATACTGAGCGCGCGTTAAGTGTGTGTGCAAAGCAAATGCACTATGAGTGCAACTTAAGCGATGCAACCTACTCGTCGCTCTTGCCGTCCATCGAGCTCCGTGGCGCGCGTATCGGGAAGGACGCTGACTCGGCCCGCAGCGTTGGCACCGCGCCAACCCCCGCGCCAACGCCGAAGCTCGGGTCCAGGCGCTTCAGGTCGCCGACGATCTCCTGCTTGCTGCGCGCGTAGTCAGAGGCAAGCCGCGTGAGCGCGTAGGTCACAATATCCGAGTGATGCAGGCGGCTCAGGCCTGGGTCGCGACTCATGTTCAGCCACAGGCGATGCACCAGTTCGACATCATCGGTCCGCAACGCCGGTGCGTGCGGACCGATGTGGAACTGCTGCGCCTGTCCGTCGGGCGTGACGACGATATAGCTGAACTGCTGCTTGGCTCCAGGCAGGTTTTCCCATGCCTGGCCGATGTGAAAGGCCTGCTCCTGTGGCGTCAGCGTAGAGGAGAGTCCTGAGACCAGCATCGAGACCTCGAGCGAGTTCGCTGTCTGCACCAGCGCCGTGAAGATCTCCCCGGCAGGCACCACCAGCAAGGAGATGTGCTTGCCAAAGCTTTCCGCGACCGAGACAGCCTTGGTAAAGAGCATCTGCTCGTGCTCTGAGAAGCTTTGTTCGGACGGGTCAAGATACTCCGGGCCGCCGGCGCCAATCATGCGCGCTGTGAGCACGACCACATCCTGCGCGTCGGTGTCGGTGCGCGCGAGTGCCCACTTCAACGCGTAGGGTCGCGTCGCATCGTTCATCGAGACGACCACGCCGCCGTGCTTTAGCTGCAGGGCTTCGCGGCCAATGTGCTCCTCGTGCTCGAGCTGGAAGTGCTCCTTCATCTGCTGGCGCGTGTACTGCTGGCGCTTCGCATTTTGTCGCTCAGAAAAAGTGAAGATGGCAAAGAAAACGCCGGCGAAAATTATCCCACTTACTGTCGCGGTGCTCTTGGTGAGCAGGTTGACACAGGCAGTTGCGAGCAGTACCAGGAAGACCGAGATCAGCCCGACCGGCACTTCCTTGCCGGCGACGCGGACGTTGATCGGGACCTTCCAGCCGCGCTCGCCCTTATATTTCCAGCGCAGCACAAGCATGGCCAGCGCGTTGAAGGTGAAGCTCCAGATCACGCCAAACGCGTACGCCTCGCCGAGGGTGATGACATTGCCGCGCGTGACAATAATGGTGAAGAGCTGGAGTGCCGTGACGAGATTGACGATGCGAAAGCTGGTGCCAAAACGCTGGTGCGGCTTGCGGAACCAGTCGGTCAACACGCCATCCTCGGCTATGCGCATCAGCACGCCGGTCGAGCCGATGATGGACGTATTGACCGCACCCGAGAGGATCAGGAAACCGACGATGACGACAAAGACGCGGAAAACAATCTTGAGCGTCATAGGTCCCACCATGTACATGGCGAGGCCGGCGATCAGGTTGTCGCGGTAGACCGGGATGCGGATTGCGTCCGGGATCAGCATGACCGCCAGCAGCGAAACAACACCCGTGAACACCAGCGAGTAGATCGCGATGACGATGGCTGCGCGCTTCAGGTTCTTGAGCTTCGGGTGCTCGATCTCGCGGTTCACCTGGGCGAGGGTTTCCTCGCCGCTCA
>CAZZYO010000183.1:0-5155 GCA_964658255.1 Candidatus Babeliales bacterium
GGGACCGGCAGCAAAGCTGGTCGCCTGCGTGCTGATGTGCAGACTTCCTGGGTGGCGACTAGAGCCACATCCGAGAAGAACGGAGAAAAAGAAAAAAGCAAGTAAGCAGGTTGCGACACGATTTAGTAAGTTGCGCTCGATCATAGGACCGAATTTATCGTGAGGAAGCCCGGGCAGTCACCTAGATAAAGGGAACTTTCTGCCGTCGGGGTTACCTTGGTATTTAGAGCGTATTAATCTTGCCGATGTTATCAGCGGTGGTGCTACTGTCCTCTAAGCTGAGGCCGCGCATCCTTACCAGACCGCGTCGCACATCGCACCTCCATCGCGAGTCGGGTGGCGCGCTTACGCGCTAGCGACCTCTTTTCTTACCACTAAGCCGTTGTCAGTAATCCGGGCAATAACCTCTCCTGGGTTCCGGGGCCTGTGCGTCCTTGCCTGTCTTGCAAGCACGTTAGCGGTCACCCTGATCGTTCCATTTTGGAACGAGGAGAACGTCACGCCCAGGCTTCTACAAGTTATCGATATTCCTTGCCCAACTAATACGTGCCGCTCTCTTCTGGCTTGAAAAATAGCTAAGTGGTTGTCCTTGTTTGATATCACCAGGAACGAGCTTGTCATCCTGCTTGGTCCATTGCCGGCTAGAACCGAAAATAGATGCCGCGGATGGCTCCGCGCGAAAGACGGCGAACCGCACGAAGGTAATCAACTCGAACTCGCAGCCGAGAGGCCCAGGGTGCCCGAAGTACCTGCGCGGCTCGCCGACATCCACCCGCAGGCCTACCCTGCGCCTGGTTTAGGTCACAGCAGAAAGACTGGCGAAGGTCATCCCCGAGCCGAGCAAAGGACCTGCGGACGAGGCCTGACCGGCCGCTCACTGCCGCGCGACAGTCGCCGCAGGGGCAAGAGCTCGCAACTCTTCTTCAGTTTGCGGCCCGCAACGCACGTTGCACCGCTTACAGGGTTCATCGCCCTGAGGGAGGTTTCAGATGCCTCGCCCCGCGCCGCAAGACGGTCTCGCTCTCCCGAAAGGCTGCTTCTTTGCGGCACAAGGAGAAGGTCTACTGCGCCGGCCTGTCATCGAGACGTAAGCGCGTCTACGTCCGGCTGGCTACACTCCTCATCCTGATGACGTAATCAGATTTTTGTCCGCCAGAGCGCTATCTTCCTTGACAGGCCTTTTCGCTCGCATGTACTTCTTTGTTGTTTGACCCAAAGGCGTTCTTAGGCTCGAGGCATGTCATCGCGCCTTGGTTCCCCACAGTAGGACGTCCTACCTGTACCACTTTGCTTATCGGAGGCTCCCGTATGTCCACCCTTCCTCGCGCCACCATCGAGCCCAAGCAGCCTTGGCCGATGCGACGCCGTCTACCAGCGCTCGCTTTAGCAGCGCTTGTCGTGGTAACGCTACCGTGCCGCGCGCAGCAGCTTACCGGCACGCTGTCTGGCACCGTCTATGACCAGAGCGGCGCCGTCGTACCCAACGCCAACATCACCCTGCACAACCAGGCCAGCGGCGACGAGCGCGCACTCACCAGCGACGCAGCCGGTCACTTCGTCCTTACAGCACTCCAGCCCGCCACCTACTCGATCGACGTCAAGGCGACCGGCTTCTCCAGCTGGGAAGAGCATGACATCGTAGTCAACCAGGGCGATAACCGCGACATCGCCAGCATCAAGCTGCAGATCGGCGGCAATGCAACCCAGGTGGATGTGGTCTCCGGCCAGGATGTGGTCGTGCCGCTTGACACCTCCGAGGTCAGCACCTCGCTCAACTCGACCATGATCGACCAGTTCCCGCTTTCCGGCCGCGACGCCGGCGAGTTGCTCAAGGTCATGCCCGGTATGGCGATCAACACCGGCCAGTCCGCAAATGGCTTCAACTCGCGCGTGGTTAATTCAAACCAGGGCCCGGTCGGCGACTACTCGTCCAACGGTACGCAGCCAAATGGCGCCATGGCCTACATGCTCGATGGCGCGAACCTGGTTGACCCTGGTAACTCCGGCACTCAGATCGCAAACATCAACCAGGACATGACCGCCAGCATCAAGGTTCTGCAGTCCTCCTATGGCGCCGAGTACGCCAAGGGTCCGACGATCTTCCAGGCGTTCTCGAAAAGCGGCGGTTCAAGCTTTCACGGCGAGGCCTATCTCTACACCCACAACGCTGTCCTTGACTCGATCGACGCCTACACCAAGTCGCAGGGGCATAATAATTCAGCGCAAAGCTACTACTACATGGGCGGCAATGTGGGCGGACCGGTTCAATTGCCTTTCGTCAAGTTCAACAAGGAGCACAAGTCGCTGTTCTTCTGGGCCGGCTACGAGTACATGAAGCAGCAGCCCGCCGGCAGCGTCATCAACTACAACGTTCCCAATGCCGCCCAGCTCTCGGGTGACTTCTCCAACGCCGGCATCCCTATGGACGCTCAGACTACCTGGACTCAGTTCTACGCTCAGCCAGGCGCCAACCTGGCTCCCGGCGCCACGGCGACCTCTATACCCACATCTCAATTCGATAAGAACATCACCGGCATCCTTAAGCTGTACCCGGCGACCAACCAGGCGCCGTCCAGCGGCAATGGCTGGACCAACTACCACTACGTCAACACATCGCCCGTAAACCGGTACGAAGTGACAGGCAAGCTCGACTACTCGCTTGGCGATAACACCAAGATCACCGGCTCCTACACGCACCAGCACGAGAGTGATCTCGCGCCCATCGCGATCTGGTGGCAGCCACCGAACGAGCTGCCCTACCCCAGCCCGGCCGCGGCGAGCACCGTCTCAAACCTGGTCATGATCAACGGGACGCACGTCTTCAACGCGACCACCACCAACGAGTTTGTCTTCACTCGCGCCCAGTTCCAGAATCCCTACTCACTCTCGAACCCCAACGCTGTTTCCCGGCAGACCAACGGCTTTAACGTTCCCGGCCTGTTTGGCAACACCAGCAAGCAGATCCCGAACTTCGAGACCTACTGCTGCAACGGGCAGATCGGCAACATCGCACAGTACGACCTCGATCCAGGCAGCTTTGGCGGCGTCAAGACAGCTCCGGCCGTCTACGACAACTTCACCAAGGTGGTCGGCAACCACTCGCTCAAGGTAGGCATGTACTGGGATACCCAGGAGAACAAGCAGGGCAGCACGAATCCTGGAAACGGTACGTACACGCTTGGCGGTGGCTCCTACTCGACCGGCAACATTGTTGCCGACCTGTTCCTGGGCCGTATCGCGCAGTACACGCAGCAGAACACCATTCCAACGCAGGACATCAAGTGGCATCAATGGTCGATCTATGGGCAGGACCAGTGGAAGGCGGCCAAGACGCTCACCGTCAACATCGGCCTCCGCGCTGACCATATGGGCCAGTGGTACGGCCTGCCGAATGGCTTCCAGGTCTTCAATGGAGCTGCCTACGCCAGCGCAGCAGCCGGGACCGCAAATCGCGGCCTCGAGTGGAATGCGATCAACAAGTCCGTTCCGAACTCGGGCTGGACTTCTCCAACCTTTTACTACTCGCCGCGCGTTGGCTTTGCCTATGACATCTTTGGCACAGGCAAGACGGTCTTTCGTGGCGGCATCGCTGTCTTCCCCTACCAGGTTTCAACCGAGGTGGGTAATGCAGGCAACGGGCCTCTCGGCTCGTTCAGCTACACCACACCGAGCGGCTTTGAAGGGTATGACGGCATCAAGAATTTCACACCTCCCTCAAGCGTTTCCCAGAATGGCAGCGATATCTATGCCATGCAGAAGGGAGACAGCCGTGTCCCATTCACGACCGACTGGAACGCCACTGTCTCGCAGGCTCTGCCCTGGCGCTCTGTCCTCGAGCTCTCCTACGTTGCCAACCGCAGCGCGAACGAGTACCTGGATGGCGGCAACAGCAACCTTGCTAACCAGAACAACGTGACCCCGGGTGGTTTTTTCCAGCCTGATCCAACCCTTGGATCGCAGCAGTCGCCGGCACGCCCAGGCTGCGTGTACGGCGGAACGGCAGCTCAGCTGCAGAACCAGCCGATTGCCTGCACGCAGTATGCGTACACGCAAAACTTCAATCCCAATGACTATCGTCCGTTAACCGACTACCACAACATTTACCTGGTTACCCACGCAGGCTACTCACGCTACAACTCGCTGCAGGCCAGCTTCCAGAAGCAGTCTGGTCCTTATACATTTGTAACGAACTACACCTTCTCAAAGGTGCTCGGCACACGCGATGGTGTCTCCAGCAACGGAGCCGGCAATGGCACCACCATCGATCCGTTCAACATCAACAACAATTACGGGCCGCTCGCCTACGATCACACCCACATCCTCAACCTGACCTACTCGTACACAGTGCCCAGCCTCCTGCATGGCAACCGTCTCCTGGCCGGTGCTGTCAACGGCTGGCAGCTCTCCGGATATACGGCCTTCCAAAGCGGCGCCCCGCTGCAGGAGACTACCGGTGGCACGCTGAATGCCCTGTACCCGGGTAACCTGACGGTGCCCACCCTCGCTCACTCCAACCTGCCCGACAACAGCATCACGCTGCCAAACGGGCTCAAGTCGATCGCTGTCGGACCTTCGGAATGGTTCGGCTCCAATGCCTACAACGCGCTTGCTCCCGCGCTTACCTGCGATCCCCGCAAAGGTCTGCACGACGGCATGCGCTTTAACCCCAGCTGCTATACCACTCCCGCATTCGGGCAGCAGGGCACCATCGTCGAACCGTACATCCGCAACCCTGCATACTTTGACACGGATCTCGGTATCTACAAGAACTTCAACCTCGGCGAACGGCAGAAGATCTCCATCCGCGCCTACGCTACCAACTTCATCAATCATGCCAACCCGCAGTTTGGCCTGGCCGGACAAAGCGACGAGCAGCTCAATTTTGTGCAGAACAGCAACGCTACCTGCCCCGGCTGTTTCACCATCAACCCGAACACAGGAGTAGCCACACCGATCCAGGTGCAGTCGCTCTCGCCGACCAACACCAACACAACCACCACTGGCAAGCCGCACTTTGAAACGGGCGCTCGTCAGGTCACCCTGGCAGCGAAGTACTACTTCTAACTGCCGGCTGTCTTTGATGCTTCACCAGCAAGGGAGGGGATGGCGCAAGCCGTCCTCTCCCTTTTTCTTTGTTTCTTTGCCAGGTCCCGCA
>CAZZYO010000184.1:0-5090 GCA_964658255.1 Candidatus Babeliales bacterium
ACCCGCGCAGCTGGTGGCGCACGCTTCCCTACCTACCCTTTCTGATGGCGCTTGGCATCGGTCTCACCGTCACCAACACCCGCGCCGTAATGGAAGCGCTCTTCGGCATCCAGAGCTCGTTCAAGCGCACGCCGAAGTACCGGGTGGAAAAGCGCGGGCAAAAGTCTCAGGCGACCAAATATCGGAAGCGCCTGGGCATCGTGCCGTGGATCGAACTAGCGATCGGCTGCTACTTTGCCTGGACGGTCTGGTACGCAATCTCAAACGAGAATTACTTCACCATTCCCTTCCTACTGCTGTTCGTCATCGGCTACTGGTACACCGGCCTGCTCTCCCTGCTGCAGGGCCGCTTTGAGCGCTGGCGCGGCGGCGCGAACCTGGACGAGAGTTCTCCAAAGCCCTTCCCCGTCGGCGTGTAAAAGTTTCGCGAAAAGTACTTGCCAGCTCCTCAAGGGACGCTTACCCTGCTCCGCAGCAGTGGAAGTCGCTCAGGAGGTGTCATGAGCACCCTTGCGTACCACCTTCGCGAACTCTCGGTTGCCCGCGATCCGAGCCATCGCAACCATCTCCTGCCTCGTTTTGAGCTGCGGCACCACATCATTCTCGACATAGGGTGCGGCATGGGACAGACGCTACTCGCGGCTGGTCTGAGCAGCGATATGACAGCGTATGGCGTTGATCCTGATGCCGAAGCCATTGCAGCGGGCCTGCGCGTTGCCCCGCCCAACGTTCACCTAAGCGTTGGCAGAGGCGAGTATCTCAAGTTCCCGGATAACTTCTTCGACCTGGTAATATGTCGCGTCGCATTGCCCTATATGAAGGTGAGCAGCACACTCGGCGAGATCAAGCGGGTGCTTAAACCCGGGGGCGAGGCCTGGCTGGTCCTGCACTCGTGCGAAATGTACAAGAGGCGCGCGGCGCAATCGCTGCACAGCGGCAACTTGAAAGACGTCGTTTACTGCGGGTGTGTCGCGATCAACAGCCTGTTGTTCCACGTGTCAGGGAGGCAACTGAGTCTCGGCGAACGCACCGAGACATTCCAGACCATGACCGGCATCCGGCGCGCGCTCAAGCGCGTGGAGCTTGTCGGTATCAAGGTAGAGCAGAATGCCTTCTTCATCGCGGAGGCCAGCAAGGATCCTCATCTGCTGGTCTAGACTCAGAAGCATGCTGAAGAACCTGCTGCGCAGTATCGCTTGCCTACTGCTGCTTTGTGCATGCGCTCACGCGCTTGACCGCCAACCGACCGCGACCTATCACGCACGCCGGGTAGCCCTGGCGGGCAAACTGAACGGCGGCGTGACCATCCTGTTCGCGAACCAGGAGCCGTCGCTCGAGTACCAGGACTACCGCCAGGACGAAGACTTCTACTATCTCACGGGTTGGAACGAGCCTGGCGCCGCGCTTGTAGTGGAGGCACCTGTTGCTGCGACCGACGGACACCCAGCGCGTCCCTATCGTGAGGTGCTCTTTTTGCCAACGCGCAACCTGCGCATGGAGCAGTACACCGGGGTAAAGCTCGATGCAGAGACGCCGCGCGCGACGGAAAAGGCGGGCGTCGATAACGTTGCCCCGCTGTCTTCCCTCATCAGCGAGCTCAACACCCTCATTGCTGGCGCCAATCGGCCATGCCCACGCTGGGGCGAGCCGGACTCTGCACCCACCAAGGCACTTATGACTGTGGTCAGTGCTTCACTTGGCAGCGCGAGCCCACCACCGCTTCACGATGTGAGCGAGCCGATCGCCGAGCTGCGCAGGATCAAGGACACAGGCGAGATCGCACTGCTGCACAGGGCCGCAGATGCCTCGGTACAGGCGCAGCTTGCCATGATGCGCTCGGTTCATCCCGGGCAACGAGAGCGGACCGTTGAGGGAGTGATCTATGCCGGTTTGCTCGCCAACGGGTGCGAGCGCCCTTCGTATCCCTCGGTTGTTGGATCGGGCATCCACTCGACCGAGCTGCACTACTCAGATGACTCGGACACGATGCAGGCAGGCGACGTGGTTGTCGTCGATGCCGCGGGCGAGTACTCCATGTATGCGTCTGACATCACCCGCACGGTACCAGTAAGCGGCCACTTTACTGCGCGCCAGCTAGAGATTTATAACATCGTGCTTGGCGCACAAAAAGCTGCCATCGATGCGTTTACCGTTGGCAAGTCGCGTATCAACGACCCTACCCACCGCTACCCTGAGTCACTCGATACCATCGCGTGGAACTACATGAACGCGCACGGCAAGGACCTGCACGGGGAGCCGCTGGGCAAGTACTTCATCCACGGCATTGGGCATGGTGTCGGCATCGATGTGCACGATTCCATCGACGCGGAGCCACTGCAACGAGGAATGGTATTCACGATCGAGCCGGGTATCTATATTCCGGAGGAGAAGTTAGGGGTGCGCATCGAGGACGTTTTCTTTATATCGCCCGAAGGTAAGCTTGAGTGCCTGACCTGTGCGCTGCCGAAGACAGCGGCCGCGGTTGAGGGGATTGTTCAGGGGAAGTAGCCAAGCTTTTGTTGACTTTCTAACATGGCGCTGAGCGGGCAGATGGAACTCAGCGGAGTCCGCCTGCCGCACTGCGAAGTCAGCCGCCGGTCCTGAGCGCGGCTCAGGGTGTGACTAGTTGCTCTGGCGAGGGAGCGGCACAAGGCCCCGCGTCATTGGTTGCACGCGGGGCCTTGGACTCGTGGGATGGCTAAAACCGGATACCGACGGAAACCGGGATCAGCCCCTCAGTCCCGGTGTGCAGCACCGTTGAGTTGGGATCAGTTGCATCCGCCTGCGTCTCGCGTGGAGTGTCTGCCCAGACGTAGCGAGCCTCGGCAAATAGCTTGGCATGGGAACTCTCGCCAAACGGCTTGAAGGATACCCCCGTACCGAAGTTCACGCCAAGCCCGCTGTCGCCGTAGCTGCTAAAGCTTTGGTTTTGCACATAGACGCCGTAGTAAGTTTCCTCGGCTACCGGTGCGGTAAAGCTTATGGTCTTGTGATACCAGCCCGCGCCGCCAATAATGTAGCCGGCATACTTGTGTTTATCGCTGTTGAAGTAGTAGAAGACTGGCTCGGCGGTGATGCTGCTGGTGTGCACGTGGCCGCCTATGGCGGTGATGCCGTTACCCGAGAAGTCTGTGGGGTCACTATTATTGAACGAGTTATAGATCGTGGACAGAGTGCGTCCCGGGATCTTGTTCGTATTGAACTGGTACTCGCCAAGCAGCGAAAAGCGCTTTGTAAAAGTCCAGCCTGCGCCGACCAGGAAGTTACCACCCCAGCCATCAGTACCATAGCGATTTCCATCGCCGATCACGGTCGTGAAGCCGCCATTCACATCGTTGCCGACTGGCGCGGTAAACCCGCCGCCTGCCTCGAAGGCCAGGTGACTTAAACGGCTCTCGTGATACCCGCTGTAACCACCCCCACCATACTGCGGAGAAGCAGACGGTGCGGGACTAGGCTCTGACGCTATCGAGGACCCGTCAATGTCGTCTCCGGCCAACAATGCATGCGTGCTCGAGGTCGAGTAGGTTGGCTGCTGCGCGGCGAGCGGCAATGCAGCCAATGCGCACACAGCAACTGCTGCCAAGGAACGCCACGATCGTGTGCGCACGGACGTCGCGGAAGTAACTGCGAGGGGGGACATCATTCCGGTTAGCTCCTATTCTTTGTGAAGCAGCCACGCGCGTTTGCTCAACACGTGACTACGCTGGTTCGTATAGACCCTGCTCTACCTGGTTTGACGCGCCTGATTGAGATTTTGTTTGACCAGGTGGCGTTTTGCACATGGAGCACACACAGCAAGGGCCGGGAGTTTCCTCTCGGCCCTTTCCTTCCGTCATGATGCGTAGAGATTAGTGAATATCGAACTGCTCCGGGTGGAGCGCTGGGTCACTCTTGATAATGATGGTTTTCGCCACCATCTCCTCCAGTTCGTTGATCCACTTGCCACCGCCTGCCTTCAGCTGCTTGACGACCTCGGGATGCACACGCAGCATGACATCCTTGCCGTCCAGGTGCTTCTGCATCTTGCGCATCTCGATGTAGATTTCGTTGCAGACAGTTACCGGGCTCTTGACCATGCCTGTTCCGGTGCATGTCTCGCACTGTACAGACAAGGTGCGCTCGAGCGACTGCTTGACGCGCTTACGCGTGATGGCAACCAACCCAAAGTCGTTAAACTGCAGGACCTTGGATGGCGCGCGATCGTGCTTCAACTCTTCTTCGAGCGCAGCCAGGACGCGGTTGCGATTCTTACGCTCGTCCATGTCAATGAAGTCGATAACGATGATCCCGCCCAGGTCGCGCAGACGGATCTGACGAACAATCTCCGGGATTGCGTCGAGGTTAGTCTTTACGATTGTGTCTTCGAGCCGCGAGGTCTTACCAACATATTTGCCAGTGTTGATATCGATGGCTACCAAGGCTTCTGTCTGGTTGATAACAATGGATCCGCCAGACTTGAGCCAGACCTTGGACTTTAGCGCTTTCGAGATCTCATCCTGGATCCCGAAATGCTCAAAGAGTGGGGTCTCCTTGGTATAGAGCTTGACCCTGCGCACCAGCGCTGGCTGAAAGCGATTGAGGAAGCGAATGATCCGCTCGTACTCAGACTCGGAATCGACCCAGATCGTCGAGAAGTTCGACGAGACCTGGTCGCGCAGGATGCGCTCGATCAGGTTGAGATCGTGATAGATGAGCGCCGGCGCCTTGGCCGTGTCCGAACGCTGCTTGACCTCGGTCCAGAGCGAAATCAGGAAGCGCAGGTCAGCGCGGAGATCTTCTTCGCTCGCTCCTTCAGCCGCGGTGCGAACGATAAACCCGCCGGAGCTCTCGCCTTTCTCACTGATGAGGATGCGCTTAAGCCGCTGACGCTCTTCATCGGACGCAATCTTGCGCGAGACGCCAACGTGCGAGACCGTTGGCATAAAGACCAGGAACCGGCCGGGCAGGGCGATGTGCGAGGTGATCCTCGCGCCCTTCTTCGCGATGGGCTCCTTGGCGATCTGGACCAGGATCTCCTGACCCTGCTTGAGCATGTCAGAGATGACAGGCAGGTCCTGAGTTTGCGCTGAGCGTCCGCGGCCGCCGTT
>CAZZYO010000185.1:0-5087 GCA_964658255.1 Candidatus Babeliales bacterium
CGGACCAGCTCGCGGAGGTTGGTGACGTCCTGCGAGCGCTCGTAGGAGACGCCCGCGATCTCATACTTGTAGAGGATGAGCTGCATGCCACCGGGGCGGCCTGACTCGGTCTCGCCGAGTTCCGCGACATCAAGGATGGTGCCATCGATGATGCGGCCGCCGACTACCAGGTCCTGCCGCCGCGTGCGCTCCAGCTCTTCCTCAGAGGTGTGCTTGCGCGTGACCATGTAAAGCGCGATGCCGCCCAGGCACAGCCCTGCGGCGGCAAGCGTGCCGAGAAAATGGGGGTCACGCAGGGAAGCGCCGTTCACCAGGGTCTCCGTCTCAGGGGCGGGCTCGTGGCAAGCCTGCCCTTGCTATAGATGCAGCATACCGCAGCCGACGAGCAGGAATCACGCGCTCTGTGACAGACGGAAGACCAGGCAGGGCCGTGAGGCTGCGCTATACTTAAGGGTCAGTATGACGAATCTCCCCCGCACACCCCTGCCTGCCTCTAAACCAATGCCCGAAGAGTTTGAGCCCGCCGAACGGCTGTCCGGGCGCACTGGCGTGTCTGGGCTGGGCTTTGGGCCGGGCCAGCGCATCCGCTCGACAACCGTGATCTGTGTGCGCCGAGGCGGCAGCGTGGTCATGGCGGCGGATGGCCAGGTGACGATGGGCGACGCGATCATGAAGCACTCAGCGCGGAAGCTGCGGCGGCTTTACCAGGACAAGATCCTGGCCGGGTTTGCCGGGTCAACTGCCGATGCTTTCTCCCTCTTTGCCAGGTTTGAGGGCAAGCTGGAGCAGTATGCGGGCAACCTGGGCCGGGCGGCCGTGGAGCTGGCTCGTGACTGGCGGACAGACAAGATGCTGCGCTCGCTGGAGGCGTTGCTGGTGGTGAGCGACCTGCACCAGATGTTCCTGATCAGTGGCACCGGTGACGTCATTGAGCCCGATGAGGCGATGCTCACCATTGGCAGCGGCGGCTCCTATGCACTGGCGGCGGCCCGTGCGCTGTATGAGAACACCGACCTGTCTGCGCGCGACATTGCCGAGAAGTCGCTGATGATCGCAGGCAAGATATGTATCTATACCAACGAGCAGTTTACAACCGAAGAGCTGCGGGCCTAAGCCCTGGCTGTACATACGCCCCGCCGCAGCTATCCTTCGGTTACCCGTTTGTGTAAGTCAAGTTAGGACACGAGACATGGCTATCTATTTACCTGGAACCGCGGACGATCAGGAACTCGCGCTCGATGAGCTGACTCCACGCGAAATCGTCGCTGAGCTGGACAAGTACGTCGTAGGGCAGCGCGCGGCAAAGCGTGCCGTTGCCATTGCGCTGCGTAACCGGATGCGCCGGCAGAAGCTTCCGCCTGAAGTGGCAGAAGAGATCATGCCGAAAAACATCCTGATGATTGGTCCGACCGGCGTAGGCAAGACAGAGATCGCGCGCCGTCTGGCAAAGCTCACCAGCTCGCCTTTTCTCAAGGTCGAGGCGTCGAAGTTTACCGAGGTCGGCTATGTTGGGCGCGACGTCGAGTCGATGATTCGCGACCTGGTCGAAATTGCCATTGACATGGTGCGCGAGGAGAAGCTTGAAGAGGTAGAGGACAAGGCCGAGATGAACGCCGAAGAGCGTCTGCTTGACCTGCTTTTGCCGGCTGCGCCTGCAGCAGCGCAGACTCCAGTCGGCGAGGGCGTCATTTCTATTGTGCCTGCACCGGTTACAGATGAGACAAGGCCCGATGAAGTTCCCCAGGAGCGGACGCGAGAAAAGCTGCGGCAGCAGTTCCGCGAGGGCAAGCTCGACGATCGCTCCGTTGAGATAGATGTCCGCGAGCGCAATCAACCTTCATTCGAGATCATCTCGAGCCAGGCGCCCGAGGATATGGATGTGTCGCTCAAGGACGCGCTGCCTGCGCTGTTTGGTCCGCGCACCAAGAAGCGCAAGATGAAGGTCGGCGAAGCCTTTGACTACCTGGTGCAGGAAGAAGAGGGCCGCCTGATTGACATGGACCAGGTGACGCGCATCGCGGTTGAGCGCGTGGAAGACTCAGGGATGATCTTCCTCGATGAAATCGACAAGATCGCAGGGCGTGAAGGCGGCCACGGCCCGGATATCTCGCGCGAAGGGGTGCAGCGCGACATCCTGCCCATTGTTGAAGGCACGACGGTCAACACGCGCTACGGGATGGTCTCGACGGACCACATCCTCTTCATCGCGGCCGGTGCGTTCCATGTGACCAAGCCCAGCGATCTTATCCCCGAGTTACAAGGCCGCTTTCCTATCCGGGTCGAGTTACAGTCACTTACGGTTGAAGATTTTGTGAAAATACTCAACGAGCCTAAGGCCTCGCTGACCAAGCAATATACGGCGCTCCTTGAGACTGAAGGCTTGAAGCTAGAGTTCACCCCGGAGTCGCTGGAAGAGATGGCGCAGTTCGCCTTCCGCGTGAACGAGACGACGGAGAACATTGGCGCCCGCCGCCTGCACACCATCATGGAGCGGGTACTGGACGAGATCAGCTTTGTCGCTCCGGACCTGATCAAGGCCGCGCGGCCAGAGTCTGGCGTCTTTGACATTGCGGCCGCCGCCGATGGCGCGGCGATGGTACCGCTGCCGGTAGTCGACCGCCCCAACGGTGTGGGGCACGATCGAACGGTGATCATCGATCCGGAGTACGTGCGGCAGATGGTCGGCGGGATTGTGAAGGATCAGGATTTGAGCCGGTACATCCTCTAAACCGCTCTATGACCAGGGTGCGCGTTCAGGTAACATCACCGGCGCACGCCCTGGTCGCCGGCTTGATATACTTACAGCATCGATGGCCAAGTATTTCCCAACTGGCACTCTCCTCTAGCGGCTCCCGCCGCCCTGTCTTGGCGCTTGCGCGCGTTCCCTGTCTGAATAAGAAAGTTAGCGGAAGAACACCGGCGCCCTCGCGCTCCGCGGAGAGTGAACGTCATGTTGGAACGGCTTGAGCAAATTGTGGCACGGTTTGAGGATCTGGGTGGACAGATGGAGCTGCCAGAGGTCTTTTCAGATCAGCAGAAATATCAGAAGATTGCGCGGCAGCATCGCGAGATGGAGCCGCTGGTGGCTCACATCAAGAGGTATCGTGCGACCCTTGAGGGCATTGCCGAGGCTTCCGTCATGGCTAACGACGCTGACCCTGACGTGCGCGCGATGGCCACCGAAGAGCTTGCCATGCTTGAGGCGCAGCTGCCTACGATTGAAGAGGAGCTGAAGCTCCTCCTGCTGCCCAAGGATCCGAATGACGATAAGAACGTTGTCGTCGAGATACGCGCGGCAACCGGCGGAGACGAGGCCTCACTCTTCGCCGCCGAGGTCTTCCGTATGTACACGCGCTTTGCCGAGCTGCACCGATGGAAGGTCGAGGTCCTCTACGAGACGGAGTCCTCGGTCGGTGGGCTGAAGGATGTGTCGTTCCTGATGGAAGGTCTGGGCGTGTACGCGCAGATGAAGTACGAGAGCGGCGTGCACCGCGTGCAGCGTGTGCCTGCGACTGAAACGCAGGGCCGCGTGCATACCTCGGCGATCACAGTCGCAGTGCTGCCCGAAGCCGAAGAGGTTGACGTGAAGATTGAAGCAAAGGACCTGCGCATCGATACCTTTTGCTCGTCCGGTCCGGGCGGGCAGTCGGTGAATACGACCTACTCGGCGATACGCATCACCCACCTGCCGACCAACACGGTCGTAAGCTGCCAGGATGAGAAGTCGCAGATCAAGAATCGAGAGAAGGCCATGCGCGTGCTTCGCTCGCGACTGTACGAGGTCGAGCAGGAGCGGTTGCACCAGATCGAGGCCGCGCAGCGAAAGAGCCAGGTCGGGACGGGAGACCGGAGCGAGAAGATTCGGACCTATAACTTTCCGCAGAACCGATTGACGGATCATCGCATCGGGCTCACGCTGCACCAGCTTAGCGAAGTGATGGAAGGGCGGATGCAGCCGGTCGTGGATGCACTGGTGACTTATTACAATGCGGAGCGGTTGAAGGCAGAAGCTGAGACGGCGGCGTAAGTAACTCCGCGCGGGTGAACAGCTCCGGCGGGTTGGCCTTAGCGCATCTGCGTGCTCTGGTGGGCCGCAGGGAAGCCGCAGATCCTTCGCTGTCGCTCAGGATAATACATGTTGCGAGCAGGATGAGCAGCAACGAGCAGTCGATGGCACTTACCTCCAGTAGTGTGAAAATGCAGGTGCGCTCCGGCGCCGAGCGGCTGGCTTACGCCTCGCGCGAGCCGCAGCGCGACGCCGCGCTCCTGCTTTGCCGCGTGCTCGGCAAGGATCGGGCATGGATGCTGGCGCACCCTGATGTGCCGCTGAGCGCCGTCCAGATCAACGCGTACCAGGCGCTTGTAGCGCGCCGGACGCAGCATGAGCCGATGCAGTACATCCTGGGCGAGCAGGAGTTTTACGGGCTGCGCTTTGCAGTCTCACCGGCGGTGCTGATCCCCCGCCCCGAGACAGAGCTGCTGGTTGAAACGGCGCTGGAACTTCTGCCTACGACGAAACAGGCAAGGATTGCCGATGTCGGCACCGGCTCGGGAGCGATTGCCGTAGCGCTGGCCCATGCGCGACCATTGCTCCACGTGACTGCGCTCGATCTGTCACAGTCCGCGTTACAGGTAGCCCAGGCCAATGCGGAGGCGCATGGCGTTGCCGCGCGGGTGCGCAGTGTCGCATCCGACCTGCTGGCAGCGGTGGGTGACGAGCGCTTCGACATGATCGTCTCCAACCCGCCGTACGTGCCCGCGGGCGAGGTGCTCGAGCCGCAAGTCGCCCATTGGGAGCCGGCAAAGGCCTTGTATGCCGGGCCTCGTGGATTGGACGTTTATGAGCGCCTGATTCCTGCCGCGCGGGCGACGCTTGAGCCCGGAGGCTGGCTGCTGCTGGAGATAGGGCACGGGCAGCAGGAAGCAGTGGCCACGCTGCTGGCAGGGTGGCGTGATGTGCGATTCCTGGACGACCTGCAAGGGATTGCGCGTGTGGCAGTCGCGCGCAAGGGGTCCCACGACGCAGCCCTAACTATCCCTTCGCCAAAGTAGGCCCCTGACGCGCAGGGGCTGTTGCTTTTACGCCT
>CAZZYO010000186.1:0-5037 GCA_964658255.1 Candidatus Babeliales bacterium
AAGGCACCGACCCAAGGCACCGAGGGCGCAAACGCCATTGAGTACATCAAGCAGCAGGGATTTAAAGTCTGTCCAACCGTGATCCACTTGCGGGCCGCTCACCGTCATGCGAGCAACATCGGAAAGACCGCAGTCGAATACGAAGCCGACAGCAAAGCCGCGCAGGAAACACTACAGCTATACGTGTATACACTCAAGCTTGTAAGCACCCAGAGGAAAATAGATGCCAAAGCCGAATCCGCTCTCGCAGGGGCTTGAACAGCAACAGGCTCCGTCCCGCATCACTGCGGAGCCTATGAAGCTAATAAAGTCGTCTGGCCGTCCGTCACGTACTGGCCGCGTCTTAGTCGGCGGACATTTCGCGCCCCAGGTCCAAACCGCCCTGAAGATCGTAGCCGCCCAGGAGCGGACGACAGTGCAGGCGTTACTGGCCGAGGGGATCAACACGATTTTCGCTAGTCGTGGAAAGCCGGAAATCGCAGAGTTCACCGCAGGGAACTACGCTTCTATACCTGTATACGCGTAAGCAGAGGAAATCAGTACCGATGAGCCGAGACAGTCCAGACGACGAGCTACAGCCCCTGACGGCGTTCCTGCCGGGGCTTGACCTTGGAGCCGGGCTCAAAGCCCCGGACAAGAAGGCCGTAGCTGTCCACTCTCGCCAGCAGACGGTTAGGAGCTAGCTCGGCGGCGTTGCCCGGGCGGGCGCGGTCACGGGCGCCTTGGCTTTCGGTTTGCGCCTGGCAGCAGGCGCTGCCGGGCCATCGCTGACCACCGTGCTCTGCGGCGCTGGCGTCGTGGACGGCGCTGCAACGGAGGTGGTGCGGCGCTCTGCCAGTGCTGTCTCCTGCGCTTGGCTCACCAAGAGGATAGAGTCAGCAAGCGACCGGCGCGTCCTCTCGAGCATTCCCAACGCATGGGTGAGCGAAGCGGATTCTTCATCCGGGGCAGCCAGGTCTGCGGTACCGGCAACCCGGAGCAGCACCTCGTACAAGGCTTCGAGATTGCGATAGACGGCAAACGCGTTCGCCACCGAGTGCGGCGCTGCGTCAGATTGCGTGAGCAGGCCCGGCAAGGTGGTCTGGAGGTCGCGGGTTATCGAAGCGGCATTGCCCTGTGCCTCATCCTTGACCGGCCCGGGCGCCTTCCACTTCGCAATCCTGAGTCCGGCAACGGCTGCTTCCAACTCGCGTGTAGAAGGAGTCACCAGCGTGGTCGCGGAGGGAAGCGCTGCCTCGGCTGGAGCCTGCCCCTGCGCATGGGCGGGCATCGTTGGCCAAAGCATGCCGGCCACCAGCAAGGTGCTTGCTAGTCTGCCGAGGCGCTCATCGCGCGGCCTGCAGGTGAACCCTGTGCGGCTTGTTTTCTCTGCGAGGTGCATGATCGGCTCCTTCTATCGAACTGCTGGTCGACCACGAGGATGGGCGGACGCGTAGACCATCCTAGCTGCTTCTTCCAGGGTCCCGCACCGGTCCGGAGCGCGATGCGGGCCGCGTCCACTGCATGCTCGCCGTACATACGATCGGGAGAAATCTTGGATGCGTGCGAGATTCAAGCAAACGCCAGTCCGGAGTGCAGCCCCATCAGTGAGGTATCGTCTGGCTCACTGCTTGAACCGGCATAGGCTAGGCGAGCCGCCATGCGCCGAGCCAACCGATTGCAGCAGCTTGTCCACGCCCGGAGACAAGCTGCTGCCGCACTTACCTCGCAGACACAGTTTCGCCGTCGGCAACCGAGGTCTGCTCCTGCAAATCAACGGCCGCGACCGGTAGCTGCGAGGAGACAAGCTGGGCGATCGATCGAGCCGTTGCAGCGCGATCTCGCCCCTCGCGTTTAGCCGAGTACAGGGCCAGATCTGCCAGGCGGATCAGGTTGGAGGCCAGGGCGGCAACGGTTTCGGGCTGGTCCTGGCTGCGCGCGCCGAGCATGGCGCCCCCTGCACTCAGGGTAACGCGTCCGCCTGGGCGCCCACTGTGTTCCAGTCCCATGGTGCGCACCTCCCGAATTGCTCGCGTCGCGATCTCCAACGCCTGCGCTTCGCTGGTGTTCGGCAGAACGATCGCAAACTCCTCCCCGCCATAGCGCGCAACCAGGTCCTCGCGCGAACGGGTGATGCGTTGCAGCGCCTCGCCAATGCGCCGCAGGCACAGGTCGCCCGCAACGTGACCATAGTGGTCGTTGTAATGCTTGAACTGGTCGACATCGAGCATCAGCAGGGCGAGAGGGAGCCCTGAGCTGTGCGCGCGGCGCACCTCTCTTTGCAACGTACGATCAAAATGGCGCCGGTTGCCCAGCCCGGTCAGATGGTCCTTTCGCACCAGAAGAGCCAACTGGCGAGTAGCCGCCTCCAGGCGACGCGTCTTTTCGCGAAGGTCCTCTTCGGTCTGCTTGCGATCATGTATGTCCTCGAACATGCCAAGCCACTGTACGATCACTCCCTGGTCATTGCGGCGGCAGAGTGCGCGGCCTCGCACCCAGCGGAAGGCGCCGCCCGGGCTTCGCATCCGGCACTCTGCTTCAAACAGATCGCCGGTCTCAACAGAGTGACGCCACAGCGCGCGAATGGAGGGCTCGTCCTCGGGATCGAGTGCCTCAAGCCAGCTGACAGGCGCCACGTCGCCGCCATCCCGGCTGGTGGAGGCTACCCGGCGATCGCGCATCTGGAAGAACAGACCCCGGGCGTCGCTGGTCCACTGCAGGCAGGAGTTCAGCTCCGCTAGATGCTGTGTCTCTTGCCAAGTCTCCAGCAGGGCTGCGTCGGCTCGCCTGCGCTCGGTTACATCCGTCACGATGGCGACCACCCCAAGAATTTTGCCTGTCGGGCTGCGCAAGGGCTGACAAGTGCGCAGGTAGGTGCGGGTCTCAAGCGAACCGGGTCGCGCAAGGCTGATCTCGCTCGACACCGCAAATCCTGCATGGAGGCTACGCTCCAGTTCGAGCGAGAGTCGCCTACCCTGTAGCGGCAGAACCTCCTCAAGCATGCGACCCTCAAACGCCTGGGGAGCCTTGCCGTAGAGGCAAGCGAAGCCAAAGTTGGCCTGCAAACACTGGAGATCTGTGTCAAAGATCGCGATGCCCTCACCAGTGGCATTGAGTGCTGCCGCAAGGATGGCAAGACGCTCGTCGGGGCGGAGAGGATCGAATCCGGCGTCGCGCGAGAGGGTGAGAGTGGTGCCACTATGCGTGCCTGAATCGATGAGGGTCTGCTGCAGGCTGACCATGATGCACATGTCCGATCCTGAGCCTGTGCGGCGCTCGGCAGGCCGAGGCGGGCAGGAGAAGAGGCTCAAATGTAACTGTGATGTGACAACGGTAATTCAAGCTGTTCCAGTTTGGTCGACTACCGTACATTACTGAGGTCACGAGCCCAGGCTTTTCTCTCCGTCGCTATCGCGTTTGTGGCGCAACTCGGCGAGAGCGCCGGTACGAGAAGCGTACTGGTGAGACGAAGGCAATCCTGTAGGTGCCGAATGCATCCTATAGATCGATATGACACTTACAACGCGCTCGACGGTGCTTCCTCTCTCCTTGGCAGCCCTCCTGCTTGCAGGCGGCTGCCACAGCACGAACCAGCAGGCTCCCGCGCCGCAGCCGGATCAGCAGCAGAGCCAGCAGGTACCCAACCAGGCAGGGCAGCAGGCGATGAACCCCGGCGCAACTCCGACCCGGCAGGCGCCCGAGCCTAGCCGCCGGTCTGAGTACCCGAATCGGCAGCAGACGCCCTACCAAAACCAGCAGCAGACACGATACCCTAACCAGCAGTCGCAGCAGCCAGCCTATGCGCAGCCTGAGCAGCGTGCGCCCTCCGTGATTCCGGCAGGCACGCACCTGGTGGTGACGCTGGGGCAGACGATCAACTCAAAGACCAGCCAGCCAGGCGACAGCTTCAACGCTACCTTGGCCGAGCCAGTGGTGGTGCAGGGCGTCACGCTGATCCGTGCCGGCGCACCGGCCAGCGGTACAGTGGTCGATGCGAAGTCGCTCGGCCGGTTCAAGGGTCAGGCAGAGCTTGCGATCCGCCTGGACACAGTGCGTGCCGAGGGGCGCAGCTACCAGGTCGCGAGCAGCACGGTCGAGCGCGTGGAGCAGGGTAAAGGCAAACGGACAGCCGTGATGACCGGCGGCGGTGGAGGCCTTGGTGCACTGATTGGCGGGCTTGCAGGCGGCGGCAAGGGAGCCCTGATCGGCGGCCTTGCGGGAGCAGGTGCCGGCGGGGCGGGTTCAGCTTTCACGGGGAACAAAGAGCTTGAGATCCCGGCAGAAACGCGGCTGACCTTCCGCGTGGAGCATGATGTGACCCTTCGCTAGGTTGAAGCCAGAAGGGACCGCCGAGCCGGAGAGGACTACGCAGGAGAGTATGGGACAATCGCGTCCCCCCTCTCCTGTTTTGCCGTGAGGAATCAAGCGCCCAGCACGGCCTCGATGGGCTGCCACGGCTTGGACTGCGACGCAGCTACCGGCTCGCAGGTGAGCACGCCTGCATAGGTGTTCACCCCCTCGGCCAGCCCGGTGTCGCTGGTCAGCGCTTGACGCGGACCGAGCCGCGCGAGCCTTTCCAGGTACGGAAAGGTCGCGTTGGTAAGCGCGAGCGTCGAGGTGTTCGGCACCGCTGCGGGCATGTTGGTCACGCAGTAATGCACCACTCCGTGGACGACGTAGGAAGGGTCGGAGTGGGTTGTTGGCCGGGCTGTCTCGATGCAGCCTCCCTGGTCAATGGCAACGTCGACGATGACAGCACCCTTCTTCATCTGCCCCACCATGGCGCGCGTGACGATCTTGGGCGCCGCTGCTCCAGGAATCAGGACCCCCCCAATGACAAGGTCAGCCGCTCTGACGGCTTCGGTCACGTTGTGCAGGTTTGAGGCAAGCGTAAATACCCGGCCCGCGAAGATGTCATCGAGTTCCCGCAGCCGGTGCAGGTTACGATCGACGATGGTCACCTTCGCTCCCATGCCGAGCGCAATCTTGGCAGCATTGGTGCCAACAATGCCGCCGCCGATGATGCACACATTTCCCGGCGCAACCCCCGGCACCCCG
>CAZZYO010000187.1:0-4998 GCA_964658255.1 Candidatus Babeliales bacterium
TTCCTGGGCTTGCTTCGACGATGCACTGCGGGTCTGTGTTCTGGAACGCTATGGAGTCGAAAGTCTCTCAGCAGTCAGTGCTGGTAGAATCGCATAGGCGTCGCCGTCTTCGGTTCTAGGCCGAGGTAAGTGGCGCGTTGTCGCGCAGTGCGCGGGCGGTTAGCTCAGCTGGTTAGAGCGCCTGCCTTACAAGCAGGATGTCGGGGGTTCAAATCCCTCACCGCCCACCAATCACGAAAGTTACCGTACCTGGTTACTTTGCAGCTGACTTAGTAACTGCCGGACTTATCGCCGGGTAGCACAGTCGGGCTATGTGCAGCACGCGCTTATGCGAAGCTGTCTGAGGAGAAGCACCGCGACGGCGCGGCTCGCCGGTTGACGGCACGCGCACGATGACGCAAACGCTGACTCTCAACATGGTGGTGATCGCGCTGCTGGTCACCCTGTTCGCCTCGATCAATCGCCTCCGGTCTTCGCCTCGCCTGCGGCTTTGGATCGTGGGCTGGCTCTGCGTGTTGATGCACTTTGGCGTGCTGCTATGGCACCCTGTGCTGGTGCCGCTGGCGCAGATGGCAGACGCACTCGCGACCTCGGCGCTGACGTTGTGCGCTATCAGTTTCCTGCTCTCGGCAGCGGTTCTCTCCAGTCATTCGCGCCGCATTCAGGTGGCAGTTGCGCTTAGCGTTCCCTCGCTCGCCTTCGTCTGGCTGACATCCTTTCATGTCACCGCCCCCATGGTGTACCTGCTGCTTGAACTGCTCGGGCATGGCCTCGCGTTGGTGCTGCTGTGGTACTTCTACCGCGAGCGGCTCCCGGTGGCCATCGCCGGCACGATCGTAGTCACCGTCTGCTCGCATTGGATCCTCTATCAGATCATTGTGGGCCGCCCGGCAAACGGGGTGGATCTGATCCTGATGGAGTTCTTCGCCATGCACGCGCTGATCTTCTGGGAGGACCACCCGCAGCGATCGGCCGGCACCCTAACCACGGTGATTGGCCTGCTGTGCTGGGCGGCGGTCTTCCCGGTGGCTCTCGGGCTCGAGGCCCACCTGCCGCAGGTGCGGATAGACCCGGAGATCTGGAACGTGCCGAAGTTTTTTGTGGCCTTCGGCATGATCGTCACCTTGCTCGAGGAAGAAGCCCACCTGGCCAGTCGCGAGCGTACCCAGTACCAGTTGCTGTTTGAAGAGAATCCATTGCCCATGTGGATCTTCGAGCGCGACTCCCAGGCGCTGCTCGAGGTCAACGCCGCAGCTGTGGAAGAGTATGGGTACCCGCGCGAAGAGTTTCTCGAGATGACCATGCCTGAGCTGCTGAGTGGCGTCGACAGCGTGTCGCAGGCCGCAATGAACTGGTCTGGACCGCGGTTGCGGCGCACTGACGGACCCTGGCGGCTGAAGAAGCGGGATGGCGGCGATAGCCTGGTCGAGACCTCGGCGCAGGAGGTCAACTTCAAGGGACGAATCGCCCGCCTGGTGCTCGCGCAGGATGTGACCGAGCGGATCAAGATGCACGATCAACTAATTCACCAGGCGAACCACGATCCCCTCACCGGCCTACCGAACCGGCTTCTCTTGCAGGACCGGATGAAGACGGCGCTGGCCTCGGCATCCAGGCACGGGGTGAAGGCTGCCGTGCTCTGCCTGGATCTCGATCGCTTCAAGCAGATCAACGATACCTTTGGCCACGCTGCCGGCGATGGCTGCCTGAAGGAGATTGCGTCTCGGCTCAAACAGCGTCTGCGGACCGTCGATACCGCGGCCAGGATTGGCGGCGAAGAGTTCATGGTGATCCTCGACGAGATCAAGAGCGTCTCGGACGCGGAGCGGGTGGCAGAGGACCTGCTGTTCGCACTCAGCGCGCCGCACGTGGTCGACGGGCGCCGCATCCAGCTGAGCGCGAGCATTGGCATTGCTCTCTACCCGGACGACGCGCGCGAGCCCGGCGATCTGTGGAGAATGTCCGATGTGGCGATGTACCAGGCCAAGCAGGCAGGCGGGAACCGGTACCGGCTCTTCTCCCGGCTGGCTGAGCCGGGCAGCTGACCCCCGCAGGCATCCTTAAGGGAGTGGACCGGATGGTGGCATCCCGGTGGCAAGGCACCAGGGCTAAGACATGGCCAAGACACTAAGACATGGCCAAGACATATGATCAGAAGGTGCCTGGCGTTGTCCCCCGGAGTGCAGCTGCAGGTTACCAAAAGACAGCGAAACAGCGCTCGGAGGTTTGACCCTCTATGGCAACTTGGCTACACTCAAGGGCAGCTAAACCAGGAACATTCGAGCGCAACCGATGGGCAGTAGGTCGGTGACCGGTAGGATGAGAGGGCAAGCCTTCTTCCGTCCAGGCCTGTGTGCGCTCAACTGGGCGCGGTTATGGAGTCGAGGCGGCTGTGCTGAAGAGAGCGGAGCAGAAGTTTTCGTCGAGATGGCCGATAGCCTGGGTGAGTGTCGAGGAGAAGTATTGGTGACAGCAGTAATGAATACGAAGGGTAACGCGCCGATTGATGGAACGCCTGCATACCCGGTCGGGGCACCGGCTGAGGCGACAGCGTGCCTGATGTGTTGCGCATGAGCGTCGCCGGAGCCCTGCAGGTCAGGCCGGCCCACATGGAGGACAGGGTACCCCGCCCTGAAAATAAGGTAAGAGCAGCCCTTGTCACGGCAACAGTCAGATCGGCAGTCACCGCAACGCTCACCGCTACAGTCGCCGTCACGGAAACCTTACCTCGCTGTTTGTCAGTCGACGCCGGCTTTCCTGCAGAGCGCTGTGCGAACCGGCTGCGTGGATCGTTGCTCACGTCGCGTTCGACAGGATGTGCTCGTGCCGGTCTCGCGACCCGTGCAGCGACAAGCAACCGGAAGTGCCGCCCGGCGGCTGGCAAAGCTTTCGGCATAATCAAGATCAAGGAGCACATTTGATGGAAGCGCCCGTAGGCACTCCGCAGCGCCAGTATGGGGGCACGGCTGCACTCTCTCAGGACCAGGCGGTGATCACCCCGAGTGATATCCGCAAGATTCTGATGAAGCGTAAGTGGATCATCCTGATGGGCATCATCATCGGGCTTGCATTTGCCGCGCTCTTCATCTTGACCACGATCCCGCAGTACGAAGCCATGGCTCTGATCGACGTCAACGAAGACAAGACCAACAACATTGGCATCTCGGACCTGGTGCAGGAGCAATCCGGCGGATTCGAAGGCGCGCTGGTGCGGGTAGCAACCGAAATCAAGATCATGCAGAGCGATACTGTGTCGCTCGACGTGATCAATTCGCTTGATCTGTATCACAAGGCGCCGTTCTCACAGATCTTCCGCACTCATGCCTACGACGGCAAGATGACGCCCGGCCAGCGCGAAATGTTGCTGGTGACTTTCAAGGGAGCGACGAAGATCCTGGCCTCGGCTGGCACGGACCTGGTCGAGGTCCGGTTTCGCAACCAGGATCCAGCCTTGGCAGCGAATGTCGCGAACGCGATTGTGGACAGCTACGTGGACCGGACACTCAGGGTCCGGTATGAAGGAACCACCCGGATCTCAAGCTGGTTAGCCAAGCAGCTGGATGCCTTGAAGGGGCAGGTGGAGAGCAGCCAGGATCAACTGGCCAGGTATCAGCAGCAGAACAACTTACTCGGATCAACCAGCGATACCGGCGGAGATGACCTTGTCATTGAGGATCTGCGTATCGCAAATCAGCAACTCTCCGAGGCGCAGGCAGACCGGGTGGTAAAAGAAGCTCGCTACAAGATGGCGCAGACCCGCAACCCCGAGCTGCTGATTTCCGTCGCGCCCTCTACCACGCTTTCCCAGCTGCGGATGCAGCAGGCCACTCTGCTGGTGCAGATCGCCGAACTACAATCCAAGTACGGTCCGGACTGGCCGAGAGTGCGCGAAGTTCAGTCATCGCTCACCCAGATCCAGCGCGACATTGATGTCGAGATCACCAACCTTACGCGTCGCTTCGAGGTCGAGTATACGACCGCGCTCAGCACCGAGGCCCTGATGCGGGGTCGCCTTGAGGCAGCAAAACAGAACGCCTTTGCGCAGAACCGCTCTTCGGCGCAGTACCAGATCCTGAGGCACGGTGCCGAGTCGGCGTCTGATCTGTATGACGCGCTTCAGACCCGCCTCAAGGAGGCAGGCATCACAGCCGGGCTGAGCACGAATTCGATTGATGTCGTCGATCGTGCCACGCTTCCCGCTCGCCCCGTCTACCCGGTCAAGCGTAACGACGCCGCCATCGGACTCATTGCCGGACTGTTGACGGGCATCATGCTCGCCCTCTTCGCCGAGACCATTGACGACACGATTCGCACCTCCGATGATGCCGAGAGTGTGGCGGGTCTGCCTGCACTTGCGGTGATCCCGCACTTCGATCCAGCGGCGAAGAAGCCGCTGGCAACGCCTGGAACGGCAGCTGCCGAGGCAGAGCGCGACCGGATGGCCAGGGTCTCACCTGACTTGATCTCCTACACCGAGCCGCAATCCTATGTCTCGGAAGGATTTCGCACACTTCGCTCAGCGATCATGCTCTCTGCCGTCGATCGAGATCCGAGGCTGATCCTGCTCACGTCGAGTTTCGCGACCGAGGGAAAGAGCACCTGCGCGGCAAACCTCGCGATCTCCTTCGCCAGGCGTTCCGCCCGGGTGCTGCTTGTCGACACTGACCTTCGCAAAGGCACGTTGCACATGAAGTTCCGGACCTCAAATCGATTTGGGCTCTCGACACTGCTCTCGCGCGAGGGGGAGAGCGAAGGGCAGGGCTACGAACAGCCGCTTCCCGATCTCCCAAACTTTACCCTGGTGACCCGCGGGCCGATCGCGGTCAATCCGGGAGAGATGCTGGCCTCTCGCAGCATGGAAGATCTGCTCAGGCGCTGGCGACAAGAATATGACCATGTCATCCTCGACACTTCACCGGTGCTCGCGGTTGCAGACACCCTTAGTCTGGCTCCCCAAGTGGACGCGGCTTTTGTACTGGTTCGCTCCGGGGTCACGCG
>CAZZYO010000188.1:0-4857 GCA_964658255.1 Candidatus Babeliales bacterium
CCAGGAACAGTGGCAGGGTCAAGGATGGCCCTGGGCTCGGTTGCAGCGGTGGCGAGCTGCGTGTAGAGCTTGGCGATCCACCAGTTGTTCTCACCCGGCGCGGGTGCCGCGACAAAGGTAAGCTTGGTCGAGTCCGGGGACCAGCTGAACTCATAGACATGAAGGCCGGGCGGGGTGACCTGGGTGAGTTGGCCGGACGCTGCCTGGATGGTGGCCACGCGTTGAATCTCAAGGCCTTCAACACCGATCACCCCGGAGGGGGGCTTCATGGCGGCAAGTGCGCCAGAGGGGCGGCTGGCCCCTTCGACATAGAGCAGGCCAAGCTGCTGGCCATCGGGGGAGTACTCAAGCGCCTTGGCAAACCCGTGAAGCTCGGCCAGGCGGCGGGCGGGCTTCGGCTTCTGGGTGCTTTCGAGTACGTCGAGCAGGTAGACGCCGTTCGACTCGCCGCAAGCCGCAAGGATGCCCAGGTGCTTGTTGTCTGGCGACCAGGTGAGCGAGTTGACCTCCGCTGGCTTGCTGCCGGGGCAGAGCTCGGGGGCTGGCACGGGCGCGGAACCGGGCAGGCGCTGGAGGGTGAGCGTGCCCGCCAGTACCATGGCCAGCTGATGCCCATCAGGCGAGAGGGCTACCGCGCCGATGTGCCTGGTCTTATCGAGAGAGTCAAGCAGGGCGCCAGCCTTGGCGTTCCCGGGCTGCGCCTGGATGCTGATGCTGAGGGAGCTCGCAACAAAGAGAAGGGTTAAAAGGAGCGGCAGGCGTGCACGGGGAATCATAGCGTCGATGGTAGCAACAAGACGGCCAGCACGCGCCGCAGAATCCTCTGCAAGGCTCCTCCGTAGCGACTCTGACGGGCATCCATCTGTGAGTTGAGATGCGTGAGCGGTCGGTTCGAGGCGCTGGCGTCCAGGTTCTTCGATATGTCGACAAGATTCGTTGACGTAGGAGCGCGAGCTTGCTACTCTTAGAAGGTTCCGTGAGACAGTCTGCGCGCACGTAGTGAGCAGCGACTGCAAAGGTTAACCGGAAGCGGTTGATCTGCAAGCACGGCAGACCGCAAGCCGCAGCAAGAAGCGGCGCATGAAGCAGGGTCTGCAATCCCATCCCGCTCACGGGGGAATGGTGAAGATCGCATCGGTGCCTGCGACACCCCTCACCTTGGGGGACTATGCGGGCCGGAACTCGCGAAACGGAATCGGCTTCTTCCCATAAGCGCCTGATGTCAGGCGTAGCTGGAAGGTACGCGCGGTCACCGTCGGAGTTGTCGCTCCTGGGCTGTGCTGTGAGTGCTTTAAGGATGTGTTAGCAGCGGGCGATCGCTGGGGTGTTTGTGCCCCGCTCGACCGAAGTCAATCGCGCCAAAATGCGCGAGTTTTTTGGCAGGTGCTCGGCGTGATTCTGACGCCGTGTGCAGGATGCCAGCCCCGAGGCGCGGGGCACGGCGTTAGTTTAAGGAGCATAGCTTTGCCTACATTTAGCCAGCTGGTACGAAAAGGTCGCACGGCGCCGCGGTACAAGACTGCCTCGCCTGCCCTGCAGGGTTCACCGCAGCGCCGGGGCGTTTGCACGCGCGTGTACACCCAGACGCCGAAGAAGCCAAACTCGGCGCTTCGCAAGGTCGCGCGCGTGCGCCTGACGAACGGCATAGAAGTCACGACCTATATCCCTGGCATTGGCCACAACCTGCAGGAGCACTCGATCGTGCTGATTCGCGGCGGCCGTGTGAAGGATCTGCCAGGAGTGCGGTACCACGTGGTGCGTGGCACGCTTGATTCGGTGGGCGTGGCGAATCGGAAGCAGAGCCGGTCGAAGTACGGTGCCAAGCGCGCCAAGGGCGGCGCGGCGGCGCCGGCCAAGAAGAAGTAGGGCTAGCCGTGCGGGCTCTGCGCCTTCAGTCGAAGAGCGGCTGGGTCGCGACAGGCACATGTAGGTTGGACATAGTCCAGCTAGTTTTCAGCAGTGAAGACCGAACCAGTACGAGGACTTAAGGAACTATGCCTAGAAAAGGTCACGTAGCGAAGCGGGAAGTGGTGCCGGATCCGATCTATTCGTCGACTCTGGTGACCAAGTTTGTGAACTCGATGATGTGGGGCGGCAAGAAGTCGACCGCGCAGGGCATCTTCTACACCGCGATGACCAACCTTGAGGCTAAGGGCGGCGGCGATGATGCACTGAAGCTGTTCAAGAAGGCAGTAGAGAACTGCAAGCCGCTGCTTGAGGTCAAGAGCCGGCGTGTGGGTGGCGCGAACTACCAGGTGCCGATCGAAGTCAACCCGGAGCGGCGGACCTCGCTTGCCATTCGCTGGCTGGTGACGTATGGCCGGGCGCGCGGGGAGAAGGGCATGATCGACAAGCTGACCAACGAGCTGCTCGATGCGGCCAACGGGCGCGGCGCGGCGATGAAGAAGAAGGAAGATATCCACCGGATGGCTGAAGCAAATAAGGCGTTTGCGCACTACCGGTGGTAAAGAGGCTTGGCCTTCAAGCGCCTTGATGTTAGTGCTTCGAGGAAAGTGGGGCGGGAGGAGCTGACTCGCCCGCCGTTTGTATAAGTCATTCAACCGTCGCCCGGCATCGGGTGATGACCAAGTAAAAAGAGAGAGATCATGGCTCGCCAAGTACCCCTCAATCGTTGCCGGAACATCGGAATCATGGCGCACATTGACGCCGGGAAGACCACGACGACTGAGCGCATTCTTTTCTATACCGGGATCACGCACCGCATTGGTGAGGTTCACGAAGGCACTGCGACCATGGATTACATGGAGCAGGAGCAGGAGCGGGGCATCACGATTACCTCCGCTGCGACCACGTGCACCTGGAAGAACTACCGGATCAACATCATCGACACTCCTGGACACGTGGATTTCACGGCCGAGGTGGAGCGATCGCTGCGTGTGCTTGACGGAGCGGTAGCGCTATTTGACTCGGTCTCGGGCGTACAGCCGCAGTCAGAGACCGTCTGGCGCCAGGGCGACAAGTACAAGGTTCCGCGGATTTGCTTTGTCAACAAGATGGACAAGGCCGGTGCGGACTTTGAGTATGTGATCGAGACGATCCGCAAGCGCCTGGGCGCGAGACCGGTAGCGATCCAAATACCGATCGGCGCGGAAGCCAAGTTCCAGGGTGCCATCGACCTGGTCGAAATGAAGGCGATCCTGTGGCACGACGAGACCATGGGTGCGGAGTACTCGGTTGAGGAGATCCCGGCTGACCTGCTGAAGAAAGCGGAGGCCTTCCGCATGCAGCTGATCGAGTCTGTCTCCGAGCACGACGACGTAATGATGCACCAGTTCCTTGAGGGTGAGATCCCGACGGCGGCCGAGCTGAAAGCCGGACTACGCAACGCGACGATCGCCATGAAGGTCTTCCCGGTCATGTGCGGATCCTCGTTTAAGAACAAGGGTGTGCAGACGCTGCTGGACGCGGTGGTGGACTACCTGCCAAGCCCGCTGGATCTGCCGCCGCTGGTTGGCTTTGACCCCTCTGACGCTTCGGTAGAGTTGGTGCGCAAGACCGAAGATACATCACCCATGTCGGCGCTGGCATTCAAGCTGATCAATGATCCCTTTGGCAAGCTTGCGTTCATTCGGCTCTACTCCGGGCTGCTGAAGACCGGCGACACGATTATGAATCCGCGTACAGGCAAGACCGAGCGCGTCGGCCGCCTGGTGAAGATGCATGCCAACAAGCGCGAGGACATCAGCGAGATCTACGCGGGCGATATCTGCGCGTGTGTTGGCCTCAAGGACATCAAGACTGGCGACACGCTGTGTGCGCCCTCGGATCCGGTGGCGCTAAGCGCCATCGACTTCCCGGAGCCGGTCATCTCGGTGGCTATCGAACCCAAGACCAAGGCTGACCAGGAAAAGATGGGCATGGCGCTGTCACGGCTGGCCGATGAGGATCCAACCTTCAAGGTGAGGACCGATCTTGAGAGCGGACAGACGATTATCTCCGGGATGGGCGAGTTGCACCTCGAGATCCTGGTCGACCGCATGAAGCGCGAGCACAAGGTCGAAGCCAATGTGGGCGAGCCGCGAGTAGCCTTCCGCGAGACGATCCGTAAGACAGCCGAGGCCGAGGGTAAGTACATCCGCCAGACAGGTGGCTCGGGCAACTATGGACACGTGAAGATTCGCGTGGAGCCAAATGATCCCGGGGCAGGCTTCGAGTTTGTCGACGCGATCAAGGGCGGCGTTGTGCCGAAGGAGTACATCAAGCCGACCGAGCAGGGCATCCGCGAGGCGTTGACCGGCGGCATTCTGGCCGGGTACGAGATGGTCGACTTCAAGGCTGTGCTCTACGACGGTTCGTATCACGATGTCGACTCGAACGAAATGGCGTTCAAGATTGCCGGGTCAATGGCTTTCAAGGAAGCAGCGCGCAAGGCCTCTCCGGTGCTGCTGGAGCCGGTGATGGCGGTCGAAGTAACGGTCCCGGAAGAGCACATGGGCACCATCATCGGCGATATCAACTCGCGGCGCGGGCGGATCGAGGGCATGGAGCATTCTGGCGGTTCTCAGGTGATCAAGGCTATGGTCCCGCTCAAGGAGATGTTCGGGTACGTGAACGATATCCGCTCCTCCACCCAGGGCCGCGCCAGCTACTCGATGCAGTTTGCCCGGTACGAAGAGGCTCCGCGAATGATCTCGGAAGAGATCATTGGGCGGAACTCCGGCGAGAGCCGCAAGTAACGCTTTTCAAGTTTTTGAAGTCCACGTGCGGACTGGAGCCCGGCCTGGTGTCCAGGGGGCGTCCGCAGCTAACATTCACCGGATCACGTTAGCAGCCAGAGCATTTCGGGAGAGAGCACGCGATGGGTAAGGAAAAGTTTGACCGCAGCAAGCCGCACGT
>CAZZYO010000189.1:0-4801 GCA_964658255.1 Candidatus Babeliales bacterium
ATCGCTCCCCCACGGGCAGGCCAGCGGACAACCGCTGCCGCGCAAAGGGTTCGTCACGCTGGACTTCGGTGTTATTCTCAGTGGTTATTGTTCTGACATGACGCGCACCGTATACCTGGGGAAGCCGAGCCGCCAAGAGGCCGAAGCGTATGCTGCCGTGCTGGCAGCGCAGGAGGCCGGACTAGCGGCGGTGCAGGCGGGTGCGACCGCAGGCCAGGTGGATGAGGCGGCGCGGCGCGTGTTGCGCAAGGCAAAGCTGGCGCGTTACTTTACACATTCAACCGGTCACGGCGTCGGCATTGAGATCCACGAAGGACCGCGGCTGGCGACCAGGCAGGAGCAGGTACTCGCACCAGGCATGGTCGTGACGATCGAACCTGGGATCTACCTGCCTGGGCGGTTCGGGATTCGCATCGAAGACATGGTCGCTGTGACTGAGACCGGAAGCCGCGTGCTGACCCCAACTCCCAAGGCGCTGCTGCGACTCTGAGGCATGTACCACGCGACAGGCAAGAGATAAGCGGAGACGATGAATCCAGAAGAGATGAAGGAACTGAAGGAGCTGATCGAGTTCCTCAAGGAAAACAAGATCGGCGAGTTCGCCCTGGAGCGGGGCGAGCTGAAGGTGCAGCTCAAGTTCCAGTCTGAGGCCCCGCCGGCAGGGATGTTTGACGCGTCGACCGTGGCACGGCTGCTCAGCGCCCCGCATGCAGGCGTGCACCTGCCTGCTGTAGCTGCCCCGCTCTCGGCTTCTGCGGCAGTCCCTGATACGCCGCAGGTGTCTGCTGCCGAGACGGCTAGCCCGGACGCGCAGTTGCACACTGTCAAGTCGCCTATCGTCGGGACGTTCTACGAATCGGCATCGCCCGGCGCCTCGGCTTTTGTCAAGCCGGGTGACCAGGTTGAGGTGGGCCAGCCGCTCTGCATCATCGAGGCCATGAAGCTGATGAACGAGATCGAGTCCGATGTGGCCGGCGAGGTGGTCAGCCGCCTGGTGCAGAATGGGCAGCCGGTCGAGTTTGGGCAGCCGCTCTTTTCGGTCCGGCCACGCTGAGGAGTCCTGGAACCCGCATGGCAGGGCTGGCCAGGAGAATGATGTTGTCATCCTGAGCGAAGCAGTCACCTTTGAGTAAGGCAAGTCGCCTCGAGCAAGGCTGTCATCCTGAGCAAAGCGAAAGAACCTGCGATTGCGCTGGATCCCTGTCGACGATCCAGCCCGGCCAGCAGAGCACCAAACGCACCGAGCAAGGAAAGAGAAACATGTTCCGTAAAGTCCTGATCGCCAATCGCGGCGAGATCGCTCTCCGCGTCATCTGTGCCTGCAAGGAGCTCGGCATCCGCACGGTCGCCGTGTACTCCGAGGCAGATCGCAACTCGCTCCATGTGCGTTTCGCGGACGAAGCAATCTGCATCGGACCGCCGCGCTCGGCGGAGAGCTACTTGAATGTGCCGGCCGTCATCTCGGCAGCGGAAATTGCGGACGTCGACGCGATCCACCCGGGCTATGGCCTGCTGAGCGAGAACGCAAACTTCGCCGAGGTCTGCCGCCAGTCAAACATCAAGTTCATCGGGCCGCCGCCCGAGGTCACCCGCATGATGGGCGAGAAGTCCATGGCGCGGCAGACGATGAAGAAGGCCAAGGTTCCGATCCTGCCCGGCTCCGACGGCGTGATCGCGGACGAGAACGAGGCGCTTGCCTGGGCCAGGTCCATCGGCTACCCGGTCATCCTGAAGGCTGTCGCGGGTGGCGGCGGCCGTGGCATGCGCATCGTGCGCAATCCAGACGAGCTGCCGGGGCTCTTCCAGGCCGCCAGCTCTGAGGCCGCAAACGCCTTTGGCAATGGCGACATGTACATGGAAAAGTTCATCGAGCGCCCGCGGCACATCGAGTTCCAGGTCCTGGCCGACGAGCATGGCAACGTGATGTCGCTCGGCGAACGGGAGTGCTCGATCCAGCGCCGGCACCAGAAGCTGATCGAAGAGGCGCCTTCGCTCCAGGTCACACCGAAGATGCGGGAGGAGATCGGCAAGACCATCCGCCGCTCGCTCGAACACGTCGGCTACCAGAACGCCGGGACGATCGAGTTCCTCATGGATGAAGACGGCAAGCTCTACTTCATCGAGATGAACACGCGCATCCAGGTCGAGCACCCGGTTACCGAGATGATCACCGGCGTTGACCTGGTCAAGGCGCAACTGCGCATCGCCGGTGGCGAAAAGCTGAGCTCGATCATCCCGGACCCGGTAGTGATCCGCGGGCACGCCATCGAGTGCCGCATCAACGCCGAGCATCCGGAGAAGTTCACCCCCTCGGCGGGCCGGATTACCGCCTTCAATCTGCCGGGCGGCAATGGCGTGCGCGTGGACACGGCGCAGTATGCCGAGGGCGTGGTGCCGCCGTATTATGACTCGCTGATTGCCAAGCTGATCACCCACGGTAAGGACCGCGCCGAGGCGATGGCCCGCATGCAGCGAGCGCTTGAAATGTTTGTTGTCGAAGGGATTCACACCAGCGTCCCGCTGCACCGGCGCATCTTTGCCGACGAGGACTTTCAGCAGGGCCGCTTCGATACCAAGTTCATGGAACGCTTCTTCGAGAGGGAAGAGGAGCGGCGTCGCGACGCAGTGCACGTGGTCGCGAGCTAGCGCGAGGTGGCACAGCCGTTCCATGCGTCAAGATGGCCTGCTGGAGGTTGATTGCTGCTGGCACTGACTCTTTGCGGCTTCACGAGCGACGATCAGACCACGCGAGTAATCTTCCAGCCATCCAGATAGCGATGTAGGCTCTCTGCGCCGCTTTTAGCGCTGCACATCCCCGGCGACAGAAAAGACCGCTCGCATCGGCTAACTTATGGCACGCAGGCGGGTTCTTATAACGCAGACAATTGATCCGTCTATCGAGGGGGTGCGTTCGAATGAAGCTCAAGACACCCGCACTGGCTCTGGCTGTATTGCTGGCCCCGTTTGCTGCCCATTCCCAGGCGCCGTCAGCGGTCGCGGCTGTCGCCGCCCCGGCGCCGCTTGGCGCAGCGGCAGCCGCCGAACAGCAGTTCCACCTGCGCATGCACCACCTGCACACCGGCGAGTCGGTTGACGTGGTCTACCGCGTGGGCGATCGCTATGTACCTTCGGCGCTCGAGATGCTCAACCACTTCTTACGCGATCACCGCACCAATGATCAAAGCCTCTATGATCCGCACGAGTTCGACGTGCTGCATGAGTTGATGTCGAAGCTCGGCATGCCGAACGGCGAGATCGACATCGTCTGCGGCTATCGCACGCCATGGAGCAACAACTACCTGCGTACGCATGGAAAGGGTGTGGCCGAGCACTCGCAGCACATGCTCGCGAAGGCAATCGACATTCGCGTGCCCGGCGTGTCCACCAAGCGCCTGCGCGATGTCGCGCTCTCGCTGCACGAGGGCGGCGTTGGCTTCTACCCGCACTCCCAGTTTGTGCACGTAGATGTGGGGCCGGTACGGCAGTGGTCGCTGATGTAGCAGGAAATTAGGCGGCTGCGACGTGCGCTCTTCGCAGGGCGCAGCCGCCCACATCGTCGCTACTCCGTGTCCGTATCCTGGGCCTTGGGCTCAGGCTTCACCGGGTACGGCATTCCCTGAGCCAGTGTCGCTTCCAGGTCCCTGTCATAGCCGTACATATCGTCAAAGAAATGTACCTGCCCCTTCTCCGGTCCCTGCTCAATGACCAGCGCGGTCGCGTAGAAGATCACTACCGGCACGGGCTTTTTGAGCGGCACGGTGTGATTATCCTCGCCGTTTTCCATCGCGTCATGGATCTTGTCAGGCGTCCAGTCCGGGTCATCGCGGAAGAGCCAGTCGGCCAGCTTCTCCGGGTCCTGCACCCGGATACAGCCATGGCTGAAGTCCCGCTTCGTGCGGTCAAACAACTCGGTTGCCGGCGTGGAGTGCAGGTAGATGTTGTACTTGTTCGGGAACATGAACTTGATCAGCCCGAGCGAGTTCGTCGGCCCGGGCTTCTCGCGAACAGTAAGCCCGCCATGCTCCAGCCCGTCGATCCCGGCACCCGCCACGACCTTGCCGCCCCGATCGACAATCTCGAAGTTCTTGTCTGCCAGGTAGCTCTTGGACCCCTGCATGTGCGGGATGATCTCTTTCTTAAGAATCGTCTCGGTCACCGTCCAGTAAGGCCGCATCACGACATACTTCATCATCTCGGTCAGCACCGGGGTCTGGTGGTCCTCCTTCACCCGGTCGCCTACAACCACCTTCATCATGAAGTCGACCGTTTGCTGTTCACGCGCGCGCAGCGCAAACTCGGGCAGGTTGACCAGAATCGGCGCGTCCAGGTACTGATCCGAAAGCCATCGCCAGCGTTCGAGCGAGTCCTCCAGTTGGTGTACGCGGATGGACAGCGGCACGTTGAGCGCAGCAACCGTCTGCGGGGTCAGCTTGCCATCGTTCGGCAGCCCGTGACGCAGCTGGAAGTGCTTGACCGCCTCGGCAAGTGTCGCGTCATAGTTGTTTGGCTGGGCTGCGCTGCCAGGGAGGTCGCCGACCAACTGCAGCCGCTGCGAGAGAGCCTGCGCCTGCGGGTAGGGCGAGCCAGCGACGATAGGTTTTGCCGGAGCGGGGAGCGGCTGCCAGTTCGACTGTTTCTCCTTGGCGGCCATCGCCTGGTAGCGCACCAGCGCATCGAGCGTATCGCGGTACTCCGGTGTTTGCGGTTCGATCGAGCCGAGCGCCTTGGCGATGTTGCCAGCGCTTATCACCTGCTGGGCGAGGAACTGCGGCAGGTCGTACTTCTTCGCGTCCACGCTCAC
>CAZZYO010000190.1:0-4767 GCA_964658255.1 Candidatus Babeliales bacterium
GCTCGCACCTGGCCCGCTAGCACCTGGAGACGAGACCGGCGGCCAACTGCCTGCCCGGCCTCGGCGCTGAGGCCGGCGGCGCAGCGTAGCTTGTCAGCAGCTGTCCTGCCTCGTATGATCACCGCATTCGCTTCGAGTTCCAGAGTGCGCAGACCAGCCCGGGCGGAGGTGATGTCCGGTACAGAAGGTGTCAGCCTGGATCGGCCGTGTTCCGCACTGCGCTCGTTCTGCGTTATAAGAGTAGAAAGTATTCGACATCATAAGCGAACTGTCCCGAGCATCCTTCAATTTGTTCGCGGAACTTCCCTAGGAGCGTTGCATGAAGAAGGTCGTTGTCGCCTCTCTGCTGGCCTTTGCTAGCACCACCCTTGCCACAGTGCCTGCCGTTTTGTACGCGCAGGATGCGGGGCAGAGCCAGATCACTATCAAGGATCCGGCTGAGTACAACGCGTATACCAACGCTGTCGGACAATCGGCCCCTGCGGCCAAGGCACAGGCCATTGAAGCTTTCCTGACCCAGTATCCGAACACCGTGGTCAAGCAGGAGATGCTGGAGCAGCTGGTAGGTGCCTACCAGGCTGCCAACGATACGCCAAAGACGCTCGATGCCTCCAAGCGACTGCTGCAGGTAGACCCTTCGAACCTGCGCGCTCTCACCTTCATTGTCTATGTGGAGAAGTCAACGGCGCAGGGTGATCAGTCGAAGCTCGATGACGCCGCATCGCTCGCGCAGAAGGGGCTTGCTGCAACCAAGCCGGCCACCATGTCAGACGCTGACTACCAGAAGTTGAAGGGCATCGCGACTCCAATCTTTGAGAGTGCGATCGGCGCCGACGATGTAGCAAAGAAGGACGCCAAAGGCGCCATTGACGCCTACCAGGCAGAGTTGAAGAGCTATGCTGACCCGGCGCAGACCCAGAGCTCAACAGGACTGGTCGACACCTACTACCTGGGCCAGGCTTACCTGCAGGAAGATCCCAAGGACCTGGTCAACGCAATCTGGTACCTGACCCGCGCGGCGCAGTTTGCGCAGGGCCAGTACAAGGACCAGATCGAGAAGGCAGCCGAGTACTGGTACAACAAGTACCACGGCGGCATGGATGGCTTTGACGCGGTCAAGACCATGGCTGCGGCGAACGTGATGCCTCCGGCCGACTACAAGCCCGTGCCTGCCCCGCCACCGCCTTCACCACAGGACCTGGCTCACCAGGCAGTGACGAGCACCCCTGACCTGACCAAGATGGCGCTCGCCGACAAGGAGTTTGTGCTCTCCAATGGCACGACCGAGGACGCGGAGAAGGTCTGGGCCACGCTGAAGGGACAGACCTTTGCCATCCCGGGCAAGGTGGTGCAGGTAGCGGCTGATGGCACATCGGTACAGCTGGCGGTCTCTGAGGATTCACAGCAGTCGAACAAGGCAGACTTCACGATCAACATGAAGGAACCCTTGAAGACGCCGCCTGCGGTAGGCGCGATGACGAGCTTTGACGGCACGTTCGACTCCTACACGCAGAATCCACCCATGATCATCCTCAAGGATGGCGCACCAAAGGCAGCTGCGGCAGCCAAAAAGGCTGCTACTCCAGCACGTCGCCGAGCGGCGCACTAGACTGCTAGCACGAGACTGCACCAGACCGCTACACAAGGTAACTGGCGTACCCACAAGGCAGCCCCCACGGCTGCCTTGTGGCATGCAGGGGTGCTAGATTGGAGATGCGATGGGTCTCTTCCGCTACACGCTACCTTTGATCATGACCGTGGCCGTAGCTGGCGCCGCGCGTGCCCAGCAGGCAGAGCCGGGCACCGGCAGCACGCAGGTGACGCCTGCCAGTGCGAGTCCGCAGACCAGCGCTGAGCCGAACCTGCGAACTGACTCCAAGCCGCACGTGGACGCCACTCCCGCGACTGACTCCGGACCGAAGCCCGAGACTGTGGGCGTCGGCGAGCCTGTGCCGATGGACATGGGCCTGGACTACAGCCTGCTGCCGGACAGCAGTGAGCAGCACGGCTACACGACGATCTACTCGAGCAAAGGGGTTAAGCAGATAGAGCTGGCGCCCCCGCGTGTGAGACCGGTGACGAACCCGCCCGACCCACCATCCCGTGTGCTGGCGGCGCCGCCGTTCCCGCCGGTTCGGCACATGCCTACCCCGCCAAGTCCTGCGCCGCCTCCCAGAGCTGTTGTTCCTCCGCGGTAAGCCGACCCGAGAGCGTGCGCTCTACTGTCCCACTGGATCCGGCAGGGTGTGCCTGCGAGGATGAGAACTGCTAGTGGCTGGTCCAGGTCTTATCCGGCGCCCAGCACGTTGTTTCGAGCGGACACTCGGCGCACTTCGGCTTGCGCGCCACGCAGATCTGGCGGCCATGATGAATGAGCTCGTGCGAGAAGGCGATCCAGCGAGCGCGGGGGATCCGCTTCATCAGGTCGAGCTCTATCTTTTTGGGATCTTCTTCCCTGGTAAGTCCCAGGCGGTTTGATAGTCGCTGCACATGCGTATCGACCACCACGCCCTCTGCCAACCCATACGCCACACCCAGCACAACGTTGGCTGTCTTGCGCGCCGCGCCCGGAACGGTGATAAGTTCGGCGACGGTACGCGGCACCTGGTCGCCGAAGCGCTCGTGGATGGCCTGCGCCGCGCCCTGGATTGATTTCGCCTTGCTGCGAAAAAAGCCGGTGCGGCGGATCAGCTGTTCGAGCGCAGGGAGCGGCGCGGCGGCCATCGCAGCCGGCGTTGGGTAGGCGTCGAACAGTGCTGGTGTGGCCAGATTGACGCCCGCATCGGTGGTCTGCGCAGAGAGTATGGTCGCGATCAGCAGCTCGAACGGGGACCGGTGCAGCAGAGCGCACTCGGCGTTCGGGTAGGCCTTGGCGAGGCGATCGAGAAGATCAGCAATGCGGGCCGGGGCGAGGTCGCGGCGGGGCTTCGGACTCGCTGGATCAAGCTTTGGCCTGGGAGCCTTGCCTCGAACGCCCTGACTTACAATCGCGCGAACTGCCATGTGGACATCGTAAGCGCACCCCTCATGATTCGCCCAACAGCGTAAGCCAAGTTCCTTTAGCCCAGACGATCCAGCATCTGCTCCGGCGTCATGCGGATCGCCGTAAATATCGGCGTATCGCGGAGGGTATAGGCACTGATCTCGGTCTCGCGCAGTTGCTGAACCAAGTCCAGGAAATCTTCCGGGAAGTTTGACTCGAACGCCACCACAAACTCCTGGTCGTCGAGGCCGAAGGAGTAGGTCGTGTTCAGCTTGACCCGCGGATACAGGTGCCCGACGCGGATGTGGTCGTTCATCAGGCGCTGGCGCTCTTCCATTGGCAGGAGGTACCAGGAGCGCGTCTTCCAGAACGGATAGATGAAGATGTACTTTTGGCCGCCGGGGCGCAGAAAGCCTTTCGAGTCGGCCTGACCTTCGTGCTCGTGGCCGATCAGATACTGGCTGCGCTTGGTCATCGAGAGGTAGCTGTAGGGCGTCTCGAGGTAGCCACCGAGCGGGGTCGCGAGCAGCTCCGCGCGCATCTCGCTCAGGTCGTCGACCGAGTAGGAGATGGTCCACAGCACCATATCCACATCGCCGCGCATGCCTACGGTCGAGTAGCAGAGCGACAGCATGCGGCCAGGCTGGTTCCAGCGCTTGAGCGTCTCGGCAAAAGCCCGCTTGTGCTCAGCACGCTCTGCAGCAGGGAGGCGACGCCACTCAGGCATGATCTTGTAAAACGTGAAGCCGATCACCTGGCGCTTGATCTGCTTCCAGTCCGTCTTTTCGCCGCGGACCGCGGGCGCCTGGGATGCGATTGTCTGTTCTGCGGTGATCACTGCCTCTGCCATGGGTATTTCCTCGCAAGCTCCATGGTAGCAAAGCGCCGCGCCCTGTCGTGAGCCTCGGACGTACGCACGGTATACTGCCGTTCAGCATGTCAGAAAAAATCATTGCGGCCCTCGCCAGCTTCATCATCGCTGTCATCGGCGCGAGTGGCTACGCGGGCATCGCGCTGCTGATGGGAATCGAGTCGGCCTGCATTCCGCTGCCGTCGGAAATCATCATGCCCTTTGCGGGGTACCAGGTATACCTGGGACACCTGAACCTCTACATGGTGGCCACGGCCGGCGCGCTGGGCTGCAATCTTGGCTCCGTCGTGGCGTACTGGATAGGCGCCTGGGGCGGACGCCCGCTTGTCGAGCGGTTCGGGCGCTACGTGCTGCTTAGCCGGCAGGACCTGGACCGGACGACGCACTACTTTGAGAAGTACGGATCGATCACGGTGCTGGTGGGTCGCCTGCTGCCGGTGGTGCGCACCTTTATCGCGCTGCCCGCAGGCATTGCGCGCATGAACCAGATCCGCTTTCACCTCTACACCTTTATCGGCTCATGGCCCTGGTGTTTTGTCCTGGCCTATGTCGGCGCAAGGCTGGGGCGGGGGTGGGATACGGACCCGCGCTTCAAGGCCATCTTCCACCGCTTCCATCTCGGGGTGGAGGTGGCGCTGCTTGCCGGGATAGTCTGGTTCGTCTGGTCGCACCTCAAGCACCGCTCGCGCGACGAGGCTGCGGCCTAGGCTCCCGCGACCGCGGGCACAGATTACCTTCCGGCAAGTACGGAAACATGGGAAAGGGAACCCTCCCTGGTGGCGGGGATTGTTGATCTTTCCGCTCCCCGGCCGCCATTTGCCAAAGGCCGCGTAAACGGGAGACACTTACCTGTTTTGCAATGTGCTGTTCGCAGCTGCAAACATACGCACTCCTCACGAACCTCTGAAAGGTT
>CAZZYO010000191.1:0-4494 GCA_964658255.1 Candidatus Babeliales bacterium
GCTGCTTGATGTACTCAATGGCGTTTGCGCCCTCGGTGCCTTGGGTCGGTGCCTTATTGACTACAAAGAACGATGGAGGATCACCGGCAACGCGCAATAGGTTGGCCAGCTTGGAAACGGTCTCAAGGCCGAACAGATGAGGCTCCACTGGACTTACGACTACATCGGCGCGACGTGCTGCCTCGGCTGCATCGGTGGACGAGTGTGGGGGAGTATCGATCACGATGAAATCAACCCCTTGAGCCTTAGCCTGCTCGATGCTGCGCCCAACCTGACGGCGTGTGTAGGTACGACCCACGGAAGTTCTTCGGTGCGCCGGTCGGTCCACTTGGACGCCGTAGCCTGCGGGTCCACGTCAAGGATTGCGGCCTTGTGCCCCTTCTGCACCGCTGTAACGGCTAGATCGAGAGACAGCGTGATTTTGCCCGCTCCGCCCTTTTCAGCTATGACCGCGACAATAACCATACGTGTATACACCTATACCCTGCGACGATTTGATGAGTATACCGTCGTGTCATTGCCTCACAATCGCTTTTCTCGTGGTCGTATCGTGTCTGATACCCCTCTGATGAATGGGTCCTTGAAAACTTTCCCCGATAACGGAGTTGTCGAGGGATGGAAACGGAGCTTCATGAGTACCATGTATGGTGAATTCACCAGCGGGGACTACTGCACACGAAAGAAGATCCAATGCGTATGTTCTGTAAAGCAGTCTTCGGATTGCTCCTCGCGTTCCTCTTCTCGAATTGCGCGCGCGCGGACCGCTTCCCGCAGTTGTTACCTGACTCTGAAAACTTTGAGCTAACGTTGCGCGAGGATCCCGCTAGCACTCTGCCCCTAGGCTCCGCATGTGGCGGTGAAGCAGCCAAGACTCTGGCATGTCGCGCCTTTGTTGTCACGCTCAAGAACGTCGGCGTGCACACCGTGCATCTCAGCCGAATCGCTTGCCAAGAGCCAGTTGTTCTTTTTGAAAGTAAGGAACCTAATTCCTCAAGCGGTTGGTGGCCAATCAGCCAAGGTTCCCGACCTGTTTGCACTCCTTGGAGCTATGAAAATCTCCGACTTCGGCCCGGCGAGACAACAGAATACAGAACGCGACTTGTCTCCAAGGATCGACCAGCAGAACCCTGGGCTCCTGTCGCTGTTCGGTCATATCAGGTTCGCGCAAGCTGGACGCTCTGGGGTTGCACCGAAAATCCTGAAGGAAATGATTGCCTCGCACCTCTCCAAGTGATGAAGCCGATGGGGTGGGCGGGTGGGCCCAAGACGGGCGACGTGGAGATCCAAACTCCTGTCAGTGTCGTGTCTAAGCAGATTGAGGTTACTTCACCCGCTCTGCCCATCCTTGGTCCTCTCAAACTGGGATTCGAACTGTCGGTCACTTCTGACCCGCAAGCCGCCGAAATAAGAAAGCGTTACAGCGCGTCGTGTGTCGCGGATCAGGGAAAGAGCATGGAATGTGCGGTATTCCACTATGCGATACGCAATCTCGGTGATCGTCCCGTTCGGAACGGAAGGTACAGTTGTAGCGACTTCAGCATGGTCCCGGAATACCGCTCGGATGATGGTGAGTGGAAACACCTTCAATCTCGTCTGCAAGCCTGCACGGCAAACGTATACATAGAGACGCCGATTTTGCCCGGAGAAACGGCCGAAGGAAGCTTCACGCTTGGCGCGCTTGCGCCGAACTTTGATACGTCTCTTCTGTTTGCTGCCAGGCGGTATCAAATGCGGGTCGGCTTCCACTCAAGCGCATGCTTCGCTTCATCCGACGGCAGCTTCTGTATTCAGTCGCCGGAGAAACAGATCGAGACATTATCAAACGTGGTCCTGATCGACGCAGGTGCATACGTTCCGAGTTCTCCTAAGTGAGAGGACTCCCGTTGCGTGGACAGACCCGCCGCCGGCGCCTGTTACATTCTTTCTACGGACGTAGAAGAAACGTAACAGAGGGCCAAAACGATGGCGAAACGCAGGTTTGTGAGCTACCTGAGGGTCTCAACCGCACGGCAGGGAACTAGCGGCCTGGGGCTCGAAGCGCAACGCGCCGCCGTCGCCGGATTCTCTAACGGGGGAGACTGGACCCTGGTGCAGGAAGTCCTGGAGGTTGAAAGCGGCAAGCGCAATGACCGGCCCGCCTTGGCGACTGCCCTCAAGCTCTGCCGCAAGCATCGCGCTACCCTGGTGATCGCCAAGCTGGACCGTCTGGCCCGCAACGTTGCCTTCATCTCCAACCTCATGGAGTCTGGCGTCGAGTTTCTGGCCGTTGATATGCCCCAGGCGAATCGGTTCGTGGTGCACATCCTGGCCGCCGTCGCTGAGCAAGAAGCTGAGGCCATCTCAAAGAGAACCAAGGCAGCCCTCGCAGCCGCAAAAGCACGGGGAACGAAGCTCGGCGGCCGCCGCGTCTCGGCTGAGCGCTTTGCAGAGATTGGAGCTGCGGCGCGGCAAATGCGCAGCCAGAAAGCGAGCCAGGTCCGCTCGGAGCTTCTTCCTACGATCACAGCCATACAAGCCACCGGCGCGAGCTCGCTCCGCGCGATCGCAGCAGAACTCAATGCTCGCGAGATCCCTACGCCTCGAAGACTTGGGGAATGGTCAGCGGTGCAGGTTAAAAGGGCGATGGAGCGATAGATTGCCGACACCTTTCAGAGGTTCAGACGCAAAACTGCTCGATTTACCATGGTGCTATGGAAGCTACGTGTTTCGGTTGCGAGCATAAGAACCCGTCAGACCATGTGTTCTGCAGTTCTTGTGGCTCACCGCTGGCGCTTAGCAGCTATGTGGGGCGGCAAGTAGACGCACGGCTCGCTGAAGCGACTAAGGATCGCGAATACGTCGAACTTGAAAGTTCAGTCCGCATTTTCACGCAGGCCTATGGCTGGGCCAAACTTGTTGGAGGAATTGCAGCTGGGGTTGTGGCTCTTCTCATCGCTGGCGCTGCTTGGGAATCCTTTAACTTACGAACTGCTGTCAAGTCTTCAGAGGCCGCTGTTGAGGCGGCGAGAAGCTCAGCCGAAACGTCAATCAGCAACACAGCTCAAACCGCGCGCGATGCAATGACGCAAGGCTCCAGTTCCTCCTTGCAAGAGATCCGCACTGCAGCGAGTAGGGCAACAAAATCAAGCGACGCGGCTCAGACTGTCGCAAAAACGCAAAGCAGAGAAATTTCGATTCAAGCCGAAGGTCTACGAAAAGATTTTCAAAGTCAGGCAGCAACCGTAACAAAAGACGTTGCTTCAGCAAGACAACAGATTCAGGCTGCTAGCCAACTTCAACCGCAGATGACACTGCTACAGCAGCAATTAGCGACCGCTCAGACTCAGATACAGGATCAGCAACGGGTGCTGACAAGTTCAGCAGATTTTGTAAAGAAAATTTTCGCATCTCACATGCAATTCCTCTTCAATAAGAAGACCGCAGACCCGGCAACCTTTGCCATACTGCCCACGGCAAAAATCAAAGATGTTCCCGATAGTGTTGCAGTGTACTTTTTGCTTCCTAGTACGCCTATCGCAGGGACAGTGGAGGTGCAGTTCAATCAGATACCAGCGGCACCAGGCTCTTTTTTCACTTTTCATAATTTGCTCGTGACTTTTATCCAGCCACAAGCCCAGGATGAACTCCTGGGCAAACCAGTCAGCGTGAATTTCTTTCCAGACCCAGACGATAAAGAGCAAATGCACTCGCTTACGATCAAGGATGGTCGTGTCTATGCTGATGGTGAGGCTCTAATCAAATTTGGAACCATGGACGACAGCTTTAAGGGAAGTAAATGGTTTCTCGTAGCGCCGATAGCCCCGCCACCATCAACACCGCCTCCAACCCCAAACCCCTTGCCAAAACACCTCTAGCTCCTCTGCGAAACGTTGTTGCTAATGCAACTTCACTCCGCCCACGACGTTTCCGGTTGTCGTGCATATATCGCCTTCGTCTATGCGTCACCTTTCACGCTAATCTCGAACGATGGGACTTGACGCTTTAGAAATCGTCCTCCGCGCGGAGGAGCTTTTCGCCATAAAGATTCAGGACGACGAAGCTGCAGCTGTCCGCACTGTTGGACACTTTTATGAGTTGATTTGCGCTAAATTAAACGTGATCCCGCTTCGTTCTCCGGTTACCTCTTCAGAGCTTCCCACGATTACGCAAAAGGAAAAGGCTCTTCTGTTTCTTTACAAGCACACGCCTTTGCCAGCGCCGCCCGAAGTGTTGCCGTGGTCACCCCAAAGCATTTGGGATTGCCTCGTTGCAGTTCTTGTCGATCAACAGGGCCTCAAGCCAGCAAATATCCTCTATGAGGCTCGCTTTGTCGAAGACCTTGGTGTGGACTGAAGCCGCCGCCGTCGAGGCTGTGGATTTGTGGGACGCGGGCTTTATCCGCGTTCCAGGTTCATGCGAACATTTGGTGATTCTTTCCTGAGCGGTGCTTTTGGGTATAGAGAAGAAGTAGCTCTGGGGATTTCCGCGGCGTGAGCCGATGAGACAAGCCCTGTT
>CAZZYO010000192.1:0-4463 GCA_964658255.1 Candidatus Babeliales bacterium
GCCACCTTGTCATGCAGCTTGTGCAGCGACTCATCGTGGATGTAGACCATATGTCCGGCCTCGTAGAACTCGTACTCGATGTTCGCCGCGAGCGAGGCAGGTATGGGCAGGTGGTGCTCCTCGTACACAGCCGCGTAGAAGGGGGTGGCCAGGTCGTAGTAGCCGCCATTGAGCATGACCTTGAGCCGGGGGTTCGTTTTCATCGCCGAGGCCAGGTCGCCCATCACGTTCAGCGAGCCACCCTCGCCCTCCCCGTGCTTCATATCCCAGTGGAAGCCCTCGACGCCATAGGCCGACTGCAGGTAGGTCTGGCCTTCGCCGTACTTCAGCTCGCGCCGGACATAGTCATTGAAGGTCGAAACATACGCCGAGGAGATGGACGAGCTTTGCGGGTCGTACTCCGCATCTGCCTTGAGCGGATCGATCGACGGGCCGGCAAAGCGCGTGTCCAGGCGGCCGGTCGTGATGCCTGACTCGCCCTGCAGCTGCTGCTCAAAGATGCCGCCCGCTATCCGCAGGTCAGCCTTGATCAGGTAGGCGACCGGAAGGCCGGTGTAGCTGTGCAGCTTCTCAGCCATGGCCTGCTTGTCGGCCCCGGACAGAGCTGACCCCTCACCCAGCGCATGCGCGTAGTCGCCCATCGCGAAGGTCTCCACCTCGGCCAGGAAAGGCTCGAGCGCAGCTGGCTGCTGCGGCAGCTTGTGGTGGTAAAAGGCGGTTGCGGCATAAGTTGGCAGGCCTACCTCGTAGGGCAGGTCGACGCCGGGATTGCCGCGTGCTCCATCGATGTCGGTCGCGAAGTTCAAAATCTGCGAGAGCAGAATAACTCCGTTCAGGTCGATATCCTTGCGCGTCTCCAGGGTGTTCGCCAGCACCGCCGAGCGCGTGGTGCCGTAGCTCTCGCCAAACAGGTACTTGGGCGAGTTCCAGCGGCTGTACTTGCCCAGGAAACGAGGGATAAATCGGGCGAACGCGTTCGCATCTTCGTCGACGCCCCAGAAAGCCTTCTGCGCGTCCTTGCCCAGCAGGCGGCCGAAGCCGGTGCCCGGCATATCGATGAAGACGAGGTCGCTCACGTCAAGCAGGCTGTACTGGTTCTCGACCAGCTTGTAGGGCGCGGCCGGGGTGTGCTGGGCGTCGGCGGTGAGCACGCGCCGCGGTCCGAGGGAGCCCATGTGCAGCCATACGGTCGAGCTGCCCGGGCCCCCGTTGTAGAAGAACGTGATGGGCCGGTTCTCAGCATGCTCGCCTGTCTTGAAGTAGGCAACGTAGGACATGCGCGCGGTCGCCGGCGCCTCGGTTGCCTCCTTGGTCTCCTTCACATCGCCTTCCATCCCGGGCAGCGGCTTGCCATCGAGCCCGAGCACGGCGTCATAGGCGTCTGTGCCACCAACGGTCACGGTGCCGACGACAGCCTGGTAGTTGATGCGCTGGCCGCCAACGGTCACCGCGCCCTCCGTGGTCGAGTCGGGCAGCCCTGGCGTGCCAGTCTGCGGCAGCGCGACCTTGGGCGCGTCGTCCGCCTTGGCTAGCGTGGTTGCGTGCATCCCAGGCGTGAAGACAAAGAACACGCTGAAGGCGAGCGCAGCACAAGCGCTCTTTTGAACAATGGCGGCACCGCGAGCAGGGCGGGCAAAGCATCTACGGCTTGAGGTCAAGGCAGTCTCTTTCAGGTGAGGTTGGCACAGGGTGGGACGGCAAACCTGGTTCTCTTCCACAATGCAGCCGAGACCGGCTGAAGGCAAGCCCCGATTGCTGCGGGCTCCGGCCAGGCAGGTGAAACGAGCAAGCGCCTCACGAACCTTGCGGAAGGCCGTGCGTCGCACACGCCATAGGCCTCCGCGTCTGCCGCATGCTGCGCTACACTCGATGCCGATGCGCAACCTCGCCCTGCTGCTCCTCGCCGCCTTTCCGGCGCTCGCTCAAACCACTCGCCCGCCGGCTGTTCCGCTTATCACGCATGACCCCTACTTCAGCGTCTGGTCGTTTAACAACAAGCTGACCGGTGGCCCCACGCGTCACTGGACAGGCACGGCGCAGCCTCTTACCAGCCTCGTACGCATTGATGGCCAGCCCTACCGCATCATGGGCGATGCTCCTTCAACAGTCCCGGCGCTGCCGCAGACCGGGCTTGACGTAGAGGCGACCCACACGACCTACACCTTTGCCGGCGCAGGGATCGAGATTGTGCTCAGCTTCTTCACGCCGGCCTTTCCGCAGGATATGGCACTGCTCTCGCGGCCCGTGACCTACCTGGCCTGGACCGCGCACGCGACAGATGGCGGATCACATGCGACCACTGTGCTGCTGGACGTAAATCCGGTGATCGCGGTCGACTCCGACAAGGACGCTGTCACGTGGAGTCGCGCCCAGGTCGGCAGCTCCTCCAATGCACTCACAGTGCTCAGCGCCGGCGCCAGCGATCAGCGGGTGTTGGAGCGGCGTGGCGATGACCTCCGCATCGACTGGGGCTACTTTCACCTGGGGGTGCCCCGCAACGAGCTCGATCCTGACGGGTCGGCGGTCAACGCGCAGGATGTCGTCTCTCAGTTTGTAACGCACGGCGGCACACTCCCGGCCAGCGACGATCTTGATGGCCCTGCGACGCCGAGGGACGGGGCAGCGCACCAGGCGGTTGCCCTGTCACTTGGCGCGGTCGGGGCGCAGCCTGTGTCGCGCCATGTACTGCTCTCGTTTACCGAGGGCTTCGCCATCGAGTACCTGCACCAGCGCCTGCGACCGTACTGGCAGCGCGACGGCATGAAGGTGGCCACGATGCTTGCGCAGGCCGAGCAGGAGTACCCGGCGCTCGACGTCATGGGCCGCCAGTATGACGCGGACCTGCTGCGTGACCTGACCACCGCCGGCGGGGCGGACTATGCCAGGCTCGCGGTTCTCGCCTATCGCCAGTCGCTGGCCGCGCACAAGCTTACCGCCGATGTAGACGGCACGCCCCTGCTGTTTGCGAAGGAGAATTTTTCCAACGGCGACATCGGCACGGTCGACGTGCTGTACCCCACCGCGCCGATCTTCCTCTTCTTCAACCCTGCCCTGCTCGAGGCGCTCGTCGAGCCGGTGCTGCGGTACGCGATGCTGCCGCGCTGGCGCTTTCCCTTTGCGCCGCACGATCTGGGTCGTTGGCCGCTGGCCAACGGACAGGACTATGGCGGCGGCGAGGAGACCGAGGAGGACCAGATGCCGGTCGAGGAGTCAGGCGACCTGATCCTCTTGGCCGACGCGCTGGCCCACGCCCAGGGAGATCCGCATGTGGCGCAGAAGTATTGGCCGGTGTTGACGAAGTGGGCCAACTACCTGCGCGAGAAGGGGCTTGACCCGGAGAACCAGCTCTCCACCGACGACTTTGCCGGGCACCTGGCGCATAACGCCAACCTGTCCATCAAGGCCATCGACGCACTTGGCGCGTATGCCGACCTGGCCCGCATGCTGGGCAAGGCCTCCGAGGCCGCCGACTACCGCCACGCTGCCGAGCAGATGGCCGTCCAGTGGCAAACCATGGCGCTCGATCACACCGGGGGCGATCACTACCGCCTGGCCTTTGACAAGCCGGGCAGCTGGAGTCAGAAGTACAACCTGGTGTGGGACAACCTGCTTGGCCTCCACCTGTTTCCGCCGGCGATTCAGCAGGCCGAGACGCGCTTTTACCTGGCGCACGAGAACAAGTACGGCCTCCCACTTGACAGTCGCAAGGACTATACCAAGCTGGACTGGGAGGTCTGGACAGCCACGCTCGCCGGCTCGCAAGGCGATTTCAAACAGCAGATCGCTCCGCTTGTCCGCTGGATGAACGAGACTCCGTCGCGGGTTCCGCTTCCCGACTGGTATGACACGAAGACGGGCACGCAGGAGGCTTTCCAGGCACGGTCCGTGGTTGGCGGGGTGTTTCTCAAGGCGCTGGCCGATGAAGCCCTGGCCAGGAAGTGGCAGGCGCACTCCGAGATGATCGCTCTCCATCCCTCAACTCTTCAACCCGCCGAGACAGTCATCCTCAGCACAGCGAAGGATCTACCGTCCCATCCGCAGGCGGTACCATAGGGTGAGACAAGGAGCAGACTGTATGAGTACAGAGACCGCGATCGAGATGGTAAAGCCGGGGGAAAAAGGAAACTGGACCGGGATGGAGCTGCTTCCCTTTGAGCCGATCGCCGAGCGCCTGCTCGACCTGGAACACGAAGGGCAGACAGCAGCCTTGACTGTGACCCTGGGCAAGCCGTTCTTTGTAGAGGACAAGGGTTGGGCATGTCCCTACCGCATCAGCGCGCTTGGCCGCGAGCATGTCACCCCGGCCGGGGGCGCGGACTCGGTCCACGCGATCCAGATGGCGATGCACATGATCCACAACGAGCTGAGCGGCATGGCCCGGCACCACTCCATGAGCTTCCTCGGAACAAAGGATTTCGGCTTCGGCAGGGTGGGTGGGAGCGATGCAGCGCGTGACGAGGCTG
>CAZZYO010000193.1:0-4377 GCA_964658255.1 Candidatus Babeliales bacterium
ACGAACGAGGAACCTCCATGGCAGCCACACCGATCACAGCACCTGTCACTGACGCCGCCTTGACCGATCAGCCATTTGTCGGAACGCCGCGCAAGGTGCGGCAGCACCAGACCCAGAATGAATTGCTGAGTTTCGAAAAGTCTTCAGCCGGCAAGCGCGCCTACAAAATGCCGCCGCTCGATGTGCCGGAGGTGGACGCACAGGCAATCCTGGGCGACGCGGCGCGTGCTGGCCTTAACGTCCTGCCCGAGCTGAGTGAGATCGAAATCATCCGCCACTTCACCCGGCTCTCCACGTGGAACTACGCGATCGACTTAGGCATGTATCCACTCGGCTCGTGCACGATGAAGTACAACCCCCGCGTCAACGAGCTTGTCTCGCGGATTGAAGGCATCGCCGAGGCTCACCCCTACCAGCCGGAGTCGCTCTCGCAGGGATCGCTGCGGATCCTCAAGCAGCTCGAAGAGGCGCTGATCGAGATCACCGGCATGGACACGATCACGCTGCAGCCGGCAGCCGGAGCGCATGGCGAGTTTACCGGGATCCTGCTGGCCCGTGCGTACCACCAGTCGCAAGGAAATCCGCGCAAGCGGGTCATCATCCCCGACTCGGCGCATGGCACCAACCCGGCCACGGCGGCAGTATGTGGGTATGAAGTCGTCAACCTGAAATCGAACGCAGACGGCGGCGTTGACGTCGAGGCGCTCGAGAAACTGGTCGATGAGCAGACAGCCGCCCTGATGCTTACCAACCCGTCGACCATTGGCGTATTTGAGAACCAGATCGCGCGCATCGCCGAGATCCTCCATGCCAAGGGGGCGCTGCTCTACATGGATGGCGCAAATATGAACGCGCTGGTCGGCAAGACGCGCCCCGGTGACTTTGGCGTAGACGTGATGCACCTGAACCTGCATAAAACGTTCTCAACGCCCCACGGCGGCGGCGGTCCTGGGTCAGGGCCTGTAGCCTGCAAGCAGATCCTTGAACCCTTCCTGCCAAAGCCCGTCGTCCGCGAAGACGCCAGCGGCATGCTGCACTTTGACTACGATCGTCCGCAGTCCATTGGCAGGGTACGGATGTTCTACGGTAACTTCGGCATGTTCGTCCGCGCGCTCGCGTACATCCAGGCGAACGGCCCTGACGGGCTGCGGCAGACCACCGAAGATGCAGTGCTGAACGCAAATTACATCCGCGCCAAGCTGGAGGGCACCTTCGAGCTACCGTACAAGACGCCCTCCATGCACGAGGTGGTTTTCTCGGACAAGCGCCAGGTAAAGCATGGAATCAAGACGGGCGACATCGCCAAGCGCTTGATCGACTATGGTTTTCACCCATACACGACGTCCTTTCCGCTGATTGTCCCCGGCGCGCTGATGATTGAGCCGACCGAGAGTGAGTCGCTGGAGGAGTTGGACCTGTTTGTCGATGCCATGCGGCAGATCGCCCGCGAAGCCGAGGAGAACCCGCAGGTGATCCTGGATGCGCCGCATTCGACCCGCGTTTCGCGGTTGGATGAAACAGGAGCCGCGCGCCGGCCGGTGCTACGCTGGAAGGCGCCCCCAGCCTCAACGCCGCTGACGCCTGACAACTCACCCGCCAAGGAGTGGTAAGCATGGCGAGGAGTGTGTTCGACGAGCGGCGGGAAGATCTCGAGAAGTATGAGTTCATGATGGGTGCGGCACGAGGGCGGCTTGCGGTCTCGCTCGACGTCCTGACCGATGCGCTGATCATGATCGGGCAGCATGGGGTGTACTGTGTTTCCAACCGCAACCCCGGCAAGCCTGCGCTCGACCTGCAGGCCGTGCTGGCCGGGATTGAAGGCGCAAAAGAGTTGGTCCAGTCCGTGATGGCCGAGCTGGAAGGAGCTTAGGCGGGCCAGCCACCCCTGCCGCTGGAAGTTGCCGAGTCTGTGCACCTCCTGCTCCCACAGGCACGTGGTCTGCTCTCGCCGACAGCCTCTGCGGTTCTCATGGTCCGATCCTGGCACCTGCGGTATGCTGTAAAGGAACACAGCGTGCGCCCGTAGCTCAGCTGGATAGAGCGAACGCCTCCGAAGCGTTAGGTCAGAAGTTCGAATCTTCTCGGGCGCACCATGACAGCTCCTGCGTGGCACCACCCCGCGGCTTGGTGTCCTGCTATTCCAGTACAACTTCGTACAATAGGGTAAGTGTGTGTCGTTTGACGAAGCGGGCCGGCGTCTGCCTGCCGGCTTGCAGCATGCACGCTAAAGAGTACCGGACAGCATGAAGAAGGCGCCCTTGCCAGGGGCGCCTTTTCTGCGTTTACAGGCCGTCCGCATGCTTTTGCAAACCGACTTGGTACCAGCCCAGGAGGGCCCTATGAACGAAGCATTTGCGACTCAGAACACCAGCGCGCCTGAAAGCACGGCAACGCCAGGCACCCCATCCGCTCACGAGAGCCTGCTTCAGCGTGTGGAGCAGGTCCTGGACAAAGATGGGAAGAAAGTCATCACCGTGATGGACGCAATTGGAAAGGACTGCCTCAAAGCGCTTTCCATCATTCAAACCTACCTGCCGTCAGCCGAGGCGCTCGCAAGCGCGATCTTCCCTTCGGAAGCGACCGCAGTAGCGGGTACTGCGAATGTCATCCAGCTCATCCTGAATGCGGTCGCCACCGTCGAGGCAAAGTGGGCGGCAGGGAATGAGTCGAGCAAGAACGGCGCTCAGAAGTTTGGCGACGTGTTGACGCTGGTCGAAGGAACGGTCACCGACCTGCTCGCGCACCTGGGCATCCAGGCCAATACCGCGTATGTGACCAACCTAATTAACATCGTTGTCTCTATCCTCAACGTGCGCACGGTCACTGCTGGGCAAACGGCCTGATCTTTGACCGCGCTGGACATGAGTTTTTTAAGGCGGATAACGCAGGCGCTTCCATGGGCCTGCGCTTGTCTCTCAAGCTTTGCCAATCACCTGCCGATAGACTCCAAAGTTTGGCGTATGGATCGGCAGGCTAGCCGTAGGGTTGGCGGAACGTTAAGATGGTCAACAAACCTATTGGGATGGCAGCCGGGTGCGAGCGAGGTACTTTCTCCTGACACAAAGGAGATCGCCATGGTAGCTTCGCAAAGCAGAGAGGCAGATTCATTCAGCATGGTAGGTCGGGGATGTTTCGTCACAGCGCCGCGAAAGCAATCGCTCTTGTTGCTTCGCCACGGCCGCGCCTCTCTGCGACAGTTGCCCTTCCGGAGAGCCCGGTGAGATCGCTGCGCGCGATAGCGTCTACTTCCAAGCGCAGCCTTCAACACTACCGTGTTCTCGCGACCGGCGCGGTACTTACCTGGGCCGCGCAAAGCGTAACCGTTCTTCGCCCAAGGGAGCGGTGGTACCGGGATATCTTCCTGCTCGCTCGATGGTTGGCTAAGGGCATGCGCCGGATACGCCCAGGCGTTCTTGATCCCTCGCTAGAAGCCAGGTTGATGCACCGCTTCCTTGACGTGATCGCGAAGGGTGATCGTCGTTTCCCCATTCCGATCCGGGTAGTCGGCCTGGAGATTCTACAGGCAACCGCATCGGGAGATGGCGGGTTCGTCTGCTGCTCGGCGCATGTCCCTTTTGTAAAGCTCTTCATTCCCATCGTCCAGGAGCAGGTCCGACCAGGCTCCGAGATGATGGTGACGGTCAAATACCCGAACGCTGATGGGATGATCGATATCTGGAACTCGGAGCCGGTTCAGGCAATCGCCGCAGGCTCCTCCGTGTTGCTGCACACCCGCTCGCTGCTGCGGCGGGGTGGCTGCCTGATGCTGTTAGCAGACAAGGAGCAGGGCGAGTACATTTCGTCCAATATCTTCCGCTTCGTCGGCAAGGTGGGCTCCCGCATCGTGATGGGGTTCCCGCACCTGGAACAGGATGGGACGATCCTGCTCGACATCGTAGAGGCCCCGGCGCCGCACTGCCGCAACGAGGTAGAGATACGCGCGAATCTGGACTTTATCGCTCAGACAGTGCGCTCGATCCTGGCCGGAGGCGCGCCTCCCGAGAAGCTGCGCGCCAGTGTTATGCCCTTGGCACAGGTCAACGTTGCTGAGCGGGGACGCGAGGTTGACCGAATCCAGCTCTACTCTCGTAGCCAGCTGGAAGCCCGCACCAAAAGGCTGGTGCGCCTGCTTAGAGATACGGGAACCACAATGGCAGATCGCGCTTTGTATGAGAAGCGGCTCAGTATCATGCAGCAGGAGCTCGAACTTCGCTCAAAAACGGCGACCCGCGCGGAGTTTGGCCCCGACGGTCGACCATTGCCCGGGACCTAGACTTGGCAGCTTAGTCTCGACATCTAGCTGATGTGGCAGCTGACCGCGCCGCGCTTCTCCAAGTACTTCTGGTGATACTCTTCGGCACGCCAAAATGTTTGTGC
>CAZZYO010000194.1:0-4271 GCA_964658255.1 Candidatus Babeliales bacterium
CTTCATCCCGATGCCGTAAAAGGGCGCTTCCCACCAGGAATAATTCGGCACAACAAAGGCAAGATCGTGAACCAGGTGTGGCGCGTTCTGGCGCAGCAGTCCGCGTTCCTTCAGCGCTTCCATCACCAGCGAGATGTTGCCTTGCTCCAGGTAGCGTACGCCGCCGTGCACCAGCTTGGTGGAGCGGCTGGAAGTACCCTTGCCAAAGTCTTCGCGCTCCAGCAGGAGTGTGCGTAGCCCGCGCGTGGCAGCGTCTACCGCCACCCCGGCACCCGTCGCGCCTCCGCCTATGACGATGATGTCCCACGGGGTGGAGTCTGCTGCAAGGTTGCTGATCATGGCATCGCGATTCATGCGTGTCTCTTTCTTCTGGGGTGGTTATCTGTGGAGCAAAGGATGACGCCGGCCCTTCGTCACGCCGGAGCGTTCCAGGCCCGGCTTCGTTCGATAGCCATCTGCCAGCGGCGGCGCTGCTTTTGCGTTTCTTCTGGTTTCCCGCCTGGCGTAAAGGTGGTGTCCGGTGCGCGGTCCTTGCGGATGTGCTCGACCGAATCCCAAACGCCCGTGGCGAGCCCGGCAAGATAAGCCGCACCGAGCGCCGTCGTCTCTGAGACTGCGGGCCGTAGAACGGGAAGGTTGAGTAAGTCGGACTGTAACTGCATCAAGGTATCGTCATTGGACGCGCCTCCGTCCACACGGAGCTCCGTGAAGGGATTGGCGGTCTCTTTATCCATCGCCTCAAGCACGTCGGCAACCTGGAAGGCGATGCTTTCAAGCGCCGCGCGGGCAATGTGGCCGTTCTGCGTACCTCGTTCGAGGCCGATGATCAGTCCCCCTGCGTAGGGATCCCAGTGCGGCGCGCCAAGCCCGACAAATGCTGGAACGAAGACCACGCCGCCCGAGTCCTTGACGGTAAGTGCCAGCGCTTCCACATCCGAAGATTGCTGAATAATCTTGAGGTTATCTCGCAGCCACTGTACGACGGCGCCGCCAATGAAGATCGAGCCCTCCATCGCGTACTGCAGCTTACTATCCAGCGAGCAGGCAAGCGTAGTGATCAGGCGCTGGTCAGAGAGCAGGAAGCTGTCGCCGATATGTTGCAGCAGAAAGCAACCCGTGCCATAGGTGTTTTTTGCGTCGCCAGGGCGGGTGCATAGCTGCCCGAAGAGCGCAGCCTGCTGGTCCCCGGCGATGCCCGCAATCTCGACCGAACCCAGGCCCAGACTCGTGGTGACCTGGCCCACCTTGCCTGAGGAGGGAACAACCTCGGGGAGCATAGACTCCGGGATCCTAAGCAGCTTGAGTAAGTCAGCGTCCCACTTACCCTCAACGATGTTATAGAGCAAGGTGCGGCTGGCGTTGGTCTGGTCAGTAACGTGTTGTTTACCGGAGGTCAGGTTCCAGATCAGCCAGCTGTCCACCGTGCCAAAGGCGAGCCGGCCCTGTTCGGCGCGGGCACGAGCACCTTCTACGTTATCGAGGATCCAGGCAATCTTGGTACCGGCGAAGTAGGAGTCGATCACGAGGCCCGTCTTCTCGCGAACCATCGGCTCGACGCCGTCGTCCACCAGCTGGCGGCAAAATGGTGCGGTCCGGCGATCCTGCCACACGATCGCGTTGTAGACAGGCTTGCCTGTCTCGCGATCCCATACCAGTGTCGTCTCGCGCTGGTTGGTGATGCCGATCGCGGCAATGTCGCGGGGGCGGATGCGGGCACGGACCAGCACATCGGTCGCGGTCGTGAGCTGGGTGGTCAGGATGTCGTCCGGATCATGCTCGACCCAGCCGGAGTGCGGGTAGTGCTGGGGGAACTCGGATTGCGCGGTCGCGACCGGGTGGCCGCTCTGGTCGAACAAAATGGCGCGGGAGCTGGTCGTTCCCTGGTCGAGCGCAAGGAGATAGGACATACGGAGTGGATGCTAGCGGGTGGAGTGCGCGAGGTGCAAGCCGCGCCGGGTCGTCCATCCACGCAAGCAAGCTGGTAGCATCGGCGGATTGATCGTGCATCGAGGAGGAGCAGCATGCTGCTGAATAAGGCAGGCCGCGTGAGGCCTGCACACGGGTTGATGATGCGTCGGTACGTGGCGCGCCTGCTTGTATGCTGCCTCATCGTCAGCAGCTTTGGACTCTTCACACTGGCCGCGGTCGCGCAGGACGCTTCGGCAGAGATCAAGTCGATGCTCGAGCGGCAGGTGACAGACTGGAACCGTGGCGATGTGGATGCATTCGCGACAGGGTATAAAAACTCCCCGGACATTTTGTTTATCGGCGCGCATGTGTCCCGTGGGTACGCAGCAATGCTGGCCGGCTACAAGGCTCGCTACCCGACGCGGGAGGCGATGGGAACGCTGAGTTTCAAGGGGCTGGAAGTGCAGGCTCTCGATGAGCGGTTTGCTACCGCTACGGGCAAGTTTCGGCTCCAGCGGTCGGCCAAAGGCGGTGGGGAGGCGCAGGGGCACTTTTTGCTGGTGCTGGAGAAGACCCCGAGCGGTTGGAAGATCGTGCGGGACGATACTACGGCGGAGTCGAGCCAGACCAGGTGAGCTGCAGAAATGCCTGCATCATCTTGCGTTCAGGCGGCTGCTGGTTCCGGAATCTTCCAGCCCCGGATCAGGAGCCAGAACATGAAGACGATTTCTCCGAAGAAGGTTGCGAAGAGGAAGCGCAGATGGACGTCCGGGAGCAGATAAGGCTGCAGACTATCTGCTATCCAGCCCAGACCATTGATGGCCAGGAGAATGCCGATGAACTTCGGGATGTATTGGGAGCGGAAGACCAGGTAACCCAAGAGGACGAGATGAATGCCGAAGAGCACCAGCCCCATTTCGTAGTAGGTACGAAAGGAGTCAAGCAGGAGCTTGATCTGCGCATGCAGCGGGCCAGCGCCAAAGGCAGCGAGAAACTGCGGCGCGGTGAGCAGGTCAATGACGACGCCAAGGCTGATTGTGCCGCATAGGACCATGGCCGCATAGACCACCTGGAACCACACCATGAGGAGGGTCAGTGCGCGGTGAACCGGGGCCAGCAAGTAGTACAGGGCCCACGCCATGACGATATCTCCGATGAAGGCGGCGAAGTACGCCAGGAACGCGGCCAGGAACGTGGAGCGATGGGCCGTGATGTTCGCGAGAGTGTGTTCTATGTCACCGGAGACCACCAGCTTGCGGTAGAGGTATTCTGCGCAGGCTGCGGGGCTAAGCAGGTAAGTAAAGCCTGCAACCAAGGCGGCGTTGCGCAACGTAAGTGCCGTGCTGGACCGCTCGCGGGCTGTGCCAATCATGCAGCTCTCTCCCCGGTGCCTTGCAGCCGAGCCTGCTTTGCGGCTCGACTTTTTAGAAGTACGTTGCGCGGAGGCGGAGAGTTCCTTGCTGGTGGGGGACTGAATAGTTCGAGCGAAGCGCCGGTGGTTTCGCTCGAGGGCGCAGGCGTCGCTTAGTCCGGACCGACGTAGAGCTCGACGGGGGAGAAGCCGATCTGTTTGGTCTTGTGGTCGACACGAAGAAAGAGCGGGGTCTTGCCTTCGTTGATGTTCACGCCCATCACGACGCCATTGCCGACCGTCTTGGTAATCGCGATCTTGTGCGACTTGATCTGCCCGTAGTCCGAACCTGGTCCCCAATCCTTGGAGAAGTCAGCAAACGAGTAAGCCTTGTAGCGGTCTGCGTGCTGGCGCCAGTCGGGATCGTGGTTCCACTCGCCGTAGGCTGCCTGCAGGTTGCCGGACTCGACAGTCGCGAGGAAGTGGTTCAGCCGATGCTGCTCGGGCCAGTTCCAGAAGACCCAGGTAAGGATCGCGAGGACGGCGAGCGTGATCAGGGTGCCCACGATGCTGTTGCGGATCGCGCGAGCGCGGCGAGCGTTGTAGACAGGTGCGTCGAGCAGGGTCATCGGGCGAGGCTCTCTTCCTATCGCGGGCTGGAGCGTCCGCTGCTTGCTTAGACACTGCTACCGGGCTTCGAGTTCCCTGCGATAAGGCGGGAAGGAGATTGCCGGCAAGAGCCCTGAGGATTCGGCTGTCCAGGCTGCGGAGCTTCTTGCAAGCAAAAGCGAGCCGAACGTGCCCACGCTCGTTCCCTGTCTTGTCAGCGGCTATAGCTGGTCGCATCACGCTCGGCATGCCGCTCAAGCGCAAGGGCGATCAGCCGATCGATCAGGTCAGGGTAGGCGAGACCAGAGGCAGCCCAGAGCTTGGGGTACATGCTGATCGCGGTGAAGCCGGGCAGCGTGTTGATCTCGTTCAGATAAATGCGGCCCTTGGCACCCGGCTCCAT
>CAZZYO010000195.1:0-300 GCA_964658255.1 Candidatus Babeliales bacterium
CTCGTCCGGCACCGAGAACCCCTTCAAGCTGTGGCGCGAGCTTGGCGAGATCATGACCAAGAACGTCACCGTGATCCGCTACAACAAGGCGCTTGGCGAGACCGACGAGAAGATCGTCGAGTTACTGGAACGCTTTCGCAACATCAACCTGAGCGATAAGTCGCAGTGGGCGAACACCAGCTTTGCCTTTACCCGGCAGCTGTATAACATGCTCCACTTATCGCGCGTGGTGACGCAGGGCGCGGCGCTACGCGACGAGTCGCGCGGCGCACACTACAAGCCCGACTTTCCTGAGCGCGA
>CAZZYO010000195.1:310-3882 GCA_964658255.1 Candidatus Babeliales bacterium
GCTTCCTCAAAACAACCAAAGCCACCTTCGCCCCCGATGCTGACGCCCCGCAATTCAGCTTCGAGGCAGTCGACACGCAGTGGATCAAGCCGCGTCCAAGAAGGTATGACGCGGCGAAATAGGGGAAGCCAGCCATGACTCAAGCTGTTAGTCCATCAGCGGAGAATTGGTTTATCCGTCTAGTAAGAAGCGACTGGCTGTTTCTGATCGCAGAGATCATCTCGCCTTAGATCTAGTTAACCCGGTTCGCGTGTGACATCCGGATGAGGTAATTAAACATGGCAGCAACAGCAACACGCACCATAAAGATCGAGATCAAGCGCCAGAACGGCCCTGACGGCGAGGCGCATTACGACAAGTTCGAGCTCCCCTACCGCCCGGGGATGAACGTGATCTCCTCGATGATGGAGATCGCCGCCAACCCCGTTACCGCCGACGGCCTCGAGACCACGCCCATCGCCTACGACGCCAATTGCCTCGAGGAAGTCTGCGGCTCCTGCGCCATGCGCATCAACGGCAAGGCCCGCATGGCCTGCTCCGCGCTGATCGACAACGTGGCCGTCAACGACACGGTGCGCCTGGAGCCGCTCTCGAAGTTTCCCGTCGTCCGCGATCTTTCCGTCGACCGCTCCGTTCTCTTTGAAAACCTCAAGCGCGTCCAGGCCTGGGTCCCGCTCGACGGGACCTACGACCTCGGCGCCGGCCCGCGCATCACCCCGCAGATGCAGGAGGACGCCTACCCGCTCTCCCGCTGCATCTCTTGCACCATCTGCATGGAGGTCTGCCCGCAGTTCAACGAGCAGACCGGCTTTGTCGGCGCGGCCACCATCGCCCAGGCACAGCTGTTCAACAATCACCCTACCGGCAAGGTCCTCAAGGAAGAACGCCTCCACGCGCTCATGGGCGACGGCGGCGTCCAGGAGTGCGGCTTCGCCCAAAACTGCGTCCAGGCCTGCCCCAAGATGCTCCCCCTCACCAAGGCCATCTCCGACGTAAGCCGCGACGTGATCCTGCAAGGCATCAAGGACGTCTTCACCCGGTAGAGGGGCCAAACCGCCTACGCGGCTGGCGGTCACTTCGTGACGGATATACCGACCCTTCGGGTCCAAGAACAAGAGCCTCCCTCAGTTCCGGGAGGCTCTTGTTCTTGTAGGGGTCACCACGCCAAACGTCAAAAATCGTACGCTAAGCCTACTGAGGTGAGGGGGCTGAGCACATTTGGGGCATCATTCGGGCGACCAAGTACGAGTAGAGCTTGATTCTCATAAGCCCAATCTCTGCACGGCGCTGCTTGACGTGCTCCTCATCTTCGATTGGAGCTTCGTGAAGGTTGCCTGAGTGACAAACGAGTCGCTCGCCAAACCGCTGTTTCTTACCCTTATCGACCTGCGAAAGATCGTAAACCAAGGCGTACGACTCCGGATCTGCTTGACCCGCTTCTACGTCGGCTCTAAGAGCTGGCAGAACAAGATCACGCATCTGCGGTGACTGATGCTGGATCATGATCACGAAATGTCCGGCAGCCTCCGGCCCGACCATGGCGAACGTTGGGACACCGTGCTCCTTCACAATCGTCTGCAACTGCTCAGTATGCACTCTGTCGGTATCTGCAAGCCGTTTGGGATCGAATCCCTCCTTTTGCCGCGCCGCCTGATCCGATTGATAGAGATTGTTTATTGTGTCTCGGAGCGCGGGGGCGCTGGGCGGCTTGTCCTGGCTCTCGGCCTTGATCCCGTCTAGACGAAATCGTGTTCGAAAGAATGTCACCGCATCTGGAGGGAGATTGCGATCGACTCCGGGCTGTTCCAGCGTCCGCAGAACCTCCGTTTGAAAAGCGCGTGGCTGACCCATCAGCAGGAAGATAAAATCGTAGGCGGCTTCATCCCCCACTTCCGACGTGGCAAGTAGACCGTGCTTCGCATAGATTTCCTGAACGTCCTTATCGATTGCGGCCTCCTCAGAGTCCGTCTGGCTTAGAAGCATTTGAGTCGTCATCTCACGAATATGGGCGGCCAGAGGTTGATTGGGCACAGGCACAGACATTAATGCGATGACTAGGATCGGGAACAACATCTAGTAAGCCTCCGCTGTTCGAAGCAACACAGTCGTGACCTAAGACTATCGTGATGCGGTTGCACAAACGAACGTTTGAGTAAGGAATGGCAAATCAGATCCAAACCCCAGCAAATTGCCTTGCAATAACGTATTGCAATCGGAAAGTCATTAGCGATAGGTTTCCGCAACCACGCTCATCGGCTACAAGCCGCCTTCCTAATGGTGCCTTCAAGCTCCACAACCCTTCGCAGCCTCAAACGAATGATCAAACTGCTTAGCGTACGATTTTTGACGTTTGGTGTAGGGACCCCTTGTAGCGCCGCAGGCAGATGCTCCCCACGAAGTGGGCGCCAGCCGCGTAGGCGGTTTTGGCCTTTGCTACACTGCCGCTACGCATGTTCAAGCTTGCTCAGCTCGCCACCATTGCCTTTGCTGCCACGCTCCCGCTCACAGCGCAAAAAGCCTCGTCCTCCAAAAACATGCCCACCGACACCGACACCGACACCGCCGCCGTCCACCGCTCCGCCATCGTCATCGATACCCACGCCGACACCACCCAGCGCATGCTCGACGAGCACTACGACCTCACCGAGCCCCTCGGCGACGGCAACCTCAACTTTGCCTCCGCCAAGGCCGGAAATCTCGGCGCGGAGTTCTTCTCGATCTGGGTCGAGCCCGAGCTCTACAAGGGTCACTTCGCCCGCCGCACCTTCGAGCTGATCGACGCGGTCGACCAGGCAGCCGCTGCGCATCCGGACAAGATGATGCTCGCCACCACCCCGGCTGACATCGAGCGCGCCCACCGCGAAGGCAAGCTCGCCGCGCTCAAGGGCATCGAGGGCGGCCACTCCATCGAGAACTCGCTCGGTCTGCTGCGCGACTACTACCGCCTCGGCGTCCGCTATATGACGCTCACCTGGTCGAACTCGAATGACTGGGCCGACTCGTCGGGCGATATCACCAACACCACGATCCCCCACACCAAGGACGGTCTATCCGAATTCGGCCAAGACGTCGTGCTCGAAATGAACAGGCTTGGCATGATGGTCGACATCTCGCATGTCGCCGATACGACCTTTTACCGGGCGGTCGCCACCTCGCGGTCGCCCGTGTTCGCGTCCCACTCTGCGGCGCGCGCCCTGTGCGATGCGCCACGCAACATGACTGACGACATGCTGCATGCCGTAGCTCGTTCGGGCGGGCCCGCGAGCAAGGGCGGCGTGGTGATGGTGAATTTCTACTCCGCTTTCGTCAGCCAGGCCTACCGCGACGCGCAACAAAAACAAGCCCCTGAGGTCAAGGCCGCCACCGACGCGCTCAAAGCCAAGGCTGCCGCTGAAAACCGCCAGGTCACCTACGGCGATCTCGAACGCCTCCAGCGCAAGTATGCCGACCGCATCGCGCGCCCGCCATTCTCCGCGCTCATCGACCAGATCGATCACATCGCAAAAGTTGCAGGCGTTGATCACGTTGGTCTCGGCTCCGACTTCGATGGCGTCTCAGGCCAGCTGCCCGAA
>CAZZYO010000195.1:3892-4212 GCA_964658255.1 Candidatus Babeliales bacterium
CGAAGGGATCAACTCGGCTGCGGACCTGCCGAAGATCACGGTTGCGCTGGTTGAGCGCGGCTACTCGGCCGCAGATTGCAAAAAGATCCTTGGCGGTAATTTCCTGCGCTACTTCCGCGAGGTCGAGGCTACGGCAGCTGCACTGCAGAAGCAGCAGCGATCGGGTCTGCAGAAGGCTCAATCCTCTCAGCAATGATCTGGCTTGCGGCCGGTCTCAACCAGCCGCCAAATGGCCATGCCGGCAATCGCATCTCATCCAGAATGGTTGTGCTCTACTCCATCCTCGGCGCGCTTGGCCTGCTGATCTTCCTGCTGATCCT
>CAZZYO010000196.1:0-4173 GCA_964658255.1 Candidatus Babeliales bacterium
ATTGTGTAGGTATCCGGTTTCTCTCAGCTGATGGGCAAAGCCGTCCATACATGCAAGCGTTGTGGCGCCGTCCACAATGTCAGCCGGGAGTTCTGCTTTGTAGTCAAGTGCAGAAAACCCGGTCTTATATGGCTCCCTATCTTGCCAGATACCGTCACCTATTTGGCTGTAGATGCGTTGCCAATAATCACGCCATGCGAGTTCATTAATGAGTTTTCCAGCGTGTCGCGGATCGCTAACCTGCCGCAAGACCTGGTCTCGCACTTCAGCCAGGGTGAGAACGCCGTAGCGAAGGTAGGCGGAGAGGCGCGTGACATCGCCAGCCAGATAGTTTCGACTGCGTTCGTAGCTTTGAGGCTTTACATCCGCGAGAAGAGCGCCTGCCGCAATGCGACCACCGTGTACCTGGCCTAGCTTTCTGTCGGACGGTGATACAGAGGGGAACGTTGCGGCTAAGGCAGAAGCCAACTCTTCCCGGCTTGAGAGGCTTTTTAGGTCGTGGATTGTCACACCATCAAGAATATAACTTCAGAGTGGAGCCGCAGCTCTCCAGAAGAAGGATGTCCATCGCGTCAAGCGTCCAACTCATCCTTTCACTCGCGCCCAATCTCGGCTTAGGCGGCAGCTTGCTGGTCACGCAACTAAAGAGCGGTGAGCACGATGCTCGCGCTTGCGAGTCTGGTGGTGTTCATCCCTTGTGTAAGGACACGCGACACGGAGATCACTGGCCGACCTGAGGCGTCACTTCAGCGTTGCCAGCAGTTTAGGTTGCAGCGACTTTATCGTAGTCGCGCAATTGACCCAAGCATGTGTTGGTTACAGGCGGTGGGCCCCGCGCGGCGATAACGCCACTGCTTAGTCGCCGCGCTGCTCACCGGCGTCACACTTATACCAGCAGCGAGCGGAGCCCCAAGCTGTTTCTTTCTGGATCACTTGGTTGTGCGTCTCATCAAAATTTCGACTTAGTCGAACAGGTGCACTGGAAAGTGTTAGACAAGTAGCTTCCGCAAAGCCTACTGTCAGGTGTCGCTGCGGTCGGCGAACTCGGGAGTCTATAAATGGAAGCACTATCTATAGGACAGTACAGTCTCGTCTACAACGCTTTCTCGTTTGTCATTGCAGCGATGGCTGCGGCAACCGTATTTCTCTTCATTAGCCGTTCGCAGATAGCACCCCATTACAAGACGGCAGTGACAGTCTCCGGCATTGTCACCATGATCGCCTTCTACCACTATGTGCGTATCTTCAACAGCTGGGATGAGGCCTACACGGTAGTCAACGGCGTTGTGAGCTCGACCGGCAGACCTTTCAACGACGCCTACCGCTATGTCGACTGGCTCCTCACCGTGCCACTACTTGTTACCGAACTGATTCTTGTTATGCGTCTTTCCGGCGATCAGGGGCCCAAGAAGGCGACCCGCCTTGCAGTGTTAGCTGTCATCATGGTCGTCCTCGGCTACCCAGGTGAAATCTCGCATGTCGCCTCCACGCGCTGGCTCTGGTGGTGCCTTTCGATGATTCCTTTCCTCATCATCCAGTTTGAGCTCTTTGTCGGCCTCAAGGACTCGATCGCTCAGCAGGCCCCGGAAGCACGTGGCCTCGTGAGCCTGGCGCGGTACATCACGGTTGTTACCTGGTTGTTCTACCCGATCGTTTATATCCTGCCCATGATCGGACTTTCTGGCACCACTGCTGTTGTCGGCGTACAAGTGGGCTACAGCATTGCGGACGTTCTCGCAAAAGCTGCCTTTGGCCTGTTTATCTACAACATCGCACTGAAGAAGACACATGCAGAAGCGTCGGCCATGCAGCCGCGCGAGCGTGAATCGCTGGTCGCCTACTAGTCGCCTGCTAACTGTTGAACCGCGGGAGGGAGCTGTCGGCTTGACGCTCCCTTTTCTTTCGCCTTAAGGCCCCTGCAAGAGGATGTACGCTTTGTTGTGCTTGCGAAGCTGCAACGTGGTTTTAAGACTGGTGCATATGAAGCATTCGACAGAAATGCATGAAGAGTTTGGATTGAGCCGCGTGGTACGCGGCAGGCGTTAATGGGCCGCGCCATTGTCATCGGGGCTGGATTTGGTGGCCTGGCCGCCGCCCTGCGCCTGCGCGCTGCCGGGCTGGACGTTGATATCTTCGACAATCAGGAGACCGCCGGCGGACGTGCCGGCGTGTATCGCACCCAGGGTTACACCTTTGACGCGGGCCCCACTGTTATCACCGCACCCTTTCTCTTCGACGAATTATTCGAGCTCTTCGACAAGGTACGCTCTACGTACGTCGAGTTTCGCCCGCTGATGCCCTGGTATCGCATCCGCTTCGCGGATGGGAGAAGCTTTGATTACGGAGGAACCCGGGAGCAGCTCATCGACGCAGTATCCCGCTTTGCTCCCGCCGATGTTGCCGGTTACACGCGGCTGCTTACGCAGGTAGAAAAGATCTACCGGGTTGGTTTTGAGGAGCTCGGAGACAAGCCTTTCGACTCGGTAACCTCGATGCTGCAAGTCCTGCCGCAGATGGCAATGCTACGCAGCGACCGCTCAGTGTATGCGTTTGTCTCCCGATACCTCAAGGATGAGGCGCTGCGCAGGGTATTTTCCTTCCAGCCGCTGCTCGTAGGTGGGAACCCCTTCCATACCACTTCGATCTATTCGCTCATTCAGCACCTTGAGCGAAAGGACGGCGTGCACTTTGCCATGGGCGGCACTGCTGCCCTTGTAGCCTCGCTCGTCCGGCTCGCACGCGAAGTCGGCATCCGCTTCCACATGGGGCAGCGCGTAGACGAAGTGATTATCGAAGCCGGGCAGGCGAGAGGCATTCGCCTGGCAGACGGGCGCGAAGAGCGTGCCGGGTGTGTGGTGGCAAACGCAGATGCGCCTGCACTCTACAAAAAGCTTGTGGCGGCCAAGTGGCGCCGGCACTGGACAGATCGCCGCATTGAAAAACAGAAGTACTCCATGGGTCTCTTTGTGCTCTATCTTGGGGTGCGCCGGCAGTATCCGGCCCTGGCACATCACACCATCCTTTTAGGAGAGCGCTACCGGGAGCTGCTGGAAGAAATCTTTGAAGGAAGCCTCATCAGCGATGACCTGAGTCTCTATCTCCACGCGCCCACCAGGACCGATCCTTCTCTCGCTCCGCATGATTGTGAAAGCCTGTATGTGCTGGCGCCAGTGCCCAATCTGCGCGCCGGCATCGATTGGTCCGACCAGGCGCCCCGGCTTGAAGAGCGCATCCTTGACATCCTCGAGAGCACGATTTGCCAGGGGCTGCGGCAGGCGCTTGAGGTACGCTTCCATGTCACCCCTGAGCACTTTCGCGATACCTTGCTCTCGCATCACGGATCAGGCTTTTCCATCCAGCCGACACTGTTGCAAAGCGCGTACTTTCGATTTCATAACCGTAGTGAAGATGTGCAGGGTCTCTACCTTGTCGGAGCTGGAACACATCCCGGTGCCGGACTGCCGGGTGTCTTATGTTCGGCAAAGGTGTTGGAGCATTACATGCCGGAGATACTTGCGCAAGCTCGCAATGCTCCGACAGATAGCAACACGTCCTTACGCCCGCAGTCACAGCATGAGGAGGTAGTGTTGTGACTTCGTCCGCGGACCAGTTGATGGCAAAGGCCGGCAAGACGTTTTACCGGGCCGCGCGGCTGTTGCCGAAAGCTGTGCGGATGGACGTGATAAATCTCTACGCATTTTGCCGAACCGTGGACGACCTCGCGGATGATCCTTCTTCACCCGCTGCAGGGCGGGCGCAACGCCTGCACGCTCTGACAGCTGCTTTTAAGCAGCAGCGCGTGGCGGAGCTTCGCACCGCCGGCTGGCAGCTGGCAACAGAGGGCGTGTTGCCGCGGGCAGCGGCCATGCTGGTAGAAGCCGCGGCTGGCGACCTGGATCAGCGGCAACCGGAAACCCGCTCTGTTCTGCTGGAGTATGCTTTCGGCGTTGCCGGCACAGTCGGCGTCATGATGGCAGAGGTGCTAGGGGCTGATCCGGAAGGCTACAGCGCAGCCATGGCTTTGGGCATGGCCATGCAGCTGAGCAATATCTGTCGGGATGTCGCGGAGGACCTGCACGCCGGGCGCGTGTACCTGCCACGCGAGTGGGTGCAGGCCGAGGCCGTGGCGCGTGCCGTGCAGCAGGGCGAGGCAGCTGACGTCCAACTCCTCGA
>CAZZYO010000197.1:0-4075 GCA_964658255.1 Candidatus Babeliales bacterium
TGGCGATTGCGAATGACATCGACTCGAGCTTCCTTCCTTAACCTTCGCGCTTGAACAGCCGTGCCAGCTTCACTGGCCCGGTCCGCCGCCACCGAGCATCTGCTTGCGCAGCTGCTCGGGCATGGGAATGGTAATGTCGAGCGGTTGCGCCGGCCCAAGCTTCAGCTCGGAGAGCGGACGCCCAAACTGGCCCTGGTTGCCGACTACCAGCACGGCCAGCTTTGCGGGGTCCACCCGCGCCCTGGCCACCTGCTCCAGGTCAGCAACCGTAACCTTCTCGACTCCCGCCCGGTAGCGGGTCAAAAAGTCAGCCGGGTACCCGTAGAACTCCAGGCGTGCCGCTGCACCCAGCACCTTGGCGCGCGTGTCGTAGTTGAAGACAAAAGAGTTCAGCAGCTGATCCTTTGCCATGCGCAGCTCATCCTCGGTGAAGGGCCGCGTCTTCAACTCGCCTGTATCCTTGAGCATTTCTTCTGTTGCCGCGGTCGTGCTCTCACTCTTGGTCGACGCAACGACGCGGAACATGCCGGGATGGTCGTAGCTTGCGCCGTAGCCCCCGCCCACGCTGTAGGCCAGGCCGAGCTTGGTGCGCACATCCTGGAAGAGCCGTGAGCCGAAGCCGCCACCAAAGATCTCGTTCATCACAGAGAGCGTGTAGTAGTCCGGATCATCGCGCCTGGTGCCAAGGCCCACGATGTAGACATCGGATTGGTTCACGTCGGGCTTGTCGACCAGGTAGAGTCCCGGCTTGGGCCCGGCGAAGTCTGCCTGTTCTGCCTTGGGTGTCGCGGCACCGCGTGGCAGCGACTCGAACGCCCGGCGGAGACGTGCCTCCATGGCCGCACCGTCGAAGTCGCCAGCCACGCCAATCACCATGCGGTTGGGCACGGTGGTGGTCGCATGCCAGGCGTCCAGGTCAGCGACCGTGATGCCCATGACGGTCGCGACTTCGGCCTGCCGCGCGTAGGGACTGGTCTTGCCGTAGACCAGGCGCGCCGCCTCGCGCCCTGCTATCTCGCCGGCCGAGTCGTTGCGGCGCACGATGCCGCTGACCTCCTGCTGCTGCGCGAGGGCCAGCTTCTGCTGGCTGAAGGTCGGGTGCAGCAGCACCTCAAGCATCAGGTCGAACACCTGGGGCTCATCCTGCTTCAGGCTTGACCAGGAGATAGAGGTCGAATCCACATCGGCGCTGGTCTCAATCTTGGCTGCCTTGGCCTCCAGCAGGTCGTCGAGCGCGTCGCCCGGGTGGGCCTTGCTTCCGCTGGTCCGCCACGCCTCGCCGTAAAGGTCTGTCAACCCGGCTTTGCCCGCAGGCACGTCGCGCTCGCCGCCATGCATCTCGATAAAGCCCGAGATGAAGGGCAGCTCATGGTCTTCGACCAGCAGGATTACGGCGCCATTTTTCAGCGCAATCCGTCGCGGCTCCACCGGCTTGAACTCCGGCAAGGCTGGCACCGGGATCGACTCCCAGGCACCACGCTGCTTGGCCTCCGCGGCGTCCGCCGGCACGACCGTGTGACCGGCCTGTGCCTGCGCTATGCCTGCTGCACCGGCCATAAGCAGCGCTGCCAGCGCCAGGCCAAGATACGGCGCACGACCCGGCCGTGGCAGGTGAATGCGATGGAATCGAGCTTGACTCAGAATCATGCTCATCGCCCACCGCCCTGGGACGCGCCGGATGCAGGTGCGGCATTCACCTCGGCCCACGTGCGGTTTGTGCCCACGAAGATCTTGTTTGCCACGCGCCGTATATCCGCCTTCTGCACCTTGTCCACCTGCTCCAGTTGCTTGAACAGCTCGCGCCAGTCACCGTAGCGGAGCTGGTTCTCTGCCAGCTGCTGCGCCAGCCCTTCGTTATCACCCAGACCACGCAGCAGGTCTGCGCGCGCGCGCGTCTTGAACATGGCCAGCTCGGCATCGGAGACGTCCGCGGTCTTCAGCTTGTCGATCTCCTTGTGGATCGCGGCGCGCATCTCGTCGTTCGTGTGCCCGGGCGTAGGCGCGGCAAAGAAGGCGAAGAGTCCCGGGTACTTGTCGCCCGGAAAGCCGCTGAAGCCCTCGGCCTCGGCTGCGATGCCCTGGTCGCGCACCAGCGAGCGATAGAGCCGCGAGGTCCTGCCATTGGAAAAGATGTCCTGGATCGCGTCGTAGACCGCGTCATCCGGGTCGCGATAGTCGGGCTTGTGGTAGCCCTCGATATAAAGCGGCTGGGTCGATTCGGTGAGCGTGACAGTCCGCTCGGCGTTCTGCTGCGGCTCGACGGTGACCAGCGGCTCAGGCTTGGGCCCCGCCGGGATGGCGCCAAAGTACTTCTCGAGCACCGGCATCGCTTCGGACGCCTTCACATCGCCAGCGACAGCAATGACCATGTTGGCCGGGACGTAATACTTGCGGTGGAAGGCCTCGGCCTCTGTCGCCGTGATGTGCGACAGCTCGCTCGCCCAGCCCACGTTCGGCCTGCCGTAGGGGTGCGCCACGTAGGCCGAGGCCAGGAACTGCTCGACCAGCCGACCGACCGGGCTCGAGTCCACGCGCATGCGCCGCTCTTCCATCACCACGCTGCGTTCCCGGTAGAACTGCCGCGGCACCGGGTGCGCGATGCGGTCGCTTTCCATGTAGGCCCACAGCTCGAAGCGGTTCGCGGGCATGCTCCAGAAGTACTGCGTCGAGTCGAGCGAGGTGGAGGCGTTGAGCCCTGCTGCCCCGTTTACGTCGGCAAGTTCGGTGAACTCATTGGGAATCACGTACTGGTCGGCGTCTTTCTCGGCTGCTTCAAACGCGGCCTTGAGCGAGGCGACCCTGGCCTTGTCCTGCCCGACGGCCTGGCGCTCGGCGTCGTCGTAGGCGGCATACGCCTGCTCGACCCTGGCCAGCGCGATCTTTTCCGAGGCGTAATCCTTGGTGCCGATGTCTTCGGTCCCCTTGAAGGCCAAATGCTCAAACATGTGCGCGAGGCCGGACTGCTGACCGGGGTCATTCGCGTCGCCTGCGTCCACGATGGTGAAGTAGGAAAAGACCGGCGCCTCGGGGCGCTCGCACACGATCAGCGTCAGCCCGTTAGGGAGCACCTTGGTCGTGATGCGGTGCTCGAAGCTGGCCAGGTCCTGTGCCTTGGCAGTGACCAGCGCAAGGGAGGCGGCCAGGGGGAGAAGCAGGGCCGCCCGCCGGGCGGTGAAGCGAAGTGTCATCAAGTGTCCGTTCCGGGCCGGGTTTGCTGCGGCTCAAACCAGTGTAAACCGCTGCGGCGAGAGGCTTGCGCCCGGGCCGGCAGGCGGGGCGCGCGTGGTGAAGAGCAACCGCAGATCGTGAGTGTCGCTCAGGATGACAAGCAGAGACGCAGGCTAATGAGCTTTCGCGGTCAGGTCGGAAAAATCTTCGGCGTACACGACCAATCCAAGATTCGGCATGACCTTCACGTAGCCCCCCTGGATCTGCTCCTGGTAACGGGCGAGTGAAAAATCAAAGTTCTCTCTAGGCGTGCGGCTGACGAGCTTGAGGTCAACGTTCTCCATCATGACCTTGCCGAACTTCATCCGGCCGCCTGCGAAGTAGATATAGTTCGGCGGCTCAGCCAGCAGCTTCGGGATAGTTCGGACCGCGTGGTGCTCGGCCGCGATGCCAATCACCTCAACCAGCGTCTGCCCCTCCACCTTGACCCGCGTGATCCGTCCGTAGACCAGCGGCGGAGGAAAAAGCTCCGTCAGCGTGGTAATCAAGTCGTCACCTTCCACGCGAAAGCTGGGCCTGTGCTTTGGCTGCGCGACCGTCTCCATTCGTATGCCGAACAGCTCCAGGAAGCCTTTGCTTAACACGCCGGCTACCTTGAAGTCCTCAATGTGCAGTCGCAGCTCGCCCTGGGGGGTTGCGGTGATTGTGCCGCGCCCTTGAAACGGCAGATCGATCAGCTTGTGCACCTGGCCCCTGATCACCATCTGCTGGCCGTCAAAGCTCACCTCCGCATGCCGCACCGCGCTCTCGGCATGCTGTAGCAGGTAGCTGTTGATCAGAGTGGTCATGTCGTGGGCCGAAAGGCGGGTCACGCCCTGGTCAATCTGCACGACGTAGGACTTGCGAT
>CAZZYO010000198.1:0-4044 GCA_964658255.1 Candidatus Babeliales bacterium
CCCACCCATTTCGCTTTTTTACCCGACAGGCGTGCAGCTGGCAGGAAGCAAACCTCAAAAACCGGAACTACGCCTTCTTGTCAAGCAGGCGCAGGCCGCCGAGACGCCCCTGGTACAGGTCCAGCCTGATGCAACCATCATCGTCTTCTCACTCCTGCACGACGGCCAGCTCTATCAATGTCTCGCCTGGGACCGCAAGCTCAAGCGGGAGATTCCTATCTTCTTTTGGCTCCACTTGGTCAGCGCGATCGGGATCTCGGCTCTGGTGTTTTGGCTGCTGGCCCGCCAGTTTTCAAATCCGATTCTGAGCCTGCAGGCGGTAGCCGAAAAGGTCACTGGCGGCAACCTTGCCGCTCGGCCCCCCGCCATTCTGCTGCAGCGAAAGGATGAGCTTGGTGAACTGAGCCGCTCTATGCATGCCATGATCGCCCGCATCAGTAAGCTGATGGTTGGCCAGAGGGCGTTTCTTGCCCAGGCCTCGCACGAGCTTGGCTCCCCGCTCACCCGGCTCAACCTGGCCCTCGCGCTGCTGCGTCGCAAAGCCCTGCCGGAGTTCGCGCCAGAATTAGGACGGCTGGAATACGAAGCCCACGAGCTGAACTCAATGATCCAGCAGCTGCTCCTGCTGGCGCGTCTTGAGAATGCGACCGAGCATGATCACACGCCGCACCGGTTCTCCATCGCCCACCTGATTGAAGAAGTCGTTGAGGATGCGCGCTTCGAGGCGCGGCAGAGTGCCAAAGGGGTCGCGCTCGGATATCAACAGGAGGCTCTTTTTCGGCAGATGGAGGTACCGGGTTACCGCGATTTACTCAAGCGCGCCTTTGACAATGTTCTGCGGAATGCCATCCGCTTTACTCCCGAAGGCGAGTTAGTGGAGGTGGAGTGCTCAACGGAAAGCCCCGGCAAAGTGAAGGTCCGCGTGCGGGATAGGGGCATGGGCGTTCCAGGAGACCAACTCGAGGCCATCTTTGCGCCCTTCGTCCGGGTAGCTCCCGACCACCACGCCACTGGTGTCGGCCTCGGCCTAGCCATCGCGCGCAAAGCTGTGTTCAGCAACGGCGGAGCGATCTACGCTGCGCTTGCCGAGCCTAGAGGACTGATCGTCACCATCGAGCTACCAACCGTGATAGCGAGCGCGGATGCGCTTCTTTCTCCGGCTTTACTGTAGAACGCGGTCCGGCTCTGTCGCATGATCCGGGCGAGGACACTGCCTCACCTGCAAGCGGGGCGTGCAGAACGAAGTACGTTGCATCAACTCGCTGTTCGGGATTGCTGCATAGCACCGGAGATCACAGCTCGATACACTTCGCTTCAGCTAGTTAATGCAACAGAGCCCTACATCTTGAACAACACCTATTCCCCGCTCGTCTAGAAAAGCGCCTCCGCCGCCAATAGCGGCTCTAATCCGGATTCACTCTCAAAGCCATCTGAATCGTGAGTGAAGTTGCTCAGACCGACACCTACTAAGCGATACAGTTGGTCCTCCGGAAGTCCAACGTTTCCGCACAAAGACAAGGCAATGTGAATGAGCTCTTCGCAACTACGGAGAGGCCTCCTGCAGGTCTAACTTCGCGTCAATGATTGGAACTCTTTTGTCTTGAGCTTCAAGACGACTGTCCTAGCCCCGCGAGTGCTATCTTTCGACGCCTTCCACACCTTCTCGGCAATGCGCTGAATATGGGGCTCGCAGTAGACCAGACAGTATCGAACCATTGCATATGGAACGGAAGTTGACATTGCGGAGCCTGCGCAACGGAGGCCAAGAGAAGGGCTACACCGACTATCCATCCTCCGAGGAGGCGATATGACCCCGCCAGTCGGCTGTCCACGAGCTCGCCACATTTCTGCCGCCCTGGCGAGGCAGGTACGTCAGGCCAGCGATGCGCCGAGGCGTCTCCATGTCGAGTGTGATGTGGTGAGGGCCTGACGTTGCCGCGGTCTCCCAGCGCGTCTCTGGGTTGCCATCGATGGAAGCCGATGCCAGCGCATCCTGCTGCGAGCTGTCGACGTCCACCACCTTCCAGCCTGTGGTGGACTGGCCAGGGAAATCCTTCGCCGCGATCATGCCCAGCTTGCCTTCGGCACCCAGCTCTGCAGCTCGCACACTGCCGCCCTGGGCCAGCAGGATGGGCGATCGATAGACCGCGGACTGCGCCGTGGGCAGCGAGCCGTTGACGGTGTACACGATGCGCCCGCCACCGGCAGCACCTTGGGGCGCAGAGAGCGTGACAGCACCGGACGAGTCGCGGTCCGAGATCGAAAGAGCAGGCACGTAGGCGGCTTGTTTGAAGAGGCCCACCTGGGCCAGCGAGGGCTCAAGGCGCGAGTCCATGATGCGGAGGCGAACGCGCTTGGCCGTGACCGGGGAGGAAAGCCGGAGGAGGCGCTTGTGGCCGACCGTGGTTCCCTCGGCGACCTGCTGCCAGGCAGAGTTCTGCCAGGTCTCGACGGTAAAGCTCTCGATGCGCTGTCCGCGGTGATCGACGGCCTCCTGCAAGGAGACAACATCGAAGGTAGCGCTGTGTGGCAGAGTGAGCGTGAGCGTCGCGGTAGAGTGGCCGCGTGCGGGCTCCCGCCAGGTGTCGAGGCTGGTGTCAAGCGCGAGTGCCGGGCTGTGCCCCGGGGCTGACGATTCCGCGGTGAGCGTGCCGTGCTGAGCGAGGTCATGCGCGAAAGTCTTGGTGATCACTTGGTTCATGAGCCGCAGGTTGGTGCGCTGCAGATCGGGGATGAGGCCGCGGTCGTCGGGGGAGATGTTCAGCAGCCAGTTGCTGTTGCGGCCGACGGATTGGTAGTAGATGTCGATGAGCTCGGAGGCGGGGCGTACGGTTTTATCCGGCGCCCAGAACCAGCCATGCAGGATCGGCACATTGGTCTCGGCCGGATACCACCAGAGGTAGGAGCCCGGAACGAGTTTTGCGCGGCTGCCGAGATCTTTGTCCGTCATGTCGGGCCAGCGGGATTGATCAGGCGGCTGCGGCAGCGGGATGACGTCCCACTCGGTCGTGCGGCCGACGCCACTCTCATTGCCGACCCAGCGGCCGTCCGGGCCCTTGCCGAAGATGATGGCGTGGGGCTGCAGGTGGCGGATGAGGCCGTACCAGCGGTTGTAGTCGTAGCTCTCTTTCGCGCTGGGGGCGGGGTTGGCGCCGTCGAACCAGACTTCCTGGATGGGGCCGTTCTCGGTGAGCAGCTCGTAGAGCTGGTTGAGGAAGTGGCGGTTGTAATCGTCAACCTTGTAAGTGAAGGTGCCGAAGCCCGGGGCAGGTGCGCGGCCCTTTAATGGGTCAGTCTTGAAGCTCGCCAGGTCAGTCGGGATCGTAGTGCGCACAGAGGGGCTGCCGTCGCCGTAGTAGCCGCCTGGGTTAGCGGGATTGGTGCGCAGCTGGTAAAGATCAGCCGGGGAAAGATACACGCCGAGTTTGATGTTGCCCTTGCGAGCGGCCGCAGCCACGTCACCCACCACGTTGCCCTTACCGCCGCGCCAGGGGCTGGCCGCGACCGAGTGTTTGGAGTAGCGGGTGGGCCACATGCTCAGCCCGTCGTGGTGCTCGCACACGAGGATGATCATCTTGCCGCCGCCTTCTTTGACGCTCTGCACCCACTGCTCGGCGTTTAGCTGCGTGGGGTTGAAGACCGAAGGATCTTCGCGGCCCGTGCCCCACTCCACGTGGCGGAAGGTGTTCGGGCCGAAGTGGACGAAGAAGGTCCGCTCGAGTCGCATCCAGTCGGTCTGGTTGGCGCGGGGCAGCACGTGTGCTGCCTTGGACATGATCTCGCCCTGGCTGTCTGCGGAGGTGATGTGCTGGAGCGTGTTGTACGTTACCTCGTCAGCAGCGGTCTTGCTCGACTGCGCGTGTGCAGCAGGAAGAAAGAGCAGGCAGGTGCCAAGAGCGAGAGCTGTCCGTTGATGCGCGCGTGTTGCTTTCAAGGTGCTTCCTCGAGGGTGAGAGCGGCAGAGCAATCCTAGGCCACAGCATGTGCCCTGGCTGAACTGAACGTCGAGATCATCTGTGCCAATTCCAGCCAGGCGAAAGGGCG
>CAZZYO010000199.1:0-3993 GCA_964658255.1 Candidatus Babeliales bacterium
AAGGCTTGCAGCGCTGATTGAGAAGATAGAGAAGCGTCCTGTCGACACAGGTGCGCTGGACATCGAGTTTTATCGTGACGACCTTTCCACGCACGATGTGCGGCCTGTTGTGCGCCCCGAGGCGATCGGCTTTGACATCACCGGGCGCAATATCATCCTGGTCGACGATGTGCTTTACACCGGGCGCACCACGCGCGCAGCGCTCGATGCACTGTTTGACCATGGCCGTCCAAACCGCGTGCAGCTGTGCGTGCTGATCGATCGCGGGCATCGCGAGCTGCCGGTCGAGGCAAGCTTTGTGGGGCGGACTGTGCCGACCACGCGTCGGGAGATTATTGAGGTCAAGGTGCGAGAGATTGATCAGGACGAGCAGGTGATTATTGTGGAGAGGGTGATTTGAAGCAGGAATGCGGCGGGATGGGTCGCCAGGTTTCAAACCGCGACCCTTCGCTTCGCCCAGAATGCCAGCTGTTGCTCAGCGGATGTTGTCCGTCACACTGGCTCTCTCTCTCGGCGATGAGGCCTGCTAAAAGCCTTCTGGCGTAAGCTCTTCGTTCTTGCTCTCCGCAGTTCGTTTCCATCCATGCATACGCACACACCCATCGCCGCTGCTGGTTCCCTGCTCTCGGTCGCTGACCTGCCGATTGAGGAAGTGCGCGCCATCCTCGCGCTGGCGACCACGCTGGAGAGTGAAGAGCCCGCGGCACGTGCGCAGCGGCTCTTCAAGCGTCGCGTGGCGCTGCTCTTCTACGAGTCAAGCACGCGCACCCGCACCTCGTTTGAGCTGGCGGCCAAGTCACTCGGCGCCGACACCGCGCTCATCAGCTCCAAATCCTCAAGCATCGAGAAGGGCGAGTCCCTCAAGGACACGGGCCTGACCCTGCGCGCGCTTGGTGCCGAGGCCATTATCCTGCGGCACGCTTCGTCAGGATCGGCACACCTGCTGGCGCGGGTCACGCGCATGCCGGTACTCAACGCCGGGGACGGCATGCATGAGCATCCATCGCAGGCGCTGCTTGATCTGCGCACCCTGTTGACCCGACTTTTTGGCGCGGCAGCAGCTGACCAGGCCCATGCCGGGTCGCTCGCCGGGCTTACCGTCACGATCTGCGGAGACATCCTGCACAGTCGCGTCGCCCGCTCAAACGCGTTGCTGCTGCCCCGGCTAGGTGCGCGGGTGTTGCTGTGCGGGCCTGCACCGCTGCTGCCGGAGATCGCAGCCGAGCTCGGGCCTGGCGTTGCGATCGAGCGCGATCTTGATCGTGCGCTCGACCAGTCGCAGGTAGTGATGATGCTGCGCATCCAGGCCGAGCGGCTGGCTGGCCTGCATCTTGATCTGGAAGACTATACGACCCGGTACCAGGCGAGCGAAGAGCGGATCGCGCGGCATCCGGAGCTGGTGGTCATGCACCCGGGACCGATCATTCGCGGACTCGAGATCGCAAGCGAAGTAGCCGATGGAGCCCAGTCAGTGATTGAAGAGCAGGTGCGCCATGGCGTATCCGTGCGGATGGCGCTGGTCGCGCGGGCGTTGGGTGCCGGAGGCTTGCCCGGGATGGCTCTTCGCGCGGCGAGCGACAACGTGACGTACATTGACGCACCGCCATCGCAGCGGCACATTGTGGCTACGGGGAGCATTCGCGCATGAGCGGCGGATCACTACTCGTTCGCGGCGGCAACCTGGTCGATCCTGCGGCCAGGGTTGCGGCTGCGCAGGACCTTCTGATCATGGGCGGTCGCGTGACAGCTGTGGCCGCACCCGGTGCGCTTGACGCTCACGCCGCGGCTGCACAAGCCGAGATTGTTGATGCCACCGGCCTGACAGTAGCACCCGGATTGATCGACATCCACGTGCACCTGCGTGAGCCGGGGCAAACCTGGAAGGAAACAATTGCGACGGGGACAGCGGCTGCGGCAGCGGGTGGCTTTACCACCGTGTGCGCGATGCCGAATACAAACCCGGTCAACGACACGCCGGACTGGACGCGCTGGATGCAGGCGCCCGAGCGTGACGCTCGTGTGCGCGTGATGCCGATTGCGGCGGCCACTGTGGGCAGCATGGGCGAGCGGCTCACCGACTACGCGGCGCTCAAAACTGCCGGCGCGGCGGGGGTGACGGATGACGGCAAGCCGATCCTTGGCGACCAGATCATGCGCGATGCTCTGCGCGAAGCGGCCCGAGCGGGGGTGCCGGTAATTCAGCATGCTGAGGATACGCGGCTGACCGGCGGCTGCTCGATGAACGCGGGGGCGCTTGCCTTTCGGCTGGGGCTGCGCGGGATGCCCGTCGAGGCGGAGTCCGGGTTAGTCGAGCGGGACATCGATCTGGTGCGCGCGCTGCGCGACGAAGAAGGTGTGGACGCGCGGCTGCATGTCGCGCACCTTTCGACCAAAAAGGCGCTGGATGCGGTGCGTGCCGCACGTCGCGAGGGGCTGCGGGTGACCTGCGAGGTGATGCCGCACCATTTCGCGTTGAACGAAGACGCGATTGAGTGGAGTGGTGGCTACAACACGCTCGCGAAGATGAACCCGCCCTTGCGCGCCGAGGCCGATCGCGTGGCGATGATCGAGGGGTTGCTCGATGGCTCGGTCGACTGCCTGGCCACCGACCATGCGCCGCACGCCGCACATGAGAAGGAGCAGGAGTTTGAGCGGGCGCCGAACGGGATCACGGGGCTCGAGACCGCGCTCGGGCTTGCGCTGCGGGTGCTGGGGCGCGAGCAGGGAATGCCGCTGGCGCGGGTGCTGGGACTGCTGACAGCTGCGCCGGCGCGGGTGCTCTCGCTTGCCGGTCGAGGCACGCTGACGGAAGGCTCATGGGCGGATGTAGTGATCTTTGACCCGGCGGCGGAGTGGGTGTTTCGTGCGGCGGCGTCGAAGTCGCGGTCGAAGAATACGCCGTTTGATGGATGGCCGATGCTCGGCCGGGTTAAGTACACCATCAGCGAAGGCCGCATCGCCTACGAGCACGCCCCTCACCCTTAAGGCGAGAACTGCTGCAGGAACGCGCCGAGAGCGCCTGGCACCGCCTCGTCGCAGCGCAGGTCGTCATAGCAGGTGAGCGCTGCTGCGAGCAGAAGTGCCAACATGATCCTCCCAAGACGGGGAAGCTCGCAACACTCCCACGTGGAGAACTTCGCAAAGGGTTCCTCGACGAGGCAGGCTCGCAAACGACAAGTTCATGCGGGAGGGTGGCAGGACAAAAGCTACGACCTGCCTTCTCGCTTGCTACCGCTGTAAAGCTTTGCCGCTGAGCAGGATAGAAGTGGCATGTGAATCGAGCGACATCTCTGTAAAAGCTGCCGGGAGGAAGGTTAGGCCGGACACCGATCCGCCTTCGGTGGCGAGCACCTGCAGCCCGGCCCCTGCGGCTGGTGGATACTCGAGAAAGAGCTGCCCGGCCAGGTGGACGGCTCCGGCTTCGTGGCCGTATTTGCTGCACTCGGTACAGGCTCTCTCACCTCGCAGATCGATCGCATACCCGCCCTGAGTGGCCAGGTCGGCATAGCTCGCTGGTACCTGCAAAGCCATCTCACCCGTGCCCGAAAACGCGGCACCGTCGGTTGCGATCAGCGTGGCGTTCGTCGTCGGAGCGTACTGGCTAGCAAAGAATGCGTTCGTCACAGCGAGGATGCTCAACATCGCATTGCTCACTCCGACGAAGCTGCCGCTCGACACGAAGCTCGCGAAGACCTCCGTCTGACAGCCATGGGTGGGGTCAGTGCACCAAACTGCATGGTTGCAGTGGCGACCCCGTTGGAGATGGGAGCCTCAACGGTGCCGCGCAGAGTCTGGAACTCCACAGCCCGGCCGTTCAATGCGGAGATGGGACCGCTCAGGACACCCAACGTTGCTGTCAGCGTCACGGGTTCGCCGTCAATCGGTGTCACTGTGCTCGCCGTGAGATTGGATACAAATACATCAACGCTTTGGGCAAGCGCCGCACAAGAGAACCCAGCCGAGAGAAGGAGCAGCAGTGAAAATCCCCTGCCC
>CAZZYO010000200.1:0-3957 GCA_964658255.1 Candidatus Babeliales bacterium
CAGCTGGAATGGGATCAGCTGGATTAGGTGGCGCACTCTGCAGCGTGTGAGTACGGGCACCCGCGCGCATGCCACAGCGCGCCGACCAGCGCGTCCACAGGGTCAGGGTGCAGCACGACACCCGGGTAGCGCCGGTCCAGACTGCGAAGCATCGCCTCGCGCACCTCAGAGAGATGCGTCAGCACGCCACCGATGTAGGCCACCTCGGGCGTGGGTAGCGGCGCATCCAATGCCAGGCCAGCCTCCAGGCGCTCAACCTTCGCGATCGCCTGCGCAACCAGCATTGCCAGCGCCTCGCCTGCCTCGTTGAGCACGGCAGCAGCCAGCGGGTCTCCGGCGCGCGCTGCCCCGAGGACCACCGGCACAAGGCCGGCAAAGCGGAACTCCGGCGCGTTCGCCTCGCCAATAATTGCGTCAAGGCTTGCGAGACCGAGATGTTCCAGTATCGAGCGGAGCAGCGGAGGCAGGTCGTGAAGCTGAGGTTGGCCGAAGAAGTTTGCTACCGAGATTTCCCGATCCCGAGGAGCGGAGCCGCCACTAACGTAATCAGCGCTCGATGGGGCAGCCGCATCAATGGCTCGGAAGCAGGCGCGTAGCGCCTGGTGGCCGATCCAATGGCCTGAGCCCTCATCAGCCAGCATCGGCCCCCAGCCGCCGGTGTGCGCCATCTGCCCGGTTGCAGCGCGGCCAACGATGTTGGTGCCCGTCCCGGCAATCGCAAGCACCCCGCGGCTCCCCGGAAAGGCGGCATCGAGCGCAATCACCTCGTCGCCAAGCAGGACCAGCTCGCTGCCAATGGTCTCCCGCATTGCAGCCTGCATCCACGCGCGCACCGATGGCGCCGAGGCACCGGAGGTCCCGATGCAGGTTCGCTTGACCAGCCGAAGATCGCACCCAGTGGCTGAAACGATCTGCAGGAGTACGTTCTCGAGATTGGCGCGGGCCTCGGCGCCCGGGATCCGCAGCGTCTTGATGCTGCCTCCCGTCGCACGGGCCAGCACCCGCTCCTCATCGCCGAGAAGGCACGCTGTCTTGGTGCCGCCGACGTCCAATGCCAGGTACAAAGCCATGCCGTCTTTCAGTATGCCCTAGAGAACAAACGAAGAACCGCGCCAGGGAGCCCGGCGCGGCCTGCAGGGGTTAGAGCATGACGAAGGCGGGGTGTCAGCTCGGCTGTCGGCCGGCGGCTGCGGCCGGTGCGGCGACCATCTAGCGCGCAAACTCGCGCTCGATGCGCTCGTTGATCCCCTCACGCGCAAATTCGGCAGCCACGCGGATGCAGTTCATGATCGCCCGGTCGCTCGACGAGCCATGCGCGACGAAACAGATGCCGCGCACCCCCAGCAGCGGGGCGCCACCGTACTCGGTCGGGTCCAGCTTTTTCTTGAATGCGGTGAATGCCTTGCGTGAGAGCAGCGCGCCTACCTGGGCGGTGACAGTCGTTTTGAGCGAGGTCTTAAGCATCTCGCGAACCAGCTTGGTGAGCCCCTCGGAGGTCTTCAGCGCCACGTTGCCGACAAAGCCGTCACAGACGATCACGTCGGTCTGGCCGTTGTAGATATCGCGACCTTCCACGTTACCGACGAAGTTCAGCGGGAGGCGCTTGAGCAGCGGAAAGGCCTCGGTGGTGAGCTCGTTGCCTTTGCTCTCTTCTTCGCCAATGGAAAGCAGGCCGACGCGTGGTCGCTCCATCTTAAAAATGGACCGGGCGTAGAGCTCGCCCATGACGGCGAATTGTTCCAGGTTGTGGGGCTTGCAATCGACGTTAGCGCCAACGTCGAGCAACACGCAGGGCTGCCCTTCAACCAGCGTCGGGACCACGACAGCAAGCGCAGGGCGGTCAACGCCCGCAAGCGCGCCGAGTACCATCTTGGCGGTTGCCATGGCCGCACCGGTGTTGCCTGCGGTCAGGAAAGCAGCAGCCTTGTGCTCGCGGACCATGCGCATACCGACGCGCATCGAGCTGTCGCGCTTATGGCGCACAGCAAGCGCAGCCTTCTCGTCCATGTCAATGCGCTCGGAAGCCTGGACAATGGTAATGGGAAGGTCAGCGTGCGATAGTCCCTGTGCGTCCAGCGTACGCGTGAGCAGCGGGCGTAACTCTGCCTCAGGCCCAACCAGGTGCACGCGTACCGGCAGGCTCTGACAGGCCAGGATGGCGCCGCAGATCTCCGGTTCGGGCGCCTTGTCAGAGCCCATGGCGTCGACAGCGATGTCAATCAGCATTGTTTCCCTGAACAGTTCGGGAGGGGCCTAGCTGGCTTCCTTCACTTCAAGCACGGCGCGGCCCTTGTAGGTGCCGCACTTGCCACAGGCGTGATGAGGCAGCTTGCGCTCGTGACAGCTCGGGCACTCAGAGAGCCCGGTGGGTGTCAGAAAGTCGTGGGCGCGGCGCTTGGAGCTGCGGGCCTTGGAGTGGCGCCGCTTCGGATTAGGCATAACGAGGATCCTTTCGCTGGAAGCAGCATGCGCCTTACGTCCGGCGATGAACACGGGCCTATCCCGCGCACTGCTTCCCTTACGCAGATATCAATTAGTTTTGAGCCGGCTGCCGAGTTCAGAAAGAGCTGACCAGCGCGGATCGGCCGGGGCCGCATCGCACGAACATGGGTCTGCATTCTGGTTGCTACCACAGCGCGGGCAGAGCCCCTTGCAGTCTTCGCGGCAAAGCGTTCTGGCCGGCAGGGACAGCAGCACCTGCTCACGCAGAACGTCCTCAAGCGCTAGACCGCCGTTCTCATAGTACCCGATTTCAGTCTCGGACGCGCCGATAGAGTGTTCTGTAAGGTCGGCGTCTACGCCCGCGGGACGAAAGATCAGGTCGTACTCGCCGGCCAGTGCATGCTCTACCGGGTCAATGCAACGGGCGCAGGGCACGGCGAAGCGTCCGCTATAGTTGCCGCGAAGCCGGATGTCCTGCACGATCTCACGCGGACCACGGTGCTCCTCAAGCAGATCAGCACGCCCGGAGGCCGCGAGCAGATCGAGCTGGGTGACTTCCGTCGTGAAGTCGAGCTCTCCCGGACGAAGTGAAACGTTGTAGTCGAGCGGCTCCCGCTCGAGATCGAGGACAGTAATCTGCATGGTCGCCTCGCAATATGGTCGGATTGGATTCAAGGGTAAGCACCGGACGCAGGCGGGTCAACTTGGGTGCCTGCCTGTTGGACGCCGGCAGGAAAAGTTTGAGAGCAAGCGGCGGATTGTCTTCCCGCCGGCGGTTAGAGCAGCCTAGTGCTTGAGCAAGGTTGGAGCTTGATGGGTAGGCTCGATAAGAAAGAGGCTTCGGATGAAAGCTTCCTGCATGATGGACCCTCACACGCGAACAGTGGCGCCTGCCATCGACCCGGCCCAGCTGCTGGCGACAGAGCCGCAAGCCCGGATGGAGGAACGGAGGTGGCGCCAGGTTTTGAGCCGTGAGGCCGTAACCGGGTTTGTCTACGCCGTTCGCACCACCGGCATCTTTTGTCGGCCGAGCTGCCCGAGCCGGCGCCCGTCGCGCGTCCACGTGCTGTTTTTTCCGGATGCCGACTCCGCGCAGGCCGCCGGCTTTCGCGCCTGCCTTCGGTGCCGCCCGGGATCGCAGCCCAGGGAAGCCCTGTCCATGGCAGAGGTCACCCACTACCTCGAACAACGCCTGCACCGCACAGTACCGCTCGCCGAGCTTGCACGACTCACAGGGTATGCCCCCGCAACGTTGCAGCGGCTATTTACACGCATGCTGGGTATGAGCCCGCGCGCCTGGGCCAACGCGCGCCGGGCCGAGAATTACCGTGCGCTCCTGGCGCAGAACCGAACCGAGGTTACTGACGCTGTCTACGCGGCAGGCTTCTCCAGTCCGTCCCGGGCGCATGCAGCAGCGCAGCTCGGCATGGAGGCCCGCCGGTACCGTGCGGGCGCTTGCGGCGAACGCATCGGCTACGGGATCGCGGAGGCGCTCCTGCCCGGGGCAGAGCAGGC
>CAZZYO010000201.1:0-3866 GCA_964658255.1 Candidatus Babeliales bacterium
CCTTGAGGTGTCGGAAACAAGGTAACGGAGCTGCCATGCCAGCGAACCACTCCGCACTTGCAGTCCTCTCTTCGTCCAGGCAAGCGGCCAGCCAGCCCTTCGGCTCTAGCGAGGCTGGCTTCACCCTGATGGAGGTGCTTGTCGTCATCGGTGTGCTGCTTGTCCTGACCATTGTTGCCATCCCGAACCTTACAGGCATGAAGCTTGAGGCGAACGAGAACTCGGCCATCGCAGGCCTTCGTTCCATCTACGAGTCCGAGGTCAAATACCAGGCCACGTACCCGGCTCACGGCTTTGCCTGCACGCTCCAGGTGCTTGGTGGGCGGCCTGGCGCCGGTGCGCCGACACCGCAGCAGGCGCAGGTACTCGCCAATGATCTTGCCTCAGGGCGCAAGAGTGGCTATCTCTTCTCCGTCACAGGCTGCCCGAAAAACACACGGAAAGACTACGACCAGTCCACCGGATTTGCCATCTCGGCCGTGCCGCAGATCGTCGGCAAGACCGGGCACCGCGGCTTCTGCATCGACCAGCAGGGTGAGATCAAGGCCGACCCGGCCGGCGGGTCCAACTGCTCGGTCTCCACGCAGTGATGTTGTGTCGCTGCAGAGCGCGCATGCTTCTTGCTTTCTCGCTGATCGTCCGCGCGGTGTGCATCCCAGCAGAGTCAAGCCAGCGCCCGGCGAATGCGGCAATCCCCGCCAGCGCCGAAGCTTTCGCAGCCACCATCGATCACCACTACAACGCGCTGCACTCCCTCTCAGCCAACTTCATCCAGCAGTATGACGGCATGGGCATGCACCGCACCGAGCGTGGCACGCTGCTGCTGAGGCGAGCAGGCAAGCTTAGCCCCGGAGCCGGCCAGATGCGCTGGACCTACTCCGAACCGGCAGGCAAGCTCTTCATCCTCGATGGCAGGAACGCCTACTTCTACACGCCAGGCCAGACAGAGATCCCGAGGGTGCCTGCCAAGAAGCTTGACGACCTGCGCTCGCCGCTTGCTTTTCTGCTGGGGCATGCGGAGCTCGCCCGACAGCTGAGCGGGTTGGCGCTGACCGGCTCGGGCAATGGAGCGTGGACCTTGACCGGGGTCCCTGGCGGCATGGAAAAGCGAATCGCCTCGCTGGCTATCACGGCTCGTGCGGATGGGACGATCACTGGCATGAGGGTCGAGGAAACCGATGGGGCGCTGAATAGTTTCTCGCTGTCCGGCGAGCAGCCCGACGCCAAAGTCCCACCGGGCGCCTTCGCGTTTACGCCGCCCGCGGGCACGCACCCGGTGGATGGTTTGCCACCTTTGTAACGCCTGTGGACACCGTCGCCCAGGAGCAAGTGAACTGGCCGTCTCTGCGACGCGGTGGCAACGCGCCTAGTATGCTGGTCTGCAGCCATGCGTAGCCCGGGCGCCGCCCTCGTCCCCCTCTTGTTCCTTGCATCGATCTCCTGCTCTCTGGCAGCGCAAAACTCTGCCTGGCAGATGGAGTCGAGCGGCACCACGGCCAACCTGCGCGGCATTCACACTGCTGGCGGGGGAGTTGTGTGGGCCTCGGGTGACCATGGCACCGTACTGCGGACAGAGGACTCCGGCTACATGTGGCAGTCCTGCGCCATGCCTCCAGGCGCGGAGAAGCTCGACTTCCGTGCAATCTGGGCTTGGGACGCGAACACGGCGGTCGTCATGTCCAGCGGGCCGGGCAGCCTGTCCCGACTGTACAAGACAATAGATGGATGCTCGCACTGGACGCTACTCTTCACCAACCCGGAACCAGGCGGCTTTTACGACGGGCTTGTCTTCCTTGACCAGCAACGAGGCTTCGTCATCGGCGATGCAACCGAAAGCGACCCCAAGGTCGCGCCGGTCGAGGGAGGCTACTATGCTCTTCGCATCCGCGCGACGGCGGATGCTGGGCAGACCTGGGTGCCTGTCGTCGCACCAGTGTTGCCACCCAATAAAGCTGGCATCGCTCTATACGCTTTCCCGGATGAGGGCTTTTTTGCCGCCAGCAACTCCTCGGCCGTGGACGCTGGCGGCTTTCTTTCGCTCGCGACCAACCAGGGTCGCATCCTGCGCAAGCCAGACTCCGCGGCTTCCTTCCAGGCTGCGCTCTGTGCAGGCGCGATGGACCCATACTCATCTTCGTGCGGTATTCCCTGGGACGACTGGACGAGCGTCAGCACGCCGCTTGCGGGCGGTGGCAAGACATCCGGCATCTTCTCGGTCGCATTCCGCAATGCGCAGCAGGGCCTTATTGTCGGTGGAGATTATGCCAAGCCGAAGGAGCGGAAAGGCACGGCTGCCTGGTCGCGCGATAGTGGAGCCCATTGGACGCTGTCCTCCGTCCCGCCCGGTGGCTATCGCTCTTCCGTCTCCTGGGAGCCTGGGGAGAAGCTCTGGATCACGGTCGGCCCGAACGGCTCGGACCTTTCGCGCGACAACGGAAAGAGCTGGCAGCCGATCGAGCACGCACCGGCAAACATAGGCAAAGGCGGCGAGTGGAACGCGCTCAGCCTGCCGTGGGTGGTCGGCCCCAACGGCCGCATCGCCAAGCTCAACGAGGAAGCGCTGCCGTCCGCGCCGAAGTAGTCGCCAGAGCGCACCTCATGCGCAGCAGCCTTACCCGCGTATCCGCGGGTTGACCACCACGTACAGCACGTCCGTCGCCAGGTTCACCAGTACATAGGTGAGGCCAACCGCCAGGATGCACCCCTGCACCAGCGCGTAATCCCGGTTTGAGATTGCAGACACGGTCAGCTGCCCGATGCCCGGCCAGCTGAAGATCTTCTCCGTCACGATCGCGCCGGCAAGCAGCGCCCCGAACTGCAGGCCCACCAGCGTGATGATCGGGATCATCGCGTTCCGCAGGGCGTGCCGGTAGACGACCACCCGCTCGGGCAGGCCCTTGGCGCGTGCGGTACGGATGTAATCCTGGCCCAGCTCCTCGAGCATGGCAGTCCGCACCATCCGGGTCAGGATCGCCGCCAGGGCCGAGCCCATTGTCACCGCCGGCAGGATCAGGTACTCCGGCCCCGCGGCCCCGCTCACCGGCAGCCAGCCGAGCTTGATCGACACCAACAGGATCAACAGCGGTCCCATCGCGAACACTGGAAACGACAGGCCGAGCAGACTTACGCCACCAAGCAGGTGGTCCTGCCAGCGGCCGCGGTGCAGCGACGCAGCGACCCCGGCCGGCACAGACAGTGCCAGCGCCAGAACCAGCGCCGCCAGCGTGAGGCTCACCGTATAGGGGTAGCGCAACAGCACCAGGTGCGCGACCGAGTCATTGAGCCGCAGCGAGCGGCCCAGGTCACCATGCAGCACGCCCCGCCAGTAGTGCAGATACTGCGTCCCGAGCGGCAGGTCAAGCCCGTAGCTGTGGCGCAGGGCCGCGACGTCAACCACCCGCGCGCCCTCGCCCAACATCTGCTGGATAGGGTCGCCCGGCACCAGGTGGATCAGCAGGAAGACGAGCGAGACCACCAGCCACACCACCGGCACGGTGTAGGCCAGTCGCCAGAGCAACGCACGCACCGCCCGGTTCAACGCGCCTGCCTTTCCTCAAGGGCCGCGACCTCGGCAGTTTTCGCGGTGGTTGCGGGAGCCTTCTCGACCCGCACCCGCGCAATGCGGTGACCGCTCATCTCAACAATGGTCATTCGCCGCCCTTCATAGTCCACATGTTCGCCCCCCTGCGGGATGCGCCCCAGCCGCGTCAGCAGAAAACCTGCAAGCGTCTCCACGCCACCCTCGCGCGGCAGCTTCCAGCGCATCTGGGTCTCCAGGTCGCGCAGGTTCACGGTGCCGTCAAGCACCAGCCCTTCACTCAGTGCTGGCAGCAGGGGCGCGGCCTGTGCGTCGAACTCGTCCTCGA
>CAZZYO010000202.1:0-3839 GCA_964658255.1 Candidatus Babeliales bacterium
ACAGTGATCACCGCCACTGTATCCAAGGTGACATCGTCGGCCGGCTATTTTTATACCTGCCCGCCGCGAAGTATTGACCTGGCGCTCAACGGTCAATCCAGCGCCACGATCACCGCAGGCAGCCCGCAAAACCTCACCGCGGCGATCACAGACACGAACGGCAACCTGATCAGCGGGCTGTCCCTCGACTACACCTCAACGCAGCCGCAGGAGATTGCCGCTTCGAACGCAGGTACGGTTAGCTCAACCTTCCCAGGCTCGGCAACCGTCACTGCCATCTGCCAACCGGGCACCTGCAATCCTGCCCCCATCAACAAGATTGGCACCTTTGGCACTGGGCTGCCGATCGTCAGCAATCGGATCGGGATCACCTCACCCGGGCTTAGCAGCACGCTTCTCTGGGCCTCCTCGCCAAACACCCAGTACTTTACCCCGTTCGACCTGAGCCTTGGCACAGCGGGCTCACCGGTGCGTCTGCCCTACCAGCCAAACTCGATGCTGATTGACCAGCTTGGTGCCAACCTCTACTTTGGCAGCTACCGCGAGCTGATGGTTTACAGCACAGCCAACAACACGCTGACCAAGCAGGACACCACTGTTCCGGGCGTTGTGCTGGCCGTGTCGCCTGATTCCTCAACCGTCGTGATCAACGATCGCGACCGGCAGGTCCTCTACCTCTACACCGCCTCTACTGGCGCCAACATCTCGATCGGCGGCCTCGCGACGCAGGCCCGCTTCTCGCCCGACGGCAAGAACCTCTATATCGTCGGGCCCACCACTCTCTACGTGCACAACAGCACCACGGGCTGGAGCACTTACCCGATCAGTGCGACCCAGCCGACGCAGAGCTGCACGCTCGACAACACGAACCAGGACCCCTTCTGCTCGCCGGATGTGGCAATCTCGGTCCCTGCTGTTTCGCCGTTCATCAGCGGCATGCAGACAAGCGCCCGCAGCTTTTGCCCGAACAATTCGTTTACACCTCCTTACTATCCGCAGGCTGCATCGATTGCTACTACCACCGACCACCTTGCCGCGACCAATGATGGCCAGCACATCATCGGCGCAACCGTAGGCACAGCGGGGGCGAACCTGGTCGATATCGTTCACACGCCCTCCTCTGACGCAAACCTGGACCTGGTGCCAAGTGGCGCCTGCCCGGCCGTTACCGCAGCCACCCCACTGCAGCTGACCACCAGCTTTAACCAGCTCGTGCTGAGCGGCATCACGCCGACGCAGATCGACCAGGTGCTGGCTTCGCCGGACTCGTCCAAGATCTTCTTCACGTACACGGCGTCCGGCGCGACGGGGTTACTCCCGCTGTACGTGCCATCTGCAAGCGCCGGCGCAGCCGGCACCCTTACCAACGTGCAGCTCGCGAGTGGGGCGGAGGCGCCAATCGCAGGCGTTTTCAGCCCGGATATTGCAACGCTTTTCGTCTCGACAAGCGGCGATAACCTGATCCACCAGCTGTCGACCGGTGCACTGACCGAGGGCACGACGCTGGACCCCTTGCTCAAGGATGCAAACAACCATGCCGTGCCAGCGCAGTTCCTCGTCGTCAAGCCGCGGGCGACAACCTAAGCTCAGCTACTAAGCCCGGAGAATGCCCGCTGCCCTTTACTGGCTGGCGGGCATTTTCTTTTTGTCGGTGCGGGTCCAACGAAACACGAGGAGATCCGCATCTATGTTGGGAGAAGATAAGGCGAAGGAGCGAACGATGGAAGAGCTTAAGAAGAACGCGATGATGGCACACCTGTTCGAGTCACTTGAGCAAGGCAAGGACATCGGTCACTACGGGCGGCTGGTCTTCGCAATGGTGGCACGGCACTTCCTCTCAAACGAAGAGGTGTGCACCTGGCTAACGAAGGACTGCGACTTCTCGGCCGAGCAGGCTGAACTGCTGCTGACGCAGGTTGAAGGCAAGGACTACAATCCGCCCAAACGCGACCGCATCCTGGCGTGGCAGAAGGAGCAGGAGTTTCCCATCTGCCCAAACGCAGAAGATCCGGATGCTTGCAACGTGTACAAGGATCTGAATTTCCCGGATCATGTGTACGAGCACATCCAGAACTACCAGGTGAAGAAGGTAGAAGCCGGGGCCTGAGCGGCAGAGATCAACAGTGCAGCGACAGGCCAGCCCAGGTGCATCCTCGACCAGGTGCACAGGAAGCGTGTCGCCGCTCCTGAACTGAAGCAGCGCGGCTGCTCCCACAGCAACACTGACCTACGCGCTTGTATGCGAGGCCAACCGGCGCAGCTATCAAAAGCACCAAGCTGCGCCGGCAGTCGTCACGGACGTATCGCCGACCGCGCGCGGCTCAGCTACGTGCCATCCCTTCTGGCGTTGCTTACAGCTGTGCTTCCAGGGTCAGTCTAGATGTGTTCACTCGCAGAGTGCAGATGGATTAGGTTTAGACGAAGCAGTTACGCCTGACGCTGAGGCGGCTCGCAAGGCACGCTTTAGCCAAGCGGCGTGTGCAGTCGCATATCCCAGCGCTGTGTTGTCAAAGATAATCCATGTTTCCGAGCCCGCTTGTTCCCGGTCAACTACTGTTACCCGTTCCAGGAATGCTTGCAACCAACGCTCGTTGTACTCGGAGTAGTAGGTGCGCGGCGCTCCATGTAAACGCCAATAGCGCAACCCCTTCCAGCCGCCTGGTTGGCTGGCACGCTGTGATCCTTTTGGTGGGTCAGCAGCGACCCTTGCGATGTTGAAACTCTGCAACAGGCGATCGGCCGCGGCGGCAAACCAGCTGGCATGCCGAGGCTCCAAGACGATTGAGCCTGAATGCAGCTCGCGCATAGTGGTGAAGAACTCCTGCGCCACGGCTTCGTCAAAGGCAAGCTTTGGCGGAAGCTGCACGAGGACCGGCCCCAGCTTTGGGCCGAGGCCGTAAACGCCCTGGAAAAACTCGAGCAGGGCGGCCCCACTGTTCACTAATTTAGCAATGTGTGTCACTGCCTTCGGGGCCTTTACGGAAAAGCGGAAATCCTCTGGCGTAGTTGCCGCCCAGCGCTCCCAGGTAGCGCGGCGATGCGAGCGGTGAAAGCTCGAGTTGATCTCTGCGCAGTGCAGCTCCGTTCCGTACAGCTCAAGATGGGAAGGTTTTGCGCCCGCCGCTGGCTGAGGAAAGAGTGACAGGTGTTGCTTTGGTATGGTCCAGCCAGCGGTGCCTACGAAGAAACCCATCCTGACCAGCCTACGCCGTTGCCTTCGGTGGCGACTAAGGAACCACGGAAGAATCCTGAAGGCTGTTCACGCCCATCATTGTGCCCGGACAGCGCTCCTTGTACCTGGCGGACGTGAAGAATCTGAGGACGGGAACGAACTTCGGGCGCCTAGCGGGAATATCCATCCTTATGGCAATTGCAGCGCCCTTTCGATTGCACGCCGCGCGAGACGCTGTTTTGCTGGTCATGCTGGGTGGGCTACTCGTGTTTGCTTACCCGACGCACCTATGACGACGTCGGCTCAGGCATTTGTCCGAGAGCGCCCGGCAGCCTGTAGCGAACCACGTCAATGTAGCAATTGGAATGTGAGACGACTCACCGGCCGGGATTGTGCTGAGTCCTTCTGGAAAGCTTTGATCCTGACCCCGTCAGGTCTCTTCGCCGCTTAAATTCGAGGTTGGAGTGGACTTCATCGTCACTGGCAATTCTGGGGTGCCGTCGGCAGAGCTTGAATAGGGGCTGTCAGAAGATGCGCTTCTATATTTCGCTCACCCAGTGCTTGTCGCACGAAAGCGTCTTCACCGAGCCTGAGGCTCACGTCTCACCAACGAGGCCTGCTGGTGACGAGCCCAGACGGCAAAAAGCCCACTCCGGAGAGTGGGCTT
>CAZZYO010000203.1:0-3794 GCA_964658255.1 Candidatus Babeliales bacterium
CGTGCGCCGCTGCGGGCGGTGCCGTGCTGGACGACTTCATCACCACGTGAACGATAGCCAAGCGAGCGAGCCTTTGCGGTTGCGGTTGCGGTTGGTTGCGGTTGTTCTTGCCGTTGCGTTTGCTGTTGCCTCTGCCCACAGCAGGTGCGCGTAGTTTTCGTACGAACCTTTATGGCTCTGGACAGCACTGGGCAGACTATACACAAGGCACCGGCTCCGGAAGCGGATCGACTGAATATCGCCTTGGCGACGAAGTGGGAACACTGTTTTATACGATCGATGAGAACGGAAACGCAGTGGAAAGCTGCCTCTCCTATCCATTCGGCGAGTCCTTGTCTTGCAATCCGTCGATCGACTACACGGAGAACCACTATAGCGATAAGAAGCGCGACCAGGAGTCGAACCTGGACTACTTCGGAGCGCGATTCTATAGCTCCACACTGGGCCGCTTTATGACGCCTGATGAACCATTTGCAAACTTCGATCAAAAAGACCCACAAAGCTTCAACATGTACAGCTATGTACAGAAACAATCCGCTCTCGGCGACAGACCCGGATGGGCAAAATGTCCAAGTGTGCGCGGACGATGGGAACGGCGGCCGGAAGTGCGTCAATCTGAGTGCTGATCAGTACAAGCAGCTCTATCAGCAGCAGAATGGACAGCAAGGCATCAATTTACCCGGCGGATCGATGCCGGGGGGGGGCAACATTACCTGTGGCGGTAGTGTTCGTGGTTCAGCTCAATTCTATGAGCCAGGTTTGCAAGATGAGACCGGCGGCGAATTGATGGGGCTTGCTGGCGGGAAACTGGGTGGATACGCGTTTGGTAAAGTGGCCGGTTGGGTTGGAGGTTTATTCGGCAGAGAAGCGACTCAAGGAGGCGGAGTTGTTCTCGGCAGAACCTTCGAGCTTGGCGAGGATGCGCTCGGAGCCGGCGAGCGTAAACTTAATCTGCCAGACTTAAGTGATCCGAAGTCAAATTGGGCGCAGAACTCCGGTCGGTTGCGCGAGGCTATGGCTCAAGGCCAGCCGATACGTGATGCTCATGTGAATGGCGCTGGCAACTTAATCCGTGACAATCCCTCTCAGGGAGGGGGCGGTGCTTTCCTTAAAGCAGAGCGTAATCTTCTCGAAAATCACGGGTGGACCTATAACCCTTCGACAACCTCTTGGTGTCCGCCGAATAAATAGGGGGCTTTTAATGTTCACGACAGAACCAGCACCTGATCGTTCGCAGATCGGCTTCACCGAAGCTGTAAAGTCAAGCTTCGCTTTTGTAAATGAATACGGGTTGGAACTCGTACAGGAGGAGGTCACTTTAGTCCGATACCAATCTGAGAAGGTGAGTCTGACTGTCTACCACGGAAGAGGCTCTTACGAGCTTGGAGTCGAGTTCGAGAGGGTGGATTTATGTGGGGAGAAGTTCGGCTTGTATGACATGCTGAAGTGGGCTAAGGGGGCTGGGAAGATCGAGGAAATTCCTACCGGTGGATATCAGGGTAGTTCCCGCGAAGTCGTCCAGAGGTTGGTCGAAGAGATGGCTGAGCTTGTGAAGAGGTATGCCGAACCGCTTCTTCAAGGAGATGCGGAGATATACCAGACTCTTCGAGAACAGCAGTCCTATGATGCGGCGGAGTACACAAAAGAAGTTCATCTGCGGGCGATACGGAGGCAGGCTGAAATTGCGTGGCAAAACAAGGACTATAAAACCTTGTTATCCCTTTACAGGGATTTGCAGGGCGACCTATTTCCGTCTGAGTTCATGAGGTTCCAGTACGCTGAGAAGCAGCTTCTCGCAGTTCAAAGTAGCCACCCGAGGGGCCAATAGCGACAGAGGAAGTTTAGCCGACGTGTTCAGCCAGATACGCCGGTCGTTGGTTTCCGATGACCGGCTACCAGACCGACGGGCGCCTGGCTGCCTTCTCGCCCGAGTTTCAGAGCTAGCCCCTAACCGTCTGCTGGCGCGAGTGGACAGGTACTCCGGTAACCCGGCGGACGCCGACCACCGGGAACCGCGACGTGGCTGGCGGTGTCTATCCATTTCAGCGCAGTCTGACAGCCGGGCAAAACTCGGACCAGTCAGGAGGGTGCGCCAAGGTGGGACAGGGCTGCGAGCGGTCTTGTTCTCCATACGCGCACTGCCTGCTATGGTAGGAGGGTTACTCTTCGTGCAAGCGGGAATTGCGGTGGGCAATCTGGCGAGTGTTGTCGGCGTACGGCCTGAAGAAGCGCTGATCGTCACCGAGCTCAAGGCGGGCTCGGAGGAGGCGTTTGCCTGGCTGATCGCGCAATATCACCAGCCAATATTTAGCCTGGTCGCTCGCACGCTCCAGAACCCAGCCGACGCGCCTGACGTTACCCAGGACATCTTCATCAAGGTGTTTCGTGGCATTGCGAGCTTCCATGGAGACTCGAGCCTGCGTACCTGGATCTATCGGATCGCGCTTCACGAGGCATCGAACCAGCGCCGCTGGTGGTCTCGCCACCGCCGGCAAGAGATCACGATCGAAAGCGAGATTGGCCAGGGCAGCCAGGGGCAGCCTGTCTGCATCAAGGACACGCTGTGCGATGAGCGCGAGTCGCCCTTTGACTTCGCTGTACACCAGGAGCTGCGCGCCCGCGTCGAGGCTGAACTACGCGAAGTAGCCGAGCCGTTCCGCACCACACTGGTACTGCGCGACATTGAAGGATTCGCGTACGAGGAGATCGCGGAAATTCTTAACGTGAATCTCGGAACGGTCAAGTCACGCCTGATGCGGGGCCGCGCGCAGCTCAAGACAAGGCTGGCCCCCCTGGTTGCGTCCCAGCGCGACCCGCACCGCATCAGCAAGCCGCCGGCTACTGCTGCTGACGACAACCATGCGACGCAAAGAGCGTGGCTGAAGAAGGAGGCGCGCTAGCATGAGCGATCAAGCAAATCTGAACAGCCCGGCCTGCGAACAAAGCCGCGCTCACTTCTCCGCGTATCTGGATGGCGCGCTGACCGGGGTCGAGATGCGCGGGTTAAGCGAGCATCTGGACGAGTGCGAGAGCTGCCGGGGAGATTTCGCCACCTGGCGCACCATGCAGTCCGCCCTGGGCGCGCTGGGTACTGCCCGTCCGCCGGCCGACCTGGCTCTCCGCCTGCGCGTTGCCGTCTCACAGGAGCGTACCCGGACCTCGCGCTATCTCCTGGCCCAGCTCGCGCTGCGGTGGGAGAACAGCTTTGCCCCCTTTCTGCTTCGGGCCTCGGCCGGTCTGGCCTCGGCTGTGCTGCTGATTGGCACGGTCGGGCTGCTGGTCGGCACCTTTGCCGCGCCCGAGCCGCTGGTCGCAAGCGATGAGCCGATTGGCATGGCTACCAGCCCACGACTGCTTTACTCACGCATCCCGGTCAGCCTGGCCGATGTACCCGCAGCTTCAGCCGATGCCGACCCCCCGGACAGCTCCATCCCCGGTTCGGTCGTGGTACGCGCTTTTGTCGCGAGCGATGGCCGCGTCTACGACTTCCACGTAATTTCCGGCTCAAACGACAACCGCACGCATGCCGCTCTCGAGAACCGGCTGCTCTTCAGCACCTTTGAGCCCGCGCGTGTCTTCGGCCAGCCAGTGTCCGGCTCGGTCGTGCTCTCCTTTGCCGATGTCTCGGTTCAAGGCTGATGCACCAGTCAGCGCGTGGTTGCACGGTCACAGGCTAGGTAAGCTCAGCTACGCGGTTTGACCCCGCCCAAGCGGCTGCATAGACTCGAACTCGGCAGAAACCAAGCCCTATGCAGCTCCCTCGCCGCTGCGATCGCAGCCTCCTCGCCCTCACA
>CAZZYO010000204.1:0-3552 GCA_964658255.1 Candidatus Babeliales bacterium
CAACCTGTTGCCGCCCTACTATCGCGAGCGGGATGCCGCCCGCGGGTATCCGCTGCAGCAGTTGCTGCAGGTGATTACGACCCAGGTCAACCTGGTCGAAGCCGATATGACCCGACTCTATGCGAACTGGTTTATCGAGACCTGCGAGGACTGGGTCGTCCCTTACATCGGCGACCTGATCGGCCACAAGGCGGTGCAGAGTGCCAGCAGCGGCGCCGACATCGCCAACATCCTGGTGCAGAGGCAGGACGTGGCGAATACGCTCGGGTATCGCCGCCGCAAGGGGACCCTGGGGCTGCTGGAGGAAATGGCGTTGACCGTGGCCGGCTGGCCCGCGCGGGTGGTCGAATGCGGCCGCCAAGTAGCCTCAACCCAGCACCTTGATCATCTCCACCTGCACCATGGACGCACGCTCGACATGCATAACCCTGGCCCTCTCAGCTTGCTTGGCAGTCCTTTCGATCAGCACGGCCGCACCCTCGGACTGGGCGGCTTGAACACACCGCGCAGTGCAGGGCGCTACAACCTGCCAAGCGTCGCACTCTTTGTTTGGAGGCTGAAGATCTACCCGGTGACGCGAGGCCGCGCGTGCAGCGTGGAGAAGGAAGGAAATTACTGCTACACATTCAGCATTCTCGGCAATGACACCCCCCTTTATAACTACCCTGAGGCGCGGGTGGCTCCGGAGCAGATAGCAGGAGAACGCGACCTGCCGGTTCCGATTCGGCGCGAGCAGTTTGCAGTCAAGGATCGTGGGACCAGCTACCAGGCCTCGCCGCAGTATTACGGCGAGGGCCGCAGCCTGGCGATATGGGCCGGTCGCTGGGCGGGCTGTGACCCTGCGCAGCCGGTGCCCGCGGAGAAGATCATTCCCGTCGATCTTAGTAAGTGGAGATATCGTCCGCGGCACGGCTATCTTGCGGTCGATCCGGAGACAGGTCGTATTGCGTTTCCACCTACCCAGCTGCCGGAGCATGAAGTCCTTGTTTCCTACTGTTACGCCTTCAGCGCCGATGTAGGTGGCGGCGCGTATCCACGCGCTAACCGCATGTATCCGGGCAGCCGACTTTACTGCGTAGGCGCGGACGCGGAGTTTCCTCACTTCCATGCAGCCCACGCGCAATGGGTAAGAGACAAGCCGGCCAGTGCGGTCATCCAGTTCAACGACAGCGGCGTGCATGGCGGACTGTTTCACATTGAACTGGCAGAGCAGCAACACCTTGAGCTGCGCGCCGCCAGTGGAACCCGCCCTGTCATCGCGCTCCGCGACGGCCCGTCGGGGCGCCCGGATGCTCTGACCGTCAACGGCAATCGCAAGAGCAGCTTCATCCTCGAAGGAATTCTTGTGACGGGGAGGGGGCTGGAGGTGCGCGGTGCGCTAGAGCAGGTGGTCCTTCGCGATGTCACGCTCGTGCCGGGCTGGGAGCTGAATGCAGACTGCACGCCGCGCCGGGCGGAAGAAGCAAGTCTGCAACTGGTTGAAACCTCGGCCGCCATCCGCATCGAGAGCAGCATTCTGGGAACCATTGCAGTGGTTGGCGGCAAGGAAAGGAAAACCGGGTGGAACCGGGTCGAGATCGTCAACAGCATTGTCGACGCAACCAGCGAGACGGGTGCGGCGATTCATGCCCTGGGCGAAGCGGTCGCTCCGGTGTTACTTACTGTCAAGGGATCTACCCTGCTTGGCCGTGTGGAGAGCCACATGATCGAACTCGCCGAGAACTCGATTTTCGCGCAGAGTGTGCTTGTCGCGCGCCGGCAGGCAGGGTGCATGCGCTTCTGTTACGTGGCGCCCGGCTCACGCACGCCGCCGCGCTACAGCTGCCAGCCCGACCTGGTGCTCGATCGTGTGAACAAGGCTCTCGATGGCCAGGTGCGCACGCAGGATGCAAGAGCCTGGCGCGACGAAGAAAGAGGGAGGGTCGAGCCTCAGTTTGCCAGCACCCGATATGGCGACCCAAACTACTGCCGTCTCGCAGATGCCTGTGCCGCAGAACTCAAGACGGGAGCGGACGACCAATCAGAGATGGGCGTCTTCCATGACCTGTTTGAAGCCCGGCGCGAGGCCAGTTTGCAGGCGCGCCTTGAGGAGTACACGCCGGCCGGTATGGAGGCAGCCATTCTCTTCGCAACGTGATTGAGCGCACAGGTGAAGGAAGTGCCTGCCATACGCGACCTGAGAGCTGACGAGCAGGAACAGGGAAGCGCGGGCGAGCAGATGGAGTGTTAGACATTGCAGGGGCCGTACAACTGGGCCCGGAAGGATGAACGATGCGAGGCGATTTCACCCGCTATGGCGGACAGCGCAAGGACTTCACGCGGGTCATGATGCAGCAGGGGCGTCCGCAGGTGGACGCAGACTGGAACGAGCAGGTTGATATTTTCTGGGGCTTCCTGCGCACGCTTGCCGCTGACCTGATCGGGCCGCACGCGGGGCCGGAGGAGAATTGCGGCTTCCGCATCCTGGCCGAAGGAGACTTTCCTATGACCGAGAAAGGAGCTCCTGCCAGCGAGGAGCAGGACAGGCTCAAGAGCCTGCTTACGGGCGCAGGCGACTTCCTGGTGGGTCCGGGTGCCTACTACGTCGATGGACTGCGCTGCACGAACTCGCGCTTTCTTACCTACGTCAGCCAGTCGGGTCCGGGAGAATCCTCCCTGCAGAAGGGAAGCAAGGTCTCCTGCCTGGTCTACCTGGATGCGTGGGAGATACACAGGACCGATATTGAAGAGGAGGCCATTCGCGAGGTGGCGCTGCTCGGCACCGACACATCAACCCGCGCGAAGCTGGTGTGGAGAATCGGCGTGCTGCCGTTGAACGATTATGGCAAGACGCCCACATGCGCCCTGGTCAAGGACCAATGGCAATGCATGCTGGACCAATGGCAGCCCCGCAACCGGGGGCGCCTCAAGGTACGCGCGATCGAGCCTCCTGAAGGCGTCGGCACGGAGCCTGGCACGCTCTCGCCGGACTCCCGCTACCGTGGCGTAACCAATCAGCTGTACCGGGTCGAGATTCACCAGGGGGACCGCGTTGCTGCCGATGGCGGACCCACCTTCAAGTTCTCGCGCGAGAATGGCTCCGTCATCTTCCCCGTGCGCCACGTGGACAGCAACGTAGTCACGCTCTCCCGCTGGGGACGTGACACGCGGTCCGGAGTGCAGGTCGGCGATTGGGTCGAGCTGGTCGATGACGAGTACGAGCTGCACCGGCGCGCCGAGCCTCTCCTGCAGGTCAAGCAGACCATCCCCGGCAAGATGCAGGTGATTCTCTCCGCGCCGCCCAAGTCAAACGTAGGCCAGGATCCTGGCAAGCACCCGCTGCTGCGGCGCTGGGACCACAAGGAGGGCGATGCGCGGCGAGGCGGCCTAGAGCTGCGCCACGGCGCGGCCATCCTCAAGGAAGGCGAGCACGGCGATTCCTGGTTCCATCTCGAAAACGGCATCCAGGTGCAGTTTGAGAAGTCTGAGCCGGCGTCCATCTACAGAACCGGCGACTACTGGACCATCCCCGCGCGCGTAGCCTCGGGCGACGTGGTGTGGCCTGATCGCGAG
>CAZZYO010000205.1:0-3380 GCA_964658255.1 Candidatus Babeliales bacterium
CCTCGAACGTCCGCCGGCTGGCGCCCTTCTTCCGGGCCCAGCGTGATGCGCTGACCTCGCTCGCCGGGCGCGAGAACCCGCGCATCGCCCTGTTAACTCCAGGTCCACACAACGAGACCTATTTCGAGCACTCCTACCTGGCCAAGTACCTGGGCTTTACGCTGGTTGAGGGGTCAGACCTGACGGTTCGCGACCGGTCGGTCTACCTCAAGACAGTCGGTGGCCTGGAGCAGGTGGACGTGATCCTCCGCCGGGTGGATGACACCTTCTGCGACCCTCTGGAGCTTCGTGGGGACTCGCTGCTTGGTGTCCCCGGGCTGGTCGACGCGATTGTCGCCGGCAATGTCAAGGTAGCCAACGCGCTCGGCAGCGGGTTGATCGAGTCTGCCGCCATCATGCCCTTTCTGCCTGGGCTCTCCCGCCATCTCCTGGGTGAGGAGCTTAAGCTGCCATCGGTGGCGACCTGGTGGTGCGGGCAGGCGGCGGCCTTCAGCTGGGTCGCCGAGCACCTGGACTCGCTGGTCATCAAGCCTGCTGTCCCCGGGCAGGCGATGGAGCCGGCTTTTGGTTCGGAGCTAAGCTCCATGCAAAAGCAGAAGCTGGTGGAGCGGATGCGAGCGCGCCCATACGCCTATGTCGCCCAGGAACAGGTTGCGCTTTCGACCGCGCCGGTCTGGGAAAAGGGCTGCCTCAACTCCCGAAGCGTCGTGCTGCGCACCTATGTGGTGAACACCGGCCAGGAGTGGGTCTCGTTCCCGGGTGGCCTGGTGCGCGTGGCTGAGGCGAACGGGTCGGTCGTCTCGATGCAGCGTGGCGGCCATAGCAAGGACGCCTGGATCCTGTGGGACCAGCCGGTTGACACCTACAGCATGCTTCGGCCCAGGGATGAGCCGGTTCAATTGCGCCGCATCTCGGCCGTGGTGCCGAGCAGCGTGGCCGACAACACCTTCTGGCTGGGCCGCTATGTGGAGCGCGCGGAGAACATCGCTCGCATCCTGCGCTCCCTGGTGACCGGGGTACGCCGGGCCGAGGAGCCTGAGATCCCCAGCCTGCTGCGCCTGCACAGCTGCCTGGGCTCGCGCAAAAACAAGCTGCCTCGCTCAAAAGCCAGGCGCGCCAGCTTCTCTGCGATCGAGAAGGAGCTGCTCTCCATGCTGTCTGACAACAAGCGTTGGGACAGTTTGCCGCGCACGCTGGCCCAGGTCGCGCGCATTGGCGGCAACGTGCGCGAGCGGCTCTCGGCCGACATGATGATCCTGATCGGGCAGATCCGCAGCTCCATTGACGCCCCTGGCCTTGCCGAGGCAGATACAGGCGCGCTGCTGCTCGAATATCAAGGCCTGCTCACCGCCTGCCTTGAGCTGCTCTCCGCCTTTTCCGGCATGGAGCGGGAGAATATCAACCGGGGTTCCGGGTGGCTGTTTATGAGCATCGGGCGCCGGCTCGAGCGTGCGATCTATCTCACGCGCGAGCTTCGCGAGATTACCCGGCCGTTGAGTGCCGAAGACTGGCCTTTCCTCGAGTGCCTACTTGAGGTAGCCGATAGTTCGATGACCTACCGCGCCCGCTACTACACGACCTTGCAACCTCTCGCCGTGTTGGACGTTCTGATGGCAGATGAGACCAATCCGCGCTCGCTCGACTTTCAGCTCGCCCATCTGGTCGATCTTTACCAGAAGCTGCCGCGCTACGAGCCTGGCAGCCTGGACCTGATGCGGGAGACGCTGGTCAAGCTGCGCGGCCTGGATCTGCAGTCAGTGAAATACCCTTTGCCAGCCCTGGAGCGCTCGCGGCGCGGAGAGGCCGGGCTCGCGATGCTGGGTGGTTACCTGAGAGAGCTGGAAGAGATGCTGCCGAACTGGTCCAATCAACTATCAAGCCGCTACTTCAGCCACGTGCGTACCTTGCCGACCAGCATCGGCTGACACTGCGCGCGTTGCGCGGGCACTTGAATGTACCTCGCACCTCACGACCATTGCCCTTGCTCGCATGAGCGCGGGATTCTGACCAGCAGGAGCGTTTGTCAGCAGCGATGCTCTACAAGATCAGCCATCGCACCACCTACACCTACAAGTATCCCGTTTCGGCGGGAGATCACGTGGCCTGCCTGAAGCCGCGCTCCTCGCCACGATCTGAGCTGCTGGCGAGCGAGCTGCACATCGAACCCCGACCGCGCACCTACAGCGAGCGCCTGGATTTCTTCGGCAACCTGCTCTGCTTCTTCACCGTGCAGGAGCCGCATCAGCAGCTGGTGGTCGAAGCGCAAAGCAAAGTCAAAGTGCACGCAGAGCCACGCCTCATCCAGGCCGCCTCGCAGCCGTGGGAGAGCTGCGCATTTGCGCTGGCCGAAGACCACAGCACGCCGCTGCTTGAGGCGCACCAGTTCCGATTCGAGTCGCCCCGCATCCGCCTGCGGCCAGAGTACGCTGCTTACGCGCGCGAGTCTTTTATACCGGGGCGACCCATGCGCGAGGCGCTCGTCGAGCTCACGGCGCGCATCCATGCCGACTTCAGATTCGACTCCAAGGTGACCAACGTCCGCACGCCGACCGAGGAAGTCTTCAAGAAACGTCGCGGCGTCTGCCAGGATTTCGCCCACGTGCAGATTGCCTGCCTGCGCTCGATCCACATCGCCGCCCGGTATGTGAGCGGCTACCTGCGTACCTTTCCTCCACCGGGACGACCAAGACTGATCGGCGCCGACGCATCGCACGCCTGGATCTCTGCGTACTGCGGGGAGCAGGGCTGGCTCGACATGGATCCAACCAACAACGTTGCGCCGACCGACGGCCACGTCACCGTTGCCTGGGGTCGCGACTACAGTGACGTTAGCCCGTTGCGCGGACTGATCCTCGGCGGCGGCGACTCGACTCTCAAGGTGGCCGTTGACATGGAACCGGTGGACTAGCCGCGCGTTTTGCCCTGCAGTCGACCTGCGTACACTCCGCGCAGTGTAGACTTCTCCACTGTTGATCGTGGAGGCCATCGCAGTGGAGTTCCAGACATTCGACGCCACCTACCTCAGCAAGCTTCGCGGTGGAGACGAGCTCACCGAACGCCACTTTGTCACCTACTTCAGCGAGCTGATCACGCTCAAACTGCGCTCTCGCCTCCAGTCTCCGCAGGCCATTGAAGATGTGAAGCAGGAGACCTTCGCGCGTGCCTTCCGGCTGCTGCGCGCGGATAGCGGCGTGCGTGCCGGCGAGCGCCTGGGTGCCCTGGTCAACTCGATCTGCAACCATGTGCTGCTGGAGCACTACCGCGCCAGTGGACGCGCCAGGCCGCTGGAGGACGAGGTCGCAGCAACACTGGTCGACCGTGGACGCGACGCGCTCACTGAGATGATTGCAAGCGAGACACGAAGCACTGTTCATAGCGTG
>CAZZYO010000206.1:0-3379 GCA_964658255.1 Candidatus Babeliales bacterium
TAGCCGCCTTGCCGCTGCCTCCCTCGTCATGGTTCCACCCGGCAAGGAGCGGCACGTCGTTCTGTTTACCTGCAGCAAAGATTGCCTCAGGCGACTCCGGCAAGAAGGCTCCATCGACATCGAGGCCGAAGTGAGCGCCCGGCTTGCCACCTGCCGCAAGCAGCTCGTCGGCAGGCAGGGCGCGGAGGGCGGCAAGCGTGTCTGCATGGAGCTCGGTGCGAGCGAACTCGGCATCTTTCGCTTCGCGATCGGCTGCACTCTCTACATGGGACGGCACTCTCTGAAACGCCGCTCCGCTCTCGCCAATGGCATGAGCGAAGAGCCCATGCGCCTGCGGCGAGGCCATCAAGGCGCTCACGGCAGAGGAGCCCGCACTTTCACCGAAGACCGTGACGTTTGACGGATTGCCGCCGAACGCGCTGATGTTGCCCTTGACCCAGTTGAGCGCGGCGACCGCGTCCATCAGCCCATAATTCCCTGTTGCGTGCGCCGGGTTTTCGGCGGCCAGCTCAGGGTGGGTGAAGAAGCCGAAGATCCCCATGCGGTAGTTGAAGGAGACGACGATGACGCCCTTGGTCGCCAGATGGGCGCCGTCCTGCCGCCACTCGGAGGTGCTGCCGGTGATGAAGCCCCCGCCGTAGATCCAGACCATGACGGGCAGCTTGGCGCCCGGCTTCACACTCGCCGGCGTCCAGATGTTCAGGGTCAGGCAATCCTCGCTCGTGCCCGGGTCGCGGAAGTACATGTCGTCATAGAGCGGCTGCTGCATGCAGCGTGAGCCGAAGCTGGTGGCCTGCAGCGTCGCCTTCCAGGCCTGCGCGGGCACCGGTGGTTTCCAGCGGAGCGGCCCTACCGGTGGCGCAGCGTAAGGGATGCCCAGGAAGGCGCGTGCAGGTCCGCCGGGGGTCTCCTGTGACTTGCCTTGTACCAAGCCCCCCGGCGTCTTGATCAGCAGTGGGGCAGCCACCTGTGCATGGATTGCGGAAAAGGAAAACAAGGCGAAGGCAGCAGCAAGCAGCGAGCGGGTACGCATGTTGCCGATCAGTTTACTCTCACGTCATGTGAGTGCGCGCGGGCACCCGCACCGCATATTAGACTAGGGTGAATCGACCCGGACCCTTGCCAGGAGCCCCATCCTCACCATGGACAAATTCGTCATTCGCGGCGGCAATCCGCTGCTTGGCACCATTCGCGTCAGCGGCGCAAAAAACTCAGCGCTTCCTTGCATGGCAGCTGCCATTCTCACGGCTGATGAGGTCGTGCTTGAGAACATTCCGCAGGTGCAGGACATCGAGACGGAGCGGCGCCTGCTGGTCTCGATGGGCGCCGAGGTGGAGCTCGGCTATGGTCGCGCGCAGCACCGGACCACGGTCAGTTGCGCGGTGCTCTCAGATCCTGTCGCGAAGTACGAGATCGTGAAAACCATGCGCGCCTCTTCACTCGTGCTTGGCCCGCTGGTGGCGCGTACCGGCCTGGCGCGGGTGGCCATGCCGGGCGGCTGCGCGATCGGCGGCCGGCCGATCGACCTCCACATCGCCGGCCTGGAGAAGATGGGCGCAAAGATCAGCTACGAACACGGCTACATCGAAGCGCGTGCCGAGCGCCTGAAAGGTGCTCACATCACCTTCAACAAGATCACCGTCACCGGGACCGAAGACCTGCTGATGGCAGCCGTGCTGGCCGACGGCGAAACGCTCTTTGAGAACTGCGCCTGCGAGCCGGAGGTCACGGATCTGGCTGCCATGCTGATTGGCATGGGCGCCCGCATTGAGGGCGCCGGTACGCCGACCATCCGCGTACACGGCGTCGAGAAGTTGCACGGCGTGCGTCACCGCATTCACCCGGACCGTATCGAAGCAGGCACGTTCCTGGTTGCGGGCGCCATCACCGGCGGCGACCTGTGCGTGCAGAACTGCAACCCGGCCCACATGGGCGCTGTGATCGCCAAGCTCGAAGAAGCAGGTGCCCGCATTGAGGTCCTTGGCAAGGATGCGCTTCGGGTGCGCTCAGAGGGCAATCTGCGCGCTGCCGACATGGGGACACAAGAGTATCCGGGCTTCCCAACTGACATGCAGGCCCAGTACATGGCGCTGGCCACGCAGGCCGAGGGTACCTCTGTGATCACCGAAAACATCTTCGAAAACCGCTTTATGCATGTCTCGGAGCTGATCCGGATGGGTGCGAACATCAAACTCGATGGCCGCACAGCCGTGATCACCGGCAAGACACCGCTCTCGGCCGCCGCAGTCATGTGCTCTGACCTGCGAGCTTCGGCCTCGCTCGTGCTGGCAGCGCTGGTTGCCGATGGCGAGACGATCCTCGACCGCGTGTACCACATGGACCGCGGCTACGAGAATTTCGAGGAAAAGCTGCGCGGGGTGGGCGCCCAGGTGCGCAGGATGGGCAATGTCTTCGCCGACAAGCGGGAGGCGATGGCGCTTCCCGCGTAGGCTTTTCCTCTGAAGAACACTGTTCTCCAGCTTTCATGCCTCGGGAAGCGGCGCGGCTGGCCGCGCTCACATCCTAGTAGAGTGAGGGCCGCCCCGATGACAGACAGGACGCCAGTACTTGTGCTAGCGCAGGACGCGATCCGTTCGCAGCTGCTTGAGTTTTTGCAGGGCGGGAGCGCTCATACAGACCTGCGCACAGCGGTCGCCGACATGCCGCAGGCACACTATGGCCTGAGACCAGCCAAGGCGCCGCATTCCCCTTGGGAGCTGCTGGAGCACCTACGCTTTACTCTGCACGATCTGCTTGATTTCTGCACCAACCCCGACTACGTTGCCCCCGAATGGCCAGAGGATTACTGGCCCGGCAGTGCGTCTCCCGCCGACCCGCAGGCATGGCAAAACGCTGTGGATGGCGTGCTGTCCGACCTTAGTGCTTTTGAAGCGCTGATCGAAGATCCATCGACAGACCTTGGCGCCAAGATCACCTGGGGACAGGGGCAGACCATCCTGCGCGAGGTTCTCCTCGCCATCGACCACACCAGCTACCACCTGGGCCAACTGGTGCTGATCCGCAAACAGCTCGAGGACTGGAAGAGGTAGGCCGCTGCCGCTCGATGACGCCGCAGAGATGACAGGCGCAGGATAGAGCGTGAGGTGAGCCAATAGTGCTTGCTGGGAGAAGCACCTCTTCGGATGCGGTGTTTAAGAACCTTCGCCTATCCCTAAAGCAGCAAGAGAGACGCTAAGGAGAGCTGGCGTGCTGTGCTGGTTTCACGGTTCCCAGCGCGCGTCGTGCTGCACCAGCGACCACGTGGACCAACTGGTGCTGGTCCACAAGCAGCAGGGAGACTCTAAAAAAGACGGCTGCCACCGTCGCTGGCAACACTGGCTCGCGGCAGAGCGCACTCAACGGCCAACTCAGGCGATTC
>CAZZYO010000207.1:0-3348 GCA_964658255.1 Candidatus Babeliales bacterium
GCCAGGTTGATTTCAAGTGCCTTGTTCGTGCCGCTGTCCAGCAGGCGCAGCCATTCGCTTGCAGGCGACTTCAGGTCGGCTGTTCCCAGCAGGTACCCGGTCTGCACGATGATCTCGAGCGCATTGCTCAGGTCGTGCGCGAGCTTGCGAATCTCCAGCGCAAGCTCTTCGGGAATGACAGTTTCAGGTCGCGCGTCAGGCATTGTCGGTCGTCTCTCGAGCACACAGAACGTGCGGCTGAAAATGGGAGCAAGATTGCAACTGCGTAGGACGCACTTTATCGGGGGCAGGTTGACGCGCAGCCAAACTTTCCTTCCGCAGCCCACTTGCCGCTGCGCCGTTTGACAGTCCTCATCAGCTTTGGGACACTGAAGGAGCTGCAAGCGAAGTAATGGCTCCCGCCTGAGAATCGCTCCCGTGCCGAAATGGCGGAATTGGCAGACGCGCATGGTTCAGGTCCATGTACTCGCAAGGGTGTGGAGGTTCGAGTCCTCTCTTCGGCACCAAAGCTCGATTGCTTATTGAGACAGATCAGGTGCCTTGTTTCGAAATAAGCAGATAGCTCAGCCCAGTTGGCCCGGCGCGGGAACGCACTCCGGCTACCCCTCACCACGCGCAAGCACTTGCTCATACCCGGCATAGACGCCGTCAAAGACCGCGTCCCATGACGCGAACAAGGCGGAGGCCCGCGCAGCAGCGCGCATTGCACTATTCTTCTCCGGCTCGCATAGCACACGCGCAATCGCCCCGGCAAAATCCTCATCCGCAGCCACATAGCCTGTGACGCCCCCGCGCACCAGGTGCGCTGGGCCGCCGTCTGGCGTCACCACGGCCGGCACGCCTGAGGCCAGCGCCTCCAGTACCACGTTGCCGAACGTGTCCGTGTGCGAGGGAAAGACAAAGCAGTCCATGTTGGCGTACGCCTCGGCCAGCGCTTCGCCGCGTAGCACGCCTGCGAAGGTAGCGCCCGGCAGCCGCTGTTGCAGCCACGCCTCCTCCACTCCCTGGCCGACGATCAGGAAGCGCGCATGGCCCAGTCCAAGCGCTGGCAATTGCGCCTGAACTGCGGCCAGCAACTGGATATTCTTCTCTACGGAGAGCCGGCCAACATAGCCCAGAACGGGGGCGCGATCGTCCGCGGGGCGGGTCCGGCGCGCTGGCGAGAACAGCGCTGCATCGACTCCGCGTGGCATCAGCAGGCAGGGTCGTCCAGTTGCCTGCGCCAACATGGCGCACAGCTCGCGGTTGGGCGCAAAGAGCAGCCGGGCCATGCTGTAGAAATGTAGCGTCGCTGCGAGTGAAGCCTGTTCAATCACCGCCCCTGCGCCGGGTTGCTGCCGGTGGGGAAGCGTACGCAGCAGCCACTGCGAGCGTCGGGCAGCGTACTCGTGCACATTGGTATGCCAGGAGGCGAAGAGCGGCACATGCAGGTGGTGCGCAACCAGGGCTCCCGCAACACCAAGCTCGCTCGGCCCCGTGACATGGATCAGGTCGGGACGGAACTCCCGCACCGTTGCGACGATCTCGGGCAGGTGGCGCAGAAATGCAGGATCGTAGCTCAGGTCTTTGTCGAGCGCGAACGAGAGAAAGCCGCGCGGCAGCTCAAAGCTTGTGACGCTCCCATTCTTAGCCAGCCGCGGCGTACGCGAGCCAGCCCGCACGCACAAAAACGGTAAGTGCCTCCGCTCTGCATACCCCTCGAAGTGCCGGCTGGTATGCGCTACGCCATTAATCTCGTGGAAGGAGTCAGGGAAGTACGCCACACGCGGCATGAAGTTTTGCACGAGATCAGTGTATGAGGAGGCTGCCTGGCCAGGGCTCGTCACGCATAGGCCGCGACTCTGTGGCCCGCAGTCCAGCTCCAAAGCTTTACACAGAGATCAGGACCCGAGTCCGGAGCCCCGTTTACTCGCCCAGCACCAGCTGCAGCTCATGCCGTTCATCCCAGGCCCGTCGCAGACCGCCTGACACTGGCCGCGAGCCCATCAGCCGCACCGCCGTGATGAGGAACGTGATGTAGTGCGGCGCCGATCCATTCGGCCATAGCTGGCTCAGTGGGCGCGAGATGCCCTCACCATCGGCGTGGTAGACCCGGTCATCCCAGCGTTGCGATCCTAAAGGGAAATCCGGGTACTCGCGCACCACGTCAAGCGTCGACTGCAGAACGCGATGCTTCCACGGCTCGGCATACTGGGGCATGAAAAGCACGTGGCTCTTTCCCTCGTACCGGATCTCGTGGACGAAGTCGGTAAACGTCCGCGCGTTGGTCAGGTTGATATTTGCGTTCGGCTCCATGCCATGCCGGTCGCCGCCCGAGATCAGCAGCTTGCCGTATGTGCGCGCCATCGTCTTGACTTCGCGGTTTTCCGTCCAACTCCGCAGCCCATTCAGCTCGAGCGCGTGCATGTACTCACCATTGACTTCCATGAACTGCACTAGAAGTTGCCGATGCCGGACTGCACCCACCAGGTACAGGTCCCACATCGGGTGGTTGAAGACGATGAGCACGTTGGGCAGCGCGTGCAGCGCGCGCAGCAGCTCGGTCAGGCGATTATCGGATGGCTTGGCAGTGAATTCCTCGAAGGTCTGCATCCAGGCCTGGCCAAGGTCGCTCGGCAGGTTGTGGATGCCCAGGTGGAAACTCTGGTCGCCGCCATAGGGCACGCTCCACTCGACGGACACGGGGATGTGCCGGGCCGAGGCCACCGTGCGCAGCAGCATCGGCGCCTTGATGTTGTCATGGTCTGAGAGCGAGACCAGCGGCTCGAGGCCAATCTTCTCAATCTGCCGGCTTTCGAGATCAAAGGCCAGCTTCGGCGTCAGCGGCGGCGTCCAGTAGCTCGTCGCATAGTTGACAGCGACGCGGTGATTGCGGCGTGCCCGGTCCTCAATCCGCTTGACCGTCGAGTCGATCCAAGGAATCCGGCTGCCGAGGTTCGCCAGGAAATCCAGCGTCTCCCTGGACTGGTTGGTGTGCGAGTGCAGCGAAACGCCCGTGACGTAGCTTTCCGCGACGTCCTGATCCTTCCAGAGATACGAGACCTTCTTCGATCCGTTCATCGGCACGCCCCCGCCTGGGTTAAAGCGTGAGGGTGCAACATGAATGGGGCATTACTACATTGCGAATTGCCGTACAATCACCAGCCATCGGGTGACAAAGGTACCTCGCTCATCACTCGCCGCTCGGCAAGCCGCTAGGTACGGGTCCGGGCAATCTCCGGCTGCAGTTCTGCGGCAGCAAGGCAATCCACTTCCCCGTGAGCGGACTGCTCGGCGAGTTGCTGCTCAAGCCCGGCGCGTAGCTTGGCAAAGGCCTCCTCCGGCGAATCAGCATACTCAAACAACCTG
>CAZZYO010000208.1:0-3285 GCA_964658255.1 Candidatus Babeliales bacterium
CTTTGACAAGTCCGGGTCTTTCAGACTTGCTGCCGCTGATCTTATCCTCAAAGATCTTTTTGCAGCCTGCCTTTGTCAGAGCCTCGATTTGTAGCTCCAGGTTCTGATCTTGTGTAGAGACGCGGGCATATCCGATCAACATCGTCCGATCTTTTCCGGTGTTCTTCGGAGGAGGATTGTTCTTCGCAGTTGTTTTCTTCTCAGAAGTCGTTGGCATGGAGATGGGATGAGAATAGCCTTTGAGAACCGTTTATGAGAACGGAAAACGAGAGCTTTTGCACGGCTTGTTCTTTCACTGGAATTGTTCTCTTAAACCTACGTTTGCAAGAGGAGCATCATGCCCCGTCGGTCCATCCTTTCCGCCGCCGACCGCGAGAGTTTATTGGCTCTACCTGACAACAGAGACGACCTGATTTGGCGCTACACTCTAAGCCCCTCCGATACTGCGATCATCCGGCAACGACGGGAAGCCGCGAACCGGCTCGGCTTTGCCGTGCAGCTCTCCTATCTTCGCTCTCCCGGTGTCGTGCTCGGCGTCGATCAGTTGCCATTCCCTTCGCTTCTCCACTTGATCGCTGGGCACTTGAAGATTCCCGTTGAGCATTGGGCCGAGTATGGCAATCGTGCTCAGACCAGGCGAGAGCACCTCGTTGAGCTGCAAACAGCCTATTGTCCGTTTTCTGAAGGGACCCCATGTAGGGACGGGCAATTCAGACCGGCCCGATCCTACACTGGAGGAGGTTCAAGAGGTTATTGACAAGCGGGGACCCGGGGGGTCTTCGTGTCGAACCCGGCATGGCTCTCTTCGTTTCACATCAACGAGCGCAAGGGGAAAGACTATCGCAGCGGCCACGTCTTTCTTGCTGGAGACGCGGCTCACATTCGCAGCCCAGCGGGCGGACAGGGGATGAATACTGGCATTCAGGACGCGTGCACCTGGCCTGGAAGCTTGCACTGGTCCTGCACGGCGTGGCAGCAGCAGAGCCTCTACTGAGCAGCTACAGCACAGAGCGCGGCGCGGTTGGAGAAGAAGCGTTGAAGAACGCCGGCAACTTGACGCGTCTCGGCATTCTGCACAGCAGCGTCATGCAAGCGATTCGCAACCATGTGGCGGCACTGGTACTTGGGGCGCGGGCAGCACGGCAAACGGTGGCCGAGGCGCTAACGGAGCTTTCGATCGGGTATTCAAATAGTCCGTTGAATGGCCCAGACCACCACGTGCATGGCGGCCCCAAGGTGGGAGAGCGCGCGCCGGTCCTGCAGGTCGAGCCGCGCATTGGGAGTGGCAATGCGCCGCGCTTTGTCGTTGCGTTGGCCCAGAGAAAGCGCTTGGAGTCAGGTGGAAGCTTACCTGGTGGCTCGTGGGAGCGGACATTTCCAGGCCAGCTGAATGAGCCTAGCGGCCACTTGAATCGACGCAATGCCGGTTCATTTCGTCCCATTGGGGGAACTGCCAAGACGGACAGCAGAATCAATATCAAGCTGCAAAAGCCCTCATGAAGACTTTGAGAGCTGCATCGATCCTGCGCTCGACATCCTTTGGGGAGGGAGTGGAAGCCAAGCCTAAAAGGACACGGCGGAAAGCTTCACCAAGAGACATGTGGATGAGATGATCTGCGGCGATGAGTGGATCAACACTAAGCATGTGGCCCTTACGGATCTGCAGCTTGAAATATTTGGCGAGGAGCGCCTGTGCCCGCCGAGGCCCTGCTTTGTCGAAGATTTCGGCGAGCTCTGGAAAACGGGCGGCTTCCGCATGAAGTACACGGACCAGCTTGACGGCTTGATCGGTATAGAGCATCTCCGCCAGCTGCTTGATAAAACGGTGTAAAGCCTGTTCCATCGGGACGTCCGCCTCAAGTGCGTCCGCGAATCCTTGAAACATCCTTGAATTCAGACGCATCACGATGGCTTCAAATAGCTTTTCCTTGTTTCCAAAATGACTGTAAAAAGTTATTTTTGATGCTTTTGCCCGCGATGCAATCTCGTCGACGCTGGTAGCCGCGAAGCCCTTTTCAAGGAAGACTTCTGTTGCGGCATTCAGAAGCCGTTCGCTGAGCTGGTTCTCTCTAGGCGAAGCAGTTGTCGAAGTTGCTTTTCGCACCGCCACCTCCTTGTCCAAGGATGGCATATTTATTTGCATCCTGCCTCTCCTCTTTACGATCTATACGATACGGTACAGTGTTTTTGACAGGACAAGGAGGTGCCGTTTGAGTGAACGACCCTGGGTTCCAAAGCACAACCCGTGGCTGATAGCAATTACCGTGAGCATGGCTACCTTCATGGAGGTGCTTGACTCCTCGGTCGCCAATGTGTCCTTGCCGCACATTGCGGGGTCGTTTGGAGCAAGCCAAGACGAATCGACCTGGGTCCTGACGTGTTATCTCATCTCAAACGCGGTCGTCCTGCCAATTGCTGCGTATATGTCCACGCTGCTGGGGCGCAAACGCTTTTATATGACTTGCGTCCTGCTCTTCGGTATCAGCTCGTTTCTTTGTGGGATCGCACCGACACTTCCGCTTCTACTCTTCTTCCGCGTGCTTCAGGGTGCAGGGGGCGGCGGCCTGGGGCCCTCGGAGCAAGCAATCCTTGCCGATACCTTTCCGCCGGAGAAACGCGGGCAAGCGTTCGCTCTTTATGGTTTGGCGGTTGTTCTAGCGCCGACCCTGGGACCAACCATCGGCGGGTGGATTACTGACAATTTTGACTGGCGCTGGATCTTTTTCATCAACCTGCCGATTGTTGCCCTGTCGCTTTTCCTCACCTATCGCCTAGTCGAGGACCCACCGGCCATTCAGAAGGAAGTGAAGGAGTCCCGCAGTGGGAACTTTCGCGTGGATTACTTCGGATTCAGCCTTCTCGCTCTGGCTTTTGGAAGTCTTGAAGTGGTCTTGGATAAAGGTCAGCAGGACGACTGGTTTGGCTCGAATTTCATTGTCACCTTCATGGTTCTCTTCGCGGTCTGCCTGGTCGCGGTGATCTTCTGGGAACTTCATCTTGTAAAGACCAAGGAACGTCCGATTCTGGATTTGACGCTTTTCAAGAATCGGACGTTCTGCGTCTCCATGGTTTTGATGTTTGTTCTGGGATCGGCACTCTACGGGATTAACACGCTGCTTCCGCAGCTTCTACAGAACCTCATGGGGTACTCAGCCGAACAAGCTGGACTGACCCTTTCGACGGGTGGTTTGGCCACCTTACTCGCAATGCCGATCGTTGGCATCGCCGTCGGCAAGATGGACCCTCGCAAACTGATTGCGCTTGGCTTCATCGCGACAGCCGGCG
>CAZZYO010000209.1:0-3240 GCA_964658255.1 Candidatus Babeliales bacterium
CGGCAGCCGGGTCGAGGTGCTTGACGCGCAGGGAATTGTGCTGGCGGACTCAAGCAACCAGCAGCGCGGCTATGCCATGGCGTGGGCGCCGGAGGTCAAAGCCGCCCTGGCTGCAAGTTCGGCCCAAACCACGGACACGCGCGATGCCATGCTCTACGCAGCTGCCCCGGCCCTCGGCGGCACCCGGCCGCTGCTCATCGTGCGGCTGGCCTATCCGCTGGCCACCGTGCGCCACACACTGCACCTGCTCCGCCGCGACCTCCTGCTGGCGTCCTTGCTCGCGGTCTGCCTGGCGACCCTGATGGCGACCTTCCTTGCTAACCGCGTTGCCAGGCGGCTGGGGCGCATCGTCAACTTCGCCAGCAGGATCTCAGCCGGGGATCTTTCGGCGCGGGTGGAAGAAGGCAAGCTGGACGAGATCTCCGAGGTAGCACACGCGCTGGACGCGACCGCTGCCCGCCTGGAGCGAAGCTTTGAGGCGCTCGAGAGCAGCCGTCGCGAGCTGGCTGCATTGCTGGACAGCATGCAGCAAGCCGTCGTTGGCATCAGTCCGCAATCGCAGATCAGCTGGTCAAACTCGGTAATGCAGCGCATGTCGCCCGGCCCGATCCGTGTCGGGCGTCCACTGGTTGAGTGTGTGCGCGACCCCAGCGTGCTTGCCTGCGTTGAAACAGCGCTGCGCCAGCGCGAGCTTGGCCGGGGGCGCGCCACGTCGTTTTTGCCCGGACGCGTCTTTGACGTGAGTGCGGCACCGATGCCTGGCAAGGGGGCGGTCGTGGTGCTCAACGACGTGACGGACATCGAGCGCGCGGAGAGGATGCGCCGGGATTTCGTCGCCAACGTGTCGCACGAACTGCGCACCCCGCTCACTTCTATCAGCGGCTACGTGGAGACAGTGGTTGAGAGCGAACCAGGCCTGTCCTACCAGGGCCGCGAGTTCCTTGCCGTAGTGCTCAAGAACGCCACGCGTATGAACCGCCTGACCGAAGACCTGCTGGCGCTTGCAAGCGTTGAGGCGGGCGACTACCGGGTGCAGCCGCAGTCCGTCCCTGCGTACGCGCTGCTTGAAGATGCGATCGCCTCCCTCGGCGGTATGGCCATAGACTCAGGCGTGCTGCTGGAGATTGAAGACGCGCCCGCGACCGAGGTGATGGCGGATGCCGATGCGCTGACCCAGGTCTTCGCCAACCTGGTTGAGAACGCGATGAAGTATGGCCGCGCCGGAGGCCGCGTCCTGGTAGGCGCGCGCGATGCCGGAAGCCACGTCGAGTTCTTCGTCCAGGACTTTGGGCAGGGCATCGCCTCCGAGCACCTGACGCGCATCTTCGAGCGGTTCTACCGGGTGGACAAGGCACGGTCGCGCGACTCGGGCGGGACAGGCCTTGGCCTCGCCATCGCAAAGCACATCGTCCTGGCACACGGCGGTACGATCCGGGCGGAGAGCGAATTAGGCGCCGGGTGCCGGTTTACGTTCACCCTGCCTGCCATCCAGCATGTGCCTCGGCAGCCGGTAGCGGCAGCAGCAGCCTCTGCCGGGGCTGGGTAGTGTCCCGGTTCGCTCCACATACGGCTTCGCCGCTGGTCCTCTCCCGTGCGATTCATCGCAGAGTAACCAAGCTCGGTTACAGTTCCTGTGTCACCTCGTCTACGCGTTGCCACTCTGGAGAACGACCTTGAAGAAGATTTGCATGCTGGCAGCAGCGCTGCTGATTTCAACCGCCGCCACCGGCCTGGCACAGAAGCTGAACGGCGCCGGCGCCACCTTCCCCAACCCGATTTATTCCAAGTGGTTCTCTGAGTACCACGCCCAGCACTCGAACGTAGAGATAAACTACCAGCCCATAGGCTCGGGCGGCGGCATCCGGCAGGTCACCTCGGGCACGGTTGATTTTGGTGCAACCGATGGGCCGATGACCAACGAGCAGATTGCCGCCTCGAAGATCAAGGTCACGCATATCCCGACCGTCCTGGGCGCCGTGGTGCCGATCTACAATCTGGCAGGCGTCTCGCAGGAGCTCAAGTTTGCGCCCGAGGTGCTCGCCGACATCTATCTCGGCAAGATCACCAACTGGAATGACGGGCGTATCGCCAAGGACAACCCGGGCGTCAAGCTGCCCAACCAGGAGATCATCGTCATCCACCGCTCGGATGGCTCGGGGACTACCTATATCTTTACCGATTATCTGTCCAAGGTCTCGGGCGAGTGGAAGTCCTCGGTCGGTGCGTCGACGGCGGTGCCCTGGCCCAAGGGATTGGGCGGCAAGGGCAACGAGGCAGTAGCCGGCCTGGTACGCCAGATGCCTGGAGCGATCGGCTACGTTGAGCTGATCTACTCCATGCAGAACAAGATCCCCTTTGGCCTGGTAAAGAATGCCGCGGGTGAGTGGGTGAAGGCTTCGATCGAAGGCGTGACCGCGGCAGCGGCCAGCGTGAAGGCCATGCCTGCGGACTACCGCGTCTCGATTACCAATGCGCCTGGGAAAGGCTCCTACCCTATCTCGAGCTTCACCTGGCTGCTGATCCCGACCCAGTCTCAGGATGCGACCAAGGCCCGTGTGCTCAAGGACTTTCTGCAGTGGATGCTGGACCATGGCGAGCAGGAAGCCGGATCGCTCTACTACGCGCCGCTGCCGCCGGCCGTTGCTGCCAAGGTGAAGGCAACGATCGCGCAGATGAAGTAGCCCCTTCCCGTCAACCGGGGACTGTGCTGCGCTGCTCCGTCCCCGGCTCGCGCCCAGCACCGTGCGGGCAGAGAGCAATCGCGGCCAGGTCCCCGGCGCGTGCCGTATCATCAAGACGCTTACGTTCGGCCTTGGAGCGGAATCGTCTTCACCAGGTATTGTTGTGTTGCTTATAGGCTGGACAGCGGTGAATATCCAAACACAGGAACTTCGCTTGACCAGCCCCAGCTCCTCTCCAGTTCGGGACGCCGCTACGCCCGTGCCACCGCCCTCGTCCCCAATCCGACAGTTCCTGGCCAGCCGAGGCAGTTCCGCCGCTGGCGACAGGGCGTTCTACGTGCTGATGCTGCTCTGTGCGCTCAGCATCTTCGCTATCGTGGCGCTGATTGCGACCGAGCTTGTTCTGCGCTCGAAACTCACACTGGCCAAGTTTGGCTTTAGCTTCTTCTTCAAGTCGTCCTGGGATCCTGTCTCCGGGGATTTTGGCGCGTTCCCGTTCATCTACGGCACGCTTGTCTCTTCGTTCCTTGCGCTACTGATTGCGGTCCCGCTCTCGATC
>CAZZYO010000210.1:0-3137 GCA_964658255.1 Candidatus Babeliales bacterium
ACCAGTCGAAGGCGGGTAAATCGCGTCGGCGACCACTCAAAGCAACTTCTGTGCTCACTTTGGGTTTCCATCTACGTCCCACTATAGCTTCGCCTTCGGGGAGTCCTGTTCATGTCTGCTGCTGACGCTACCGGCATTCTTGCATCACCCGCTGCTTCTCCCACGCGCGACGTCGCGAGCCGGGGCCGCGTGCATCGCGTGGTTGCCGACGAGACCGCCCGCGCCGCCGAAGCCCTGCTGATCCGCGAGGCCCAGGCCGGCTCGCGCACTGCCTTCGACGCGCTGGTCCGCCAGTATGACCAGGCTGTGCTTCGGCTTGCGCTGCGTCTCACGGGCTCCGAACAGGACGCGCAGGACATTCACCAGGAAGCCTTCCTGAAGGCCTACCGGTACCTAGAAAACTTCCGCTTCGAGTGCTCGTTTTACACCTGGATCTACCGCATTGCGACCAACCTGTGCCTGGACCACCTGCGCCGCCGCAAGTCGCGTCGCGAGGACCAGGCAGTCATGGTCGATGGGCGTGGCGAGGAGATGGACCTGCTCTCCAACGTCTCGGACGATCGTTCAGGCGCGAACCCGGCACGCGAGCTCGAGCGCAAGGTGCTCGGCCAACGGATTGGGGAGGCGCTTGACCAGCTCACCCCGCGCGAGCGCATGGTGTTTGAGCTAAAGCACTACTCCGGCTTGAAGCTGCGTGCGATCGGCGAGATGCTCGAGACCACAGAAGAGACTGCCAAGAACACGCTTTTCCGGGCGACCCGCAAGCTGCGAGCGCGCCTGGCCGAGGTTCGCTAGACTTCTCCACGGCACCAGACGATCACACCGGCGCGCCCCGCTACGAGCCCGTTCGGCAACAACATAGGCAGCTTGAGCCGGGAAACACCGGCCGTGCACAAACCAGGCACTTGCAGCACCCTTTGAGAGAAGCCATGTGGAGCAAAGGAACAGCCATGAACTGCGAAATGGCGCAGCGGACAATCGCGCTAGCGGCCCTTGCGCCTGCCAACAACTCGCCACTCGCACCTCAAGCGGCACCCGAGAGCGCGGGGCCAGACTTCGTTACTGACTTCTTCGCCGAGCATCCCGAGCTCGCCGCTACCTGCCCGCTTCCTGAATCAAACGCCAGGCGCGAAGCTGCTACCGAGGCAGTTCTGCTCGACAGCGACCTGCCTGAGGCGGAACGCCAGGCGCTCGAAGCGCACCTGGCGACCTGCCGCGAGTGCCAGGCCGAGATGGCGGCGACTGCTGCCTTCTATCGGGCGCTTTCGCTTACCGGCCGCGCTGAGCCCACGCCCAGCCTCCTGGCTCGGGCGCGGATGCGGCTTGACGCCACGCTCGACAGCAACGCTCACCAGAGCGCGCTTGCTCATCTGCTGCAGCAGCTGTCCTTCAGTGCCGGCCGGCTCCGCGCCTCACCAGGTCTGGCATCCGCTCTACTGCTGGTGGGGCTGGCTGTAGGTGGCTATGGCGGCTATCGCGCCGGACACGCGGTCCACGCGGACGAGCAGCGCGCCATTCTAAATAGCATGCCCGACCAGGCTACTGAGCTCACCTCAACATCCACGGAGATGGCCCAGCCGAGCACGCCGCTTGGCGAGCGCCGCCTGATCGCCGACGTGAGCGGCATCCGCCGCGATCCTGACTCCGAACGCGTCGAGGTCCATTATGATCGCCTGGTGCCGGAGACGCTCGACGGCACACTGGATGACCCTTCCATCCGCCGCCTGCTGATCATGGCGCTGCAACAGGATGCCAATCCGCTGGTGCGCAATGACTCGCTGAACCTGCTGAGCTCCGAGTGCCGCCACCGCCACGGCTGCAGCAATGGTCCCGTGCTCAATGCCCTGCTCACCACGTTGCGCTCGGACATGGACCCCCAGGTACGCATCGAGGCGCTGAATGGCCTCGAGCCGTACATCTCGGAAGACATGCAGGTGCGAGATGCCGTGCTGCGCGCCGTGATGGCCGATGCCAGCCCTGAAGTCCGGATCGAGGCGATCCACCTGCTGACGCCGGTCGAGGTCGACTCCAGCGTGCGCCACGCATTGCACGCCGTGGCCGCAGAGGATGGCGATCCCTCCATTCGTGACGCCTCGCAGCGGATGCTCAACGGCATTCCCCAGGTGCAGTGATGGGCAGCGCCGCACACTCCCTCATCGCACGCTCGGCCCGGCTGGTTCGCGCTGCCGGTACAGGCGCGGTGCTGCTACCGCTGGCACTGCTCAGCGTTGGCCTGGCCCTGTCCCAGGTGCGCCCGGCCCCTTCGCGGCCCTTGCCCAACCCTGGCTATCTCGGTGTGAGCCTGCTTGATCTTGACCCGGACACGGCGGTACACCTGCGACTCAAGGACACGCGCGGTGCGCTCATCGTCACCATCGATCGTGAGGCGCCTGCAGCCGCTGCCGGTCTTCGCCCGCACGATGTGATTCTCGAGATGAACAGCCAGCGCATCGACAATGTCGACCAGCTGCGGCGACGTCTGCACGACACGCCGGCCGGCTCAACTATCACCCTGCGCGTGAGCCGCGAGGCCGATGCCAGCCAGCAGGTCATCTCCGTGCAGCTGGGCGACCAGGTCGAGATCGCCCGTCGTGCCTGGGAGCAGCACTTTGCCGCGGCCGGCTTGCCGACCGGCGCGGGCGACCCCGCAGCCGCCGGGCCTGCTGCCGACGCTGACGTTGAGTTTGTCCCGCCCTCCGGACGCCGCGGCCCAGCTTCGAGCTTCCTTGGGGTCTTTTCGATCAACTCGCTCTACACCGGGGCGGAGCTTGACCCGCTCTCTACGCAGCTGGCCGAGTACTTCGGCGTCCACGATGGAGCAGGCCTGCTGGTGCGCAGCGTCAACGACAACAGCCCTGCGGCTTCTGCGGGACTGCACGCGGGCGACGTTATCCTCCGGGTCAACAACAAGGCGGTCGTCTCGCGCGCGGATTGGATCAAGCAGCTCCACGCCAACCGCGGCAGGCCGGTACTGCTGTACGTGATGCGCAACCGGCACGAGCAGACGATGAACATGGTGGCCGGCAAGAAGAACTGAGCGCTGCCTCTCGCTTCAGGAGTCCGGCGCGGGCGCGAGCCAATGCGTCACCAGCCACGTGCGTTTGACCTGGGATGTTCCGACAGCCCACCATGGGAGT
>CAZZYO010000211.1:0-3096 GCA_964658255.1 Candidatus Babeliales bacterium
CGCCGGCGTGACGTTTCGAATGACACCTCATCGCGCCGCACTCCACGCTGGTCGTATTCCGCACCAAAGCTCAAAGTCCGCCTGCTCGCGCGGTGTCATCTGGTCGAATTGTTTGTTCGGCACAGGGTTTGGCCGCAGCCTGCTTGAGAAGTGCTCGCGCTCAAAAGCCTTCAGCTCCGAAGGCGTCATTTCTCTGATTGGCTTCTTCATGCGACCACCAAAGGCAGGGCCGCGACTTCCTCTGCTACCAGCAAAGCGATCAAGCCAGCTTTGTACTCCACGATCTCGGCAGCCTCTCGCGGCGGCACAACGGAACCCGCCGGCACCGTCAGCTTATCCTTGTTAACAGCGAGCGTAATTCCCGCCTGCCGAAGCCGAGCCAGTAGCATTGCCGGGTACTTTTCTTTCGCCTGTGCATTCAACGCTGCGTTCGTGGCGTGAACCTGCTCCGAGTGTTTCGCATCGAACTTTGCCTGAAAGTCGCGGAACGCCAGGAGTGCCGGGTTGCGCTCAATGACCGCTAATTTCTGCACTTGGATGTGCTTTACGACTGCACCATCGGTCCAGCCGGCTTCCACCTGTGCCAGCACCCGCATGTCGGCGTCTGGAAGCATGGCATAAGCCCGCATCGTTGCCGTTGCCATCTGGACTAAGTCCGCTTGCTTCTCGTACGTGCTGACGCGGCCGAGATGGAACTGAAACCATTCCCACGAGGTGTCGACTAGCCTGGCGTAGACGTGCGGTTCGCGTTTGCGGGCCGATTTATGAGCAGCTGCTGCGGCGTCGCTGTCGAGTGCGTCGTGTACTTCTGGCGTGTGCGTCTGCATTTTAGCGTCCCATATGGTAGATGCGGATGGATCGGGCTGGCATTATGCGGCTGCCGGCGTTTGCCAGGATCAAGACGCCAGCAACCACGTTCGCGACGTCGTCGTGGCCGCCTGGCGCGTGGTCGATACTGTCGCGTCCACTACGTGATGTGCGCCGCTCAAGCCCGCAAAACTGTGAGGCGATCCGCGGCAAGTTGAGAAGCTCGGCACGCCCGCTGTTCAGGATCGGCAGCACGTCCCGGTACAGGTCGGATTTTGGCTGTTCGGAGAGCGTGTAATCGATCCCGTGCACCCGGAAGCGCTCCCTCGGCCACTCGCCGGCGTATCGATCGCCCTGCACCGTTTTGATGCCGTAGGTTTTCAGGAGCTGTGCGAACTCGGTCGTGCATGCTTCCGGCGAGAACGGGGGGCGTTGCTCTCGGACTGCATCGAGCACGACACGTTCGCCTTCCTTGTGCGCAATGGCGATGGTCATGCTGTCCGAACCTGTGCCGCCGCTAGGGTCGACGAAAGCATAGTAGCGGTGCCCGCCGATCGGATGCGCCTCAAAGCGACCCTGCACTGTGCAGGCCTCAATTACGACGCGCGGCACAAAGTCCGAAAGATCGTTGCGGAACTGCGCGCCGTATTCAGCTGCCGCAGACTCCGGATCTTCCTCGTAAGCCTCCTCGACCACTGCAGGATCAAGTGCAGGGTTCATCGTGAGGGTTGGTGCCTGCCACACCAGCACCTTCGCTTCCGCCCGGCCGTAATATCGAGCGTGCGTCGCGTAGAGAACGCCCGATTTTCTGTAGGGCGAACTGGCGTTCAGCAAGATCGCACCAGGTATCGTCGCCATCCCAGGCCGCAGCGCTTTGAAAATTTCGGCATCAGGGTTCCGCGACTCTTCGTTCCGCCAAAATGCCGTCTCGTCGGCCAGGACCGCGCCAAACGTATAGCCTCTCGTGACTCTGAAGCTCGCGGTGTGCACCTCGAAGGTGACCCGGTTCGTGAGCGTCAGTGTCTCGGCCGTGCGATCCTGAATCATCGCCGCCAGCATCGGGATTGCGTCGAGCATGCCTTCGATGAAGCGGAAGATTGTGCGGGCTTGCTTCCTGTCCGCAGCGATGATAGCGATCGTCGCTCGCTCGCCGGCTGCCAGGTAGGGCTCGTAATCCCTGAAGCAGCCCAGGAACACCGCTATCAGGGCGAGTATGCGGCTTTTCCCGCCACGACGGCCTATGACAAGGCAGGCTTCCTTGAATGGCACCACAGGAGCGTCCGTGCGGCCCGTGCGAGCCGTGTAGATCTCCATTGCCGCTGCATCCATGGGCAGCGCGAACAATGCGGCCAGGAAGACCATCCATGGCCCCCAGGATGCGCCCCGGAATACGCGCTTGAACAACTCGGGATCAGCCATGGCCGCGAGGATCGACATGCTGGGGGCTTGGGGGGCAGCCTGAGCGACCTTTGACGCCCTCACGACGAGGCGGCCGCCCGCTGTGCAAGGTGGTCCTGCAGACTGCGGGTAGGCGTCTGCGTGGCGCGAAGACCCAGCGCACGCAGGACCCGGCTCAAGGCGCTTGACCAGCCCAAGTAGGTTCGGCTGTCGTGTTCCGTCATCTCGCCGCTTTCGACGAATTTGCGGTCCATGGCCGCTATGCGGAGGCTGAGCTGGGCAGCGCGCTCAATTAAGCCCTTCTGCGTTGCCGATGGCGATCCGCCGACGTGTGCAGCCAACTCGGTGCGAATGGACATCATCAGGCGCGCTTCCTTGGTGCGTCCATCGAGCTTCGCCAGCGCATTCGGTCGCGAGTAGGGCCGTATTCTGGAAGCCGTTTTTGCCAATCCACGCCCCACTTACTCGCCAGATACTACACAGTAATCACGATCCTCAAAGCATAGGCAAGCAATTTCAATAGGTTGTGCATAGTCGTGCACCACTGTTTACCGCTGTGCAGAGGCGGCGACGGTGTGAGGAGGTGTCTTTAGAGGTTCCCGGAATTACGTGCGAAACAGGTCGTATCGTGATCGCGCGGTGACGCGCTGGGGCGTGCGATCGAGCGCACGTGCGGACGTATAAATTAACGCTTTGAATGAAGATTTCTCTTCGTCTGTCGCTAGAATGGGTTTGATTGGTTTGATTGGTTAGTTCTATTAGCACGTAAGAAACTGTCATTACGTAGTCATGTCGTTCTGATAGTGTGACGTGACAGTTGTTAGGTAGTGGCTGAAAGTGACCAATCAAAGCCATCAAACCCATTATCCAACATCGGCGATCTTAACATCG
>CAZZYO010000212.1:0-3036 GCA_964658255.1 Candidatus Babeliales bacterium
AGGTAAGAGTGCCAAGTATGCATAGGATCGAGACGAGAAAACGATGATAGAAGCAGCAGAGAGTACCCAGATCGACCTGAGCCGGCCCCCGGCGGCCAACATGGTGCGCGTGACCTTTCAGCCCGAGGGCAAAACGGTTGAGTTTGCCTACGGCACGCTGCCGTACGACCACCACGGCAAGCCGATGGCCTTCCTCGATGTGGCGGAAAACTACCACGTCTTCCTGGACCACGCCTGTGGTGGTGCTTGCGCCTGCACCACCTGCCACATTTATGTGAAGGAGGGCGCCGATGGCCTTTCAGAAGCGGACGAGCAGGAGCTTGACCGGCTTGACCTGGCGCCCGGACTGCAGCTGAACTCGCGCCTGGGCTGCCAGGCGATCATCACCCGGCCGGGCTCGTACACGGTTGAGATTCCGAACTGGAACCGCAACTACGTGTCTGAAGGCAAGCCGCTGACCCTGGCTGAAAACAAGTAGGGTTGAGCAAGTAACTGTAGCGATTACAAAAGGAGCGACGCTCATGCCGCAGGAGATAACCTGGCTCGACGCTGAAGAGATCGGCATCCAGCTCCAGGAGAAGTACCCAGAGATCGACCCGCTTACCGTTCGCTTCACCGAGCTGCACAAGTATGTGACCAGCCTGGAAGGATTCGCCGACGACCCCGCCAAGTCGACCGAATCAAAACTCGAGGCCATCCAGATGGCCTGGCATGAAGAGCATGAGGACGCGAGCGGCGCAACCTAGCGCTTGGCTCGGCGCCGGTGTCAGGCGCCTTTGATCTGCGACAATCAACCCAGCATGCTTCGCGCACTCGCACTTGCAGCTCTCGCAACTACGCTCCCGCTGGCAGGCTGCGGCTACCACAATGCCGGTACCGCCGTGCACCTGCCAAAGACCGTGCACCTGGTTGACGTACCTATCTTTAGAAATCACACTCAGGCCTATCACGTCGAGCTGACGATGACGCAGGCTGTGCTCAAGGAACTGACCAGCCGCACGAAGTATCGGGTCACCTCGACCGAAGACGTAGGCGAGGCCGATGCAGTCATCCGCGGCGACATTACCAGCTTTGTCGTTTTTCCGCTTACCTATGACTCGACGACCAATCAGTCGTCGAGCTTCCTGGTCACAGTCGGGGCGCGCGTGACGGTTACGGACAAAAACAACCGCACCCTCTACCAGAACAACGGCTATGTCTTTCGCCAGCAATACCAGACGACCCAGGACCTGGTGAGCTTCGTCCAGGAAGACCCGGCGGCCGTGCAGCGGCTCTCGCGCGATTTTGCCCAGAGCCTGGTCTCCGATATTCTGAACTCCTTTTAGGCTGCCCTGCGATGATCCACCCTACCTTTTTCAGTCCAAGGACTGCCGCTCCTTGTGAAGGAGCCTGATGGCCGCGATCTTTCCTGCTGTTGACCGGCTCGTCACCCAGCTCAAGACATCGGCGCCGCAGCCCGGCTACGTGCTGGCCGGGGATGAGACCTTTCTCTACGAGCGCTGCCGCAAGGCATTGATCGCCACCGTTGTGCCAGAAGGCCTGCGCGAGTTCTGCCTGTCCGACATGGACCTGGGCGACGCTACTATCTACGAGATCCTTGACCGTGCCCAGACACCGTCGCTCATGTCGCCGGCGCAGCTGATCTTTGTCCGCGGCGTCAGGAATCTCTACGGACGAGGCTCGAAGAAAGATGAGTTCGCCGCGATCGAGGCTTACTTTCGCTCGCCCAATCCGCAGGCCGTGCTGGTCTTCGTGGCCGACTACCTGCACATCCCAAGCGATCTCCGCCGCATGGAGATGGACGACAAGACTCGCTACGAGCGCTTGCGCGAGACGCTTGGCGAGTGGGCGACCGTGATTGACCTGGCCCGGCCGAGCGAGGCGGCGGCCATCGAGTGGCTGACTGCTGAAGCTGCGGGCCGCAACGTGCGCCTGGAGGAGGCGGCCGCACGGGAGCTTGCCGATGCGCTTGGTGCGGACATGATGCTGCTTGCGAGCGAGCTCGAAAAGCTCGTCCTCTACGTGACAGCCCGTCTGCCGGGGCAAAGCGCCACGGTCACGCTGGGTGACGTGGAGACGATGGTCCTCGGCGCCAAGCAGCGCTCGCTCTACGAGCTGACGGATGCAATCTCGCTGCGCGACAAGCCGCGCGCGCTGCTGCTGCTGGATGGCCTGCTGAATGCCTCCGACGGTGGGGAAGACTCAGCCATCGGGCACCTGTATATGCTGGCGCGCACCTTCCGCCAGATGCTGGTAATCCTGGAAAAAAACGTGCGCGACTCGCGCGCAATCTGGCAGGCACTGTGGCAGGGCTTCCGCATGCCTCCCTTCGCGGCCGATGATCTCATTCGACAGGCGCGTAGATACAAGTCGCGTCGCGACCTGACGCGGGCACTCCGGTTGATTGCGCGGGCCGACCTCGAGCTGCGCTCATCGCCGCCTGACAAGAAGCTGGTGCTGGAGCGGCTGGTGCTTGATCTGGCCAGCGAGCCGCGCAGGCAGCCAGTCGGCGTAGAGACGCAGCAAGCGTTCGAGCTGAGCTGACCGACGTTGGCGCACCAGCTCGAGCTGAGCTGGCCGACCCACCGCCGGTGACTCCTACTCGGGGACGACCTCTGCCTCGGCCTGCCCGGTGCTTGTCAGCGTAACTGCCGCGGCAAGGATCAGCGCCCCGCCTACCCAGGTGAGCGGACCCAGCCTGTCGCCCAGCAGCCACACGCCAAGCGCCGAGCCGAGCGCTGGTTCGATATTCAAGAAGACCGCCGCGCGCGAGGCCGGCACGTGCCGCATGCCCCAGTTCCAAAGCAGGCTGGTGACCGAGGTGCAGAGCACGCCGCTCGCCGCAAGCGACCACCACACGCCCGCGCTTAGCCCATGCAGCGGCGGCGGCCCATCGCGGGCAAGCACCCATACCGCGAGCATGGCCGTGCCTGCGAGCATGCCCCAGCCGCTTACCGAGAGTGCCGAGTGCGTACGCACCAGCGCCTTGTTCAGCAGAAGGTAGCCAAGCGCGATCAGCATGGATAGGACCACCAG
>CAZZYO010000213.1:0-2861 GCA_964658255.1 Candidatus Babeliales bacterium
CCTGCCCGGCAACCGTGCGCTCACCGTCATCGTGCCGGATGCAGCGGTCCGGGTCCTGCTACTCGACTTTGATACCTTGCCGTCCAAGCGCCTTGAGATTCTCTCTATTCTCCGCTTCCGTCTCCGCAAGCTGGTGCCCTTTGAGGTAGACGACGCAGTGATCAGCTACCAGGTCGCCTCGCAGACGCCGGAGCAGGTTCGCATCCTGGTTACGGTGATCCCACGCGAGGTGCTTGCTGAGTACGAGAGCGCCATCCGCGAAGCCGGATTTTACGCCGGGGTCGTGCTTCCCAGCACCCTTGCCGCAACCACGCTGCTTTCCACCGAACCGGCGCTGGTCGTGAATCGGAATGGGAACACCCTCACGACCGCCATCGTTCGGGGCGAGGAACTGCTGCTGCATCGCGCGCTGGAGTTCGAGACCGAGAGCGAGAGCGCGGCCGACAATACCACGCTGGCCCGCTTCACAGCCGAAGGCCTGCGTGAGGAAGATATTCGCCAGACCGTTTCGGTCGCGCTCGCCTACTATGAGGACACGCTCGCGCAAAGTCCCACAGCGCTCTACTACATTGGCCCCGGCTCGGCCGACGAGTTTGCCAGGCTGCTTGGCGACACGCTGCTCGCGCCGCGAGATCCGGGAGAAACCGCCATCACCGTTCGCGAACTGCTGCCCGAGGCCCTGACCGGTCTGCTCGGCGGCGCGCGCGCCCTGCTTGCCCCAATTGCGGGCGCACTGAGTAACGCTTGACCCCCTGTCCCGGAGGAGTGAGACCTAACCGATGAGAATCACCCTCAATCTCGCGACACGGCCCTACATCGAGCTGCGTCCGATCTATGCACGTCTGCGCTGGATCATGCTCGTTCTGGCTCTGCTTGCCCTGCCCATGCTTCTCATCCTGCGCGTCGAGCAGTCCAGGGCCGATGCTGCGACGGCGCGTGTCAACCTGCTAAAGCAGAAGATCGCGGCGCTTGAAGACAGGCAGCGCCAGGCGCGTGTCCTGCTGCAGGAGCCGGACAACGCAGCTCTGCTCACCCAGACTGATTTCCTCAATGAGCTTTTCGCGCGCAAGGCATTCTCCTGGACAGCCACGATGAGCGACCTGGAAACGACGCTGCCCTACGGCGTGCAGGTCTTGTCCATCGAGCCCGCCATTGCACCGGACGGCCATGTCACCATCCGTCTCCGCGTCTCAGGCGCCCGGGAACGCGCGGTTGAGCTGGTGCGCAACCTCGAGCACTCGCGCCACTTTATCGCCCCGCGGCTGGCCAGCGAGGCACTCGCCAATCAGAACAATACAGCGGGCGCTGCTGCCACGGTCCGCCAGGTCGCGGATGCGGGCTCAGCGACAGGTGAATCGGCGAACGATGTCGCCTTCGACATCCTGGCCGACTATCGGCCGCTGCCTCACTCGCACGACCCGGCGGGCATGGGGGCGACGGCATCTCCAGGCATAGATGGTGCGGCTCAGGTCGAGGCCGCAGATCCGGCCAGCGTCTCCGAGGCGCCGACCTCGGGTGCTGCCAACCTCTCCCGCACGCCAGCGCAGCAGCACACGCGAGGAGGCGGCCGATGAACGATCTCCGCAAGTACCTTACGCCGCTGAACCTGCTCGCGGCAGGCGCACTGTTGCTGCTGGTGTTTGATCTCTCGCTCGCAACCCGCCTGGTGCTGGCCTGGCATCGCGCCTCGAGCGACCAGTCCGCAGAGTACAACGCCGATCTCGCCACCTACGCGCAGCTCCAGGCGCAGACTCGTCAGCTAAAGGATTTGCCAGCTCGCCTGGGCACCTCGCACCAGGCGGCTGATGCTTTCTTTGCAGCACGCATCCCGGCCAATGACTCGGCTGTTGTCTCACAGCTCGGCGAACTCGCCTCACGCAATCATGTCCGTTTAAGCCGCGCCCAGTACACGCCGCTGGTGGCCGTGCCAGGTCTGGTCGAGCTGCGCATCGACGCCACCATGATCGGCGAATACAGCCCGGTCATGCACTTCATCAATGAGGTGGAGCGGGACAGGACTCGCGCCTTCTTTATCATCCGCAGCGTGACCCTCACCGGCCAGCAAAGCGGAACGGTCAACCTCCGGCTACGGCTTACCACCTACATGCGCGCCGATGCAGCCAGCTCGGCTGTCATGTCGGCTGGCGGCCACGCAGCGACGGAGGTCCAGTAATGGCGCTGAAGGTTGGCACCGAGGATCGCAAGAAACTGGCTATCGCGGGCGCGCTTGTCGTCGTGGTGACCGTGCTCGTCATTCGTACCCTTTTCCTTTCGCCGGACAATCCTGCCCCGGCAACCGCAGCGCGCACCTCTCCGCCTGTTGCTTCGGCCCGCCAGGGTGGGGTGGCGCCTGGCGCAGCCGTTCGCACCTCAACCCAGGTGGACCCTACGCTGCACACCGAGCTGATGGCGGAGAACGAGTCATTCCTTTACCACGGGAGCGGGCGCAACATCTTTTCGGCTAACAGCGCGCCGCCGCCGGCCGCGGTCAAGATTGAAGCACTCAGGGCCCCTATCCGTCCGACGGTCCAGGTCGCCCAGGCGCCGGCTGGTCCGCCACCACCACCGGCCATCGACCTGCGCTTCTTTGGCTACTCCGCGCGCAAAGACGGTACGCGCAAAGCCTTTCTGCTGCATGGTGAGGACGTCTTTATCGCATCGGAGGGGGACGTCGTCAGCCATCGTTATCGCGTGGTCAAGATTGCTGCCACGTCAGTGCAGGTTGAGGACTTGCCCTACCACAACACGCAATCGCTGCCGCTCGTGCAGAACTAGCCTATGGCACCGTTGAAGACACAGCATCCGCAAGCCCGGAACGAGGCTCCAGACAAGACCGGCGACGCGCCAGGGCAGGAGACCCG
>CAZZYO010000214.1:0-2679 GCA_964658255.1 Candidatus Babeliales bacterium
CGGCACAACCTGGGTGACGATGGGGCGGGCGAACCGCTTCTGCTGCTCGAGAGCTAGGATGTACTGCTCGGCGGCCGTCTTTTGCGCGGGTGAGTGATAGAAGACGACACTCCGGTACTGGGCACCCCAGTCTGGGCCCTGGCGATTAAGCTGCGTAGGGTCATGGAGCGAAAAGAACTCGGCGAGCAGCGCCTCGTAACTCAGCCTGGATGGATCGTAATGCACCTCTACCACTTCCGCATGGCCGGTGCGGTCGGTGCAAACATCACGGTAGGTAGGGTTCTGGACCGAGCCGCCCTCATACCCAACTGCGGTCTCGAGAACGCCGGGCAGCTGCTGGAACTGAACCTCGACACCCCAGAAGCAACCTGCCCCGAACGTTGCCTTCTCCGTTGCTGTCTGCTCTGTCATGGTTGCGCGGTCTCCTTTGCCGTCTTCTATCTTCGATGCGCCAGCCATGGACTAGTCGCAGCTATAGCCAACTGGCCGCAGCTACGCCAGTTCGTACCCTGCAAAAAAGTAGCCAATTTCAAATGCCGCAGTCTCTTCAGCGTCTGACCCGTGGATGGCATTCTCTTCGATAGAGGCAGCAAACGCCTTGCGGATGGTGCCTTCCTCGGCGTTGGCAGGATTGGTCGCCCCCATCAACTTGCGAAGATCAGCAATCGCGTTCTCTTTCTCCAGAACCATGGGGAAGATTGCCCCCGACGACATGAACGTGGTCAGCGAATCAAAGAAAGGCCGGGCCGCATGCACGTGGTAAAAGCCTTCAGCCTGGGTCTTGGAGATGGAAAGCTTCTTGATGGCGACGATCTTGAAGCCTGACTCGTGAATGGCCGCGAGGATGGCAGCCGCGTCTCCATTTCGTACGGCGTCCGGCTTGAGAATACTAAAGGTCCGCTGAGGCACTGATGATTCTCCTTAGGAAAGGCTCTAGGCACCAGTCTACTAGAGCGTCCTACAGGAGAGCGGCGACCAGGATCTCTTACAAGCGCAAGGCGCACTGTTGAGCGTTTTCGCGATTCATGACGAGCTCTCGGACTTCCCGCAAGGGCCACAGGACCGTCCGGTATACCTGAGCCAGGTCTAGACGGCCTGAACCAGTTGCGGGTACAGCCCGATGTGGCTGGTCTCATAGAGAGCCAGCAGGCGTTGCCGCATCAGGTAGTACGACGATGCAGCCTCCTGCAGCTGGAAAGGCACAGACACCCAGTGCCGGCCAGTGACAATCTGCGAGAGCATGCCGAGCTGGATGCGCCGAACAGCGCTGCGCAGGCGCAGGCCATCCCGCCGCATACGTTCCGCCACGATCACGCTTTCTTCCAGGTTCCACTGCTGGGCAAAAGCAGCCAGCGCGATGAGCCGGTCAGCGTTTGCACGCATGATCCGCAACCCATCATCGCCCCCCAGCAGCGTCCAGATCTCATCCGGCTGCATGTCGATCTGCCCCCGGCGCGGGTCGAGGAAGTCCCTCGCGACCAGGCTCACGCCGCGAAAGTCTATGAACTGCACTTCTGCGACAAGCTCGTTCCACGTTCGCTGCGAGAGCTTAAGCGCAGACCGTTGTGAACGAACGGCTGCCGCTGTGAGTCCGCCGGCAGCAAGGGTGAGAAGAAGATAAGGGAACATTGGCTGCATGGTGAGAGTCATCCGATGGCTACCGTTCAGCTTCACCGAGATCGTATTGCACTCGGCGATGAAGGGCAACAATATACTTTCGTAACTCCGGAGAAATCGGCTGCCGGACCGGCTCTTCGTGCCACAACTGCAGACAGCAATAGAACGTAGCTGCTAGATAAGCAAGGAACTTCACGTATTCCAGGGACGCGAAACTTTTCCCGTTACCGAAGTAACTGTGGAGGGAGTCGATCACCACCGCGGTTGCGGACCAGAGCGTGACTGCCTGGCCGACTGCCATGACGTGGTTCCTCCACCCAAGGCCCAGCCGTGCGGATGCGCTGGTTGTCACAATGACCAGTTCGCAGATGAGCAGGCTGGTGAACAGGTCCGCGCGCAAGCCCAATCTCTGAAGCACTGTACTCGCAGGCGGCGAGACAAGGTAGGCCAGCGCCAGCGCAATCAGCCCCCCTGCGGCGCCCCAGCTGAGGAAATTAGCGCGGGCATCCCGCACCCAGGTTCCTGTGGGCTTAAGAACAATCGATGCCAGTTCATAGATAATCCAGGCCTGTATGAGCACGTTAATCGCTGCGTACGTCCAGTAGGTGTGCAGGTAAAACCCCCGGTACGAAGATGCGATCGCAGGAGATAAGACAAGATCAGCAACTAGGTTGAGCCCAATAAGAGAGGTGAACGCCGGAAAGCTCCGAGCACGCCGTTTGCCGAGCAGGACGATCATCAGGGCCGTATCGCAAGATAGCCCGCCAGCCCAGAAAGCGTCATTCAGCGTCGCATGATGCAGGTGCATGAGAGCGAACTCCGGGGCTTGACAAACAGGCGCACAAGTCTGCCTGCACTATACGCTCACAGTCCTGGTGCCTGGCCCTACGCTCGCGCATCTGTGGCTCTGATCAAAGAACGCACGCATTGAGAAAGGGCTGGCGGATGCGGAATGGTGCCCATAGGGGAGCTAGAGGCAGTCAGGTTGCTGGAGGGCGGATGCGGAATGGTGCCCATGGGGGAGCTAGAGGCAGTCAGGTTGCTGGAGGGCGGGTGCGGAAT
>CAZZYO010000215.1:0-1709 GCA_964658255.1 Candidatus Babeliales bacterium
ACCGCCGCCGCCATGCAGAGCAGCCGTATGATCCGCGGGTTCAAGGAGCCTGCTATCAAGAGGCCGTAACCCAGGGCTTTCCGTTTCCCTTTAGACTGGGCGGAGCCGCATGAACCCCACTCCCCTGCCTCGCAGCTTCTTCGTGCTTGCTCCAGACCAGGTCGCCCGCGCGCTGCTCGGCAAGCAGATTCTCCGTCGGTACGAGGGAGAGACCCTGGCTGCACGCATCGTTGAGACCGAGGCCTACTTCGGCTCGGACGATCCGGCTGCGCACGCCTTCGCCGGCCGCACCGCACGCACCGAGGTCCTCTTTGGACCGCCCGGCCATGCCTATGTCTATTTCGTCTACGGCATGCACCACTGCCTCAACGTGTCGTGCGAGCCGGAGGGCCAGGCCGGGTGCGTGCTCATCCGCGCGCTGGAAGCTCTGGCAGGCTTCGCGACCATGGCCCGCCTGCGTGGCCTGCCCCCCAATGCGCGCCCGCGACTGCTCTGCTCGGGCCCGGGCCGGCTGTGCCAGGCGCTCGGCATCACGCGGCTGGCGCACAACGGGCTGGACGTCACCGATCCAGCCTCGGAGATCGTGTTCGCCGACGATGGTTACCGGGCCGTGGACGTCATCGTCAGCCCACGCATCGGCATCCGCAAGGCAGCCGACCGTCCCGCCAGGTTTCACCTGGCCGCGTCGGATTTCGTTTCAGTGATGGCGTGACGGTAGTTGCGGCAGGTGAGCGTCAAGTAGTCTTCATCTGAAACACTCTTTCTGAGGTCCGACCCAATGATGCGCTCCCTTGCCGCTCTCTCTACTTTTCTGCTCCTCGGCAGCGTTGTCACGCATGCAGACCCGATCCCGGTCCGTTATCCGCAGGGTTCCACGCATGGCTTTCTCGCGCTCACCTCCGAGACCGGCGCCACGCTCGCCACGGGGGAGGTGACTCAGACCGTGCGTGGAGACCGGGTCAGCTCGAAACTCGTCTTCCGCTATCGCGATGGATCGATCGACCAGGACACCACACTCTTTACGCAGCGAGGAGTCTTTCGGCTCATACGGGATCATCATGTTCAGCGTGGCCCCTCGTACCCCAAGCCAGTCGATGTGCTGGTGGATGTGCCAAGTGGTCAGGTGACCTCCCGCTCCCACGATGGCAAGGTGACCGAGGAACATATGGAGCTGCCGCCTGACCTGGCCAATGGGCTGCCACCGAACCTGCTGCTCAATATTCCGCCGTCCATGCAGGAGTCCAAGGTGTCCTTTCTGGCACCGGGCGACAAGCCTCGACTGATCCATATCTCCATCAAGCCCACAGGGAAGCAGACGTTCCGGATCGGCAGCTTGTCGCGCGCGGCGACCCAGTTCACCCTGCACGTAGAGCTGGGTGGGATCACGGGCGTAGTGGCGCCGCTGGTCGGCAAGCAGCCGGCCGACTACCACATCTACATCGTGCCTGGCGTGCCGCCTGCCTTTGTTCGAGAAGACGGCCCGCTCTATGAGGGTGGTCCCATTTGCGTGGTGCAGCAGATCAGCGCCACTCTCGGTCCATGAGCCGGCTTTACTGACTTGCGGCCTGTCGGGTGTTGTTCCTGCCGGGGGCGTGCTGACTCTGGCTTGTACCTAGAGCAGCACGTTGTCGATCAGACGGGTGCTTCCAACATAAGCGGCGACCGCGAGCAGGGCCACCGTCGGCCGCCAGCCCCACAGCGCGCTCGAC
>CAZZYO010000215.1:1719-2624 GCA_964658255.1 Candidatus Babeliales bacterium
GCTGCCGCGGTTCTCCATCGTGGCGACTGGCTCCAGGGTATCCGGGTCGACCAGGCTCAGGTAGTCCAGTCGTACCTCGTGGCGGGTGGCCAGCACCTGGCCGGCATGCTGCAGGATCGCTGCAGCGCTTTGTTGCCCGCTCGCAGCGAGAGCCTTCGCGGCCGCAAGCGCCTGCGATAGCACCAGCGCCTGCTCGCGATCGGCTGGTAAGAGGTAGCGATTGCGCGAGCTCATCGCAAGCCCGTCCGCCTCGCGCACGATCGGGCACACGACCAGCTCCAGGTTGAAGCCGAGGTCGCGCACCATTGCGCGCAGTACAGCCACCTGCGCGGCATCCTTCTGGCCGAAAAATGCCTGGTCGGGCTCGACGACATGGAAGAGCTTGGCGACCACCGTTGCTACGCCTTCGAAGTGCCCCGGGCGCGAGGCGCCGTCAAGGCGGTCGCTCAGCGGGCCCACGTGGACGCGAGTTGCAGCGCCAGCCGGGTACATCTCTGCCGGTGATGGAGCAAAGAGCAGCTCCACTCCTTCTGCCTCAAGCAGCGCGCAGTCCTCGGCAAATGTCCGCGGGTAGCGGGTAAAGTCTTCACCTGGTCCGAACTGCGTTGGGTTGACGAAAATGGACACGGCGACCGAGCCACACGCCTCGCGTGCAGCCCTGACCAGCGAGAGATGCCCCGCGTGCAGAGCACCCATCGTCGGCACAAAGCCGACGATTCGGCCTGCAGTCCGCACCCGGGCCCGCGCGGCGCGCATGGAAGCTATCGATTCGCAGATCTGCATGGCTGCTTAACCGCGCTGTCTGCGGCCAGTCTTCTCCTCGCCGGCCAGCGCGCCCTCCTCGCCGTAGGCCGCGCGCGTAGCACGATCCAGGTGGTAGGACTCCTCGTCGGAGGGAAAGCGCC
>CAZZYO010000216.1:0-2605 GCA_964658255.1 Candidatus Babeliales bacterium
CGCCGGTTGTCATCGTCCTCGGTAAACATCACCCCGGAGGTAAGGGCCACGTCCTGCACCGCGCTGATATCCGGCGAGTCCCCGCGCAGAATCGTGTGCTGAATCTTGCGGCCGCCGTACTTGACAGCCACATTGCCTACGCCAAGTGCCCAGTCCTGATACCGGAGCGAGGGGTCGACAGCGGTCACGTGCGGAAGCTTGCGCATGGCGTCCGCCTCCTCGATCGTGAGCCGCTTGCGGGCAAGCATCTCGGCGGTGGGCCGCACGTTGATCACAGGCATGTGGAAGACCCAGACAACGTTGGTCCCGAGCGAATCGACCCACGCCTGAACCTTGTTGTTCACGCCGTTGATGATCGACGAGATGATGATCACCGTTGCGACGCCGATCACCACGCCAAGAATGGTGAGCGAGGAGCGGAGCTTGTTGGCCTGCAGCGTGTCAAAGGCCATGCGGACGGACTCGCGGGAATCAGCAACACTCATCGTGAAAGCTCCTGGCAGGGCGGAAGCAGAACCGGGGTGCTGCGTCTGCTTTATAACTCGGTACGTAGCGCAACGATCGGGTCAAGCTTGGCTGCCTTACTCGCAGGGTAAACCCCGAAGAAGATGCCCACGCCTGTCGCGACAAAGAGGCCCAGCAGCACGGACCAGAGCTGCACCTGGGAGGGCCAGCCGAGAGCCAGCGTAACAATCTCTGCCGCGCCTGCGCCGCCAATGACGCCGATCACGCCGCCGATCAGTGCCATGATGGCCGACTCGATCAGGAACTGGAGCAGCACGTCAGCGCGCTTCGCGCCCAGGGCTTTGCGGATGCCGATTTCGCGGGTGCGCTCAGAGACCGAGACAAGCATGATGTTCATGATGACGATGCCGCCAACGACCAGCGAAATAGCGGCGATGCCGACGATGACGAAGCCAAAGGTTTGCGTCAGCGACTTCCAGAGCGAAACGAACGTGTCATTTGTTTCGAGCTCAAAGCTGTCTGACTGGCCGGGAGCATCGTGGCGCTCGGCGCGCAGGATCGCACGCACCTCATCGGTGACTTCCTCGAGCACACCGGGCTCCGTGCCGGCCTTGATATAAAAGTCGAGCGAGTGGTGGAGGCCGTGCGTGTGCATGTAAGTCGACAGCGGCATGTCGATGTAATCGTCCTGGCTCTGGCCCAGGGTCGAGCCCTGCCGCTCCCCAACGCCGACGATCGTGTACACCTCGCCATCGACGCGGATCTCCTTGCCGATTGGCTGCGCGCCGCCCATCAGGTTGTCGATAATGTCGTAGCCGATCACCACGACGTGAGTACCCTGCTGATCGTCGGCCTCGGTCAGTGGTCGGCCCAGGTCGATATTCAGGTTGGTCATCGGGAGCATGGTGTGCGTCCATCCCCGGATGCTGGTGCCGGTACTGGACTGCGTGCCGTAGACGACCTTGCCCTTGGTCGCAAGCTGCGCGCCAACCATCTTGCAGCGCGTGCAGGCGTCAGCCAGGCCACGGTACTGCTCGTAGGTCAGGTTCTTGCGCTTGACGTACTTCAGGTAGGTATCGCCGTCAAAGATGACTGACGGCATCTGGCTTGCCGTCAGAGTATCTGCCCCGTAACCCGAGATCTTGGTAGCGATGTAGTGGTTGGCGCCGTTGACCAGGGTGATGACCGCGATCACCGAGGCCACACCGATCATGATGCCCAGCAGCGTCAGCACTGTGCGAAGCTTGTTCGTCCAAAGCGATTGCAGCGCGATCTTGACGGCTTCGGTCCAGTGCATGGAGAGTCAACCTCAGTCCTGTGAGCGCGCACCCTGAGTGTAGCAGCGGCTGCTGCGCGTGCGGCGCCCTAGAGGGTACGGATGGAGCACGCATTCTGTTCCAGGCAGCCGGACCTGAAGCTCGGAACCAGTCGCCAACCCAGCGGCCCAGCATGACGCTCAAGGTGTCAACGCAATGATCTTTACGCATCCAGGCGCCGGGGTTACCGATTCATCTGCTCAAAGGTTGCGTAGAGTTTGTCGCTGATCCCGCCTGCGTAGAGGTACTTTGCTCCCGCGACCTTCAGCTCGTCTTCGTCTGTCGCCAGCTCACCCATCGCAGCCGCGATAAACGCATCAAGGGGCATCGGGCTCATGCCTTCGTGCAGGGTGCTCTCGCCGTGATCAGCGTCAAGGTCCGTCTTGACCCAGGGCGGCGCCAGCTCCAGCACGTGGACGCCGGAGCTGCTGAGCTGTGCACGCAGGGTCATGGTGAACGAGTGCACAAAGGCCTTGGTGGCGCAGTAGATCGGGAAGCGGGACATGGGCACAAACGCCAGTCCGGAAGTCACGTTGATGATGGAGGCGGCGCTGGGGTGGGTTCCTGCGACCTGCCGCAGGTGCGGCAGAAACGCGTCTGTCACGCGGAGAACGCCCCAGATGTTGGTAGCTATCTCGGCTTCGGCAGCCTGCTCGTCAAGACCACCCGTGCCGCCGAACTCATGCAGACGTTGCACCCCTGCGTTGTTGATCACCACGTTCAGTGCCGGGTACTGTGCGGTGAGTTTTTCTGCGGCCAAGCCAACGCTCTCCGGGCTGGTGACGTCAAGTTCGACGAAGTCAATGCCCGGGTTGCCTGCTGCT
>CAZZYO010000217.1:0-2595 GCA_964658255.1 Candidatus Babeliales bacterium
GATGCCGAGTGCCACCACGTCGCGGGGCCGGATGCGCGCACGGGCCAGCACCTCAGGCAAGGTAAGCGCGCCAGGCGTGGATGGCGGGGTTCGCCGCGGGTCGCCACTTGGCGAGGGCAGCTGCAAGCCTGGGCCTGGCAGTTGGCCTGGCGTCTGCCCGGCAAGGGGCGTCGCGGGCTGGCCGAGCGGCGTGTCTGGCGCGAGCGGGGTTGCGGTCTGCGCCTGGGCCACGCTCACGCTCTGCGGTTGCGGCGCCGTGGGCAGCGCTACCTGCTGGGCGCGAGCGGCGAGGGTGGTTGCGCACAGCGCAGCAAGGCAGAGCCGAGACCTTAACGCGCGGCTTGCTCGTGTTGGGGTTCCTACTGCGGCCTTCACGGTTCCATCTCCGCATGCTTGGGCAGCACGTCATCCGGGCGCGCGATCCACACATACAGCGTCGGTAGCAGGAAGACCGAGATCAGCAGCGCCCCGATCAGCCCGCCGACGATCACGATCGCGAAAGGCCGCTGCGAGTCCGACCCGATCCCGTGGGAGGTCGCTGCTGGCAGCAGGCCGAGGGTGGCCACCAGCATGGTCATCATGATGGGCCGCAACCGCAGAACCGCGCCTTCCACCGCTGCCTCTTCCACTGTCCGGCCGGAGACACGCAGCTGGTTGATGTACTCCAGCATGATGACCCCGGTCTGGACCGAGACTCCGAACAATGCCAGAAAGCCGACCCCGGAAGAAACGCTGAAGTGCGTGCCTGTAATCAGCAGGGCCATCATGCCGCCGAAGGGTGCCATCGCCACGTTGCCCAGGATCAGCAGCGCCCACTTGAACGAGCCGAACATGGTGTAAAGAATGATGAAGATGAGCAGGATAGTGATGGGCAGCACCAGCATCAGGCGCTTGGAGGAGCGTTTCTGGCTCTCGTACTCGCCTGCCCAGTCGGTCTTGTAGCCGGGCGGCAGCTTGACCTCCGTGTTCACCTTGGCGATCGCTTCTTCGACCGTCGAGCCGAGGTCGCGGTCACGCACACTGTATTTGATGGCAACGTAACGCTGCCCGTTCTCGCGATAAATCTCTTCCGCGCCATCCTGGACCGTGGGCGTGGTCAGCTGGCGCAGCGAGACGCGCTCGCCACTTGAGGAGACGAGCCGCACGCGATCAAGCGCCTCTTCCGTGTTGCGGTACTGCTCCTGGTAGCGCAGCGTCACGTCGTAGCGAGCTTCCTTGTCCAGCACCTGGGTGATTGGGGCCGCGCCAACCACGGTCTGGATCGCGTCCTGCACATCAGCCACGTTAATGCCGTAGCGCGCTGCTGCTGGGCGGTTCACGATGTAGTTCAGGTTTGGCTGCCCGATGACCCGGAAGAGCCCAAGATCGGCAACGCCGCGAACCCGGCTCATGACCCCAATGATCTCGTCACCCTTTTCCTCAAGCGTCTTTAGATCGTCACCATAGATTTTTACGGCGAGCTCACCCTTCACGCCCGAGACCGCTTCCTCGACGTTGTCCGAGATCGGCTGCGAGAAGTTCCAGATCACCCCGGGCATCTTGATCAGCTCGCGATTCATCGCGCCGATCAGCTCATCCTTGTTCTCGTCGAAGACGGGACGCCAGTTCGCCTTCGGCTTCAGGTCGACAAAGTACTCCGTGTTGAAGAAGCCGGTAGTGTCCGTGCCGTCGTCCGGACGGCCTACCTGCGAGATGACCTGCTTCACCTCGGGAAAGCTCGCCAGCACCAGGCGTGCGTGGTCGGCGACGGCTCTGCCCTCGGTTGGCCCGGTGCTTGGTGCCAGAGTGCCACGGGCCCAGATCGCGCCCTCGTCGAGGTGCGGCAGAAACTCTGACCCCAGCACGCCGCCAAGCGAGAGGTAAAGCGACACGCAGAGCGCTCCGGCCGCGATCCCGACCGTGACAAAGCGGTGCTCAATAGCCCACACCGCAGCGTGCCGATAGCGAGCGACGAGCCAGAGCATGACCGGGTTGTCCCACTCGGTGGTGCCACGAGGGAAGAGAATGCTGGACAGAACGGGCGCCAGGATCATCGAGAAGATCAGCGCGCCCAGCAGCGCGAAGGCGACGGTCCACGCCATTGGACGGAAAAGCCTGCCTTCCACCGCCTGCAGGGTAAAGATGGGCAGGTAGGCGGTGATGATGATGCCAATCGCGTAGAAAACCGGGCGCTGCACCTCGTGCGAAGCCTCGCGGATCTGGTCGATCGCGCGTTTGTTCGGGTCACGATTGTGGCCGAGGTGGCGAACAATATTTTCCACCATAACCACTGCACCGTCGACCACCATGCCGAAATCAAGCGCGCCAAGCGAGAGCAGGTTGGCCGGGATGTGGTTCAGGTCCAGGCAGATCGAGGCAAACAGTAGCGCGAAAGGAATGGTAAGTGAGACGATGAGCGCGCCGCGCACATTGCCGAGGAACAGGAACAGGATGACAACAACGAGGATGATGCCCTCGGTCAGGTTGTGCAGCACGGTGTGGGTGGTGAAGTGCAGCAGGTCCGACCGGTCCAGGAACGGCACTACCTTGACGCCGCGTGGCAGCACGCGATTGTTCAGCTCGCTGACCTTGGCGTGAATGGCTTCAAGCGTCTCG
>CAZZYO010000218.1:0-2525 GCA_964658255.1 Candidatus Babeliales bacterium
TATAAAAGTAGGCCAGCCCCCGATAGAAATCGGCCTCGAGCGCGTTTGGGTCTGTGCGGGTCAGATGGCCGAAGGCGGCTGCGGCCTGCTCATAATCCTGCCCGGCGAAGAGCGCCTGCCCCAGTGCCAGCCAGGCCGGGTAGTACTGCGGACTGAGACGCACAGCCTCACGCAGATGCCGTACTTGCTCGTCCGGGGATGGCTCAGAGAGCCCGCGCACGTAATTCTCAAACACGTCGAGGCGAAGGTTGGCGTCGGCTGCCACAAAGGTCTGCTCGGCCACCGAGTAGCCCGGATCAAGCTGCCGTGTCACCCTCCAGGCTACGGCGTTCAGCACGTCGGCCAAACGCGCGAGCTCGGCTTGCTCGACAAGGGGAGCGCTCAGCTTGAGCGCCGGAAGGTCAAGCACCTGCGCGGTCAGCGTGATGTGTGTTCCGTCCACGCGGTAGCTACCCAGTACAACGAAGTCCGCGTCAAGCGTCTGGGCAAGCCGCAGCGTGCCGGCGTGTGTAGGGCGAAAGTCCTGCGGCAGGCCAAGATGATCGAGCGCGTAGGCGCGGTCGCTGCGGCTGATAGGCAAAAAGCCGGCCGAGGCGAGCCTGTGGTTGAGGGTCTCGGGGACGGCGGCACCGATCCAGTTCAGGTTGGCCTGCGTGCCTTGGTTCTCAAAAGGAAGCACCAGCAGCAGTTTTCCATGCTGCTGGGCGGTTGTGGCAGCTGCGATGCCGGACGGCTGTGGCCGCGGGGTCACGGCGGGAGGCGTAGAGCCAGTCTGCTGCGACCAAAGCGGGGGCGCAAGGCAGGCGGCGAGCAGGAGTGCCGTGGTCCGGAGGTAGAGTTGCGTGCGTGAGCCGCACAAAGCGGAAGGAAAGGTCACGTCAGGCTGATTATAGTTGCGGGGCATGCTGGTCGAACAAGGACTGGGAAGCAGGCGGCGTCGCGGTCTCCGGCGGCTCAAAGAGCGCGAGCTGTGGACGGCTGAAGTGCAGCACGGCTGCCCACTGTCCATGGCGCTCCTCCTGCCAGACGATGGATCCGTCAAGCAGGGTCGCAATCGCCTGCGGCGAGAGGTCGGCGTGCAGGCCGAAGTAGCGCTCGTCGAGCGCACGCCGCCTGGCCGCGAGCGGCCCCGCCAGGCCGTCGAGCAGGCCTGGCGGGTCGTACTTGGTGGAAAAGACCAGCGCGACGGTGTAGGGGGCAGCAGGTCTGCCGTCGATGGGGCTGACGCTTTCCTCCGCTGCTTTTTGCTGGGCCAGGCGTACCTGCGGGTAGGAGAAGCTGTCGATCGCGATCACCGGCAGGGGCGTGGTCACGTAGCCAAGCTCAGGCTTGGTCAGCCCGTCGGTTGCGGGCCAGGCTGTCAGCACAGTGGGGTGGCTGTAGCGTGCTTCGATCTGCGCGATGCCATGCTGCTCGAGCAGGATGGAGTCACGGTACGCGAGGGTGTCCTCCGGGGCGAAGCGGTAGGGGGGATTGACGAATAAGCCGAGCAGGAAGGCCGCGGCGGTCAGCAACGCGACCCACCCCCAGCGCCGCAGGCGGCTGCGCCATACGTGCACGCAAAGGATCAGCACCAGCGGGTAGAGCGGCAGCAGGTAGCGGGTCAGCAGCGCTCCTCCAAGCACAGAGAAGAAGATCCAGTTGGCCGCGAGTACGACCAGGAAACAGGAACGAAAGTACGAGCGCCCGATAGGTTCGGGCTCTGTGCCTTGCATGCGCGGCAGCAGCAGGCAGGCAAGCGTAACCATGACCGGCACAAACAGGTTGAGGTGCGCGGTCAGGTGCAGCGCGCGGTGCCCGAGCGCGAGCGCTGCGCGCACCGGGGTGAGCGTAGCGGTGGCGTTGTAGCGCAGGTACTCCGGGTTGCCGAAGGTGAAGCCCGTTCGCCAGCGATGATACGCAAACCAGGCTGCAAGCGGCAGGGCAGGAGCGGACAGCGCCAACATGGATGCGACGTGTCCGCGGTTGCGATCGCGCGCGGCCAGCCAAAGCTCCCAGCAGCCGAGTGCGAGTGGCGTGCCGATCGCAATCTCTTTAGCCAGGGCTGCCAGGGCGAAGCAGCTTGCCGCTCCCGCGAGTGTTCTTGCGCGGCTACCGTTGCCATCGCAACTCCGCAGGTAGAAGACCAGCCCCCACAGTGTGCCGGCGGCGGCGAGAACGTCCGCATGTGCGAGCGAGCTTTGCACAAACCACACCGGGTAAACCGCGGTGAGCACAGCTGCCGCGACCGCGGCCCGCCGGTCACACAAGGCTGTGCACCCCAGGCGATAAACGGCCAGTAGCCCCAGAGCGGCCGCCAGGCACATGGCGCTGCGCGTGACAAATGGAGAAAAACCGAACACCCGCCAGCACCCGGCTAGATACAGCGAGGGCAGTGGCGGGTGCCCGTTGGAAAGGGTGGAGTAGGGAATCAGGGTGCCGCGGCGGAAGAAGTCATACGCGGCTGGGATATAGTAGCCGGCCTCATCCCAGTAGTAGGGCAGGTGCAGCAGAGGCCAGTGGGCCAGCCAGACTGCTGCCCAGAT
>CAZZYO010000219.1:0-2442 GCA_964658255.1 Candidatus Babeliales bacterium
AACGGCGTGCAGAGGAACAGGATGGGCCCTGCAATCTCCCGCGGCGTGCCCACCCGCCCGAGCGGAATCGTTCCAAAGATCCTTGCACGCCCGGCTGCATCCTCCAGGGCGGGCGCTGACATATCGGTGGCGACCCAGCCCGGCGCCACGCAGTTCGCGTAGATGCCATCGGCGGCCAGTTCGCTTGCGAGGCTCTTTGTCAAGGAGACAAGCGCACCCTTGCTGGCGGCGTAGTCGGCGTGGAATGCCTCACCTCGCTGTGCGGCCGTCGAGCTGACCAGCACAATGTGGCCGCGCACCAGGCCTGCCCGCCCTGGCAGGCGCTTCATCTGCGCAACGGTCGCCTGCACCAGTCCAAATACGCTTTCAAGGTTGATGCCGATCGTCGAGGTCCACTGTTGGTCGGTCATGCTCTCGATCGGCGCATCCTGCGCAGGCCACACTCCGTGGTTGACCACCAGGCAGTCAATGCGTCCGTAGACGCCGGTAGCCTGCTCGACCAGCGTGCGTCCCTGCTCGGCGCCGCACAACTCCTGCTTTATGGCAACGCAGTGGTCCGCGCCGCCACAGGAGGCAGCCAGCGCCTCGGCTGCTTCTGTTTGGCTCTGATAGCTGAAGACCACCCGTGCACCAGCCGAGCAAAACAGGCGAACAGTCTCCGCGCCTATCCCCCGCGAGCCGCCGGTGATCAGCGCGACCTTGCCTTCCAGAGATAATGAAATTCCACTCATGCTGACTTGGACGCTAACCGGGCCTGCCTGCGCGGTGCAAGCTGCCCGTTTTCCTGGGGTGGGTGTCCGGGTTCGAGCGACGGGATCACGCGTGAGGAGGCGCTGTGGCGAAGGGAGCCTTGTTTCTCCTCGCTTTGAGCTAAGGCGTAGACTCGCCAAGCCGATAGACACACGGAGGCGCTATCCGTAGAGAATGAGTGATGCTACCTGGCAGGTGCTAGACGGCAACAGTGTCTGGATGAGGGAGTTTGTCTCGGCGCTGGCCCGGCAAAGGCCGACCGTATGTTGGTCGCCGGTGATGCGCAGCGCCGGGATGTTGGAGCGGTGGGAGCGCCGCACCCAGCTCACCGACCCGCCGCTTGAACTGACGCACTTCCCCCTGCAGCGAGGGTATGCCCGGCCGATCATGCGCAGGCTGCACTGGTTTGAGGCTAGCCTGCTCCGGCGCATGCGGGCTCGCTCGGCTGACCCTGCCGCCTCGCCACTGGTGTGCTCAACACCTTTCTACGCGCCGGTCGCCGAGCGCTGGCCGGGACCTGTGATCTATTACGTGACCGACATGACGGTTGCCTACGACGGCCTGGACCCGGAACAGGTGAAGTCGCTCGATCTGCGCATGTGCCGCGTCGCACGCGCGGTCTGCCCAAACTCGACGCGGATTGCCGACTACTTGATCCGCGATGCGGGCTGCTCGCCGGCAAAGATTACGATCGTGCCCAACGCCACGCGTGCCGCTAACCTGGCAGATGCGCCTCTGGTCGAGCCTGGCCCTTTGCCGGACGACCTTGCTCACCTGCCTCGACCGATCGTCGGCGTTATCGGGAACCTGGCTGCAAATATGGACTGGGACCTGCTCGCACAAGCGGTGAGGCGCGTGCCAGGTGTCCACTGGGTGTTTGTGGGCCCGACCGACATGGCTATCGCCGACAGGGCGCAAGCAGAGGCGCGGGCCTGGGTGATGAGGCATGCGACCTTCACGGGGCCCAAGCCTTATGGAGCACTCCAGGCCTACGCCAGGTGCTTTGACGTCGCTGTTCTGCCCTATCTCAAGAAAGAGCCAACCTACTCCGGCAGCTCCACCCGCTTTTACGAGCACCTGGCTGCATGCCGGCCCATGCTCGCTACACGCGGCTTTGCTGAATTGCTCACGATGCCGCCGCTGCTGGAGTTGGTGGACACGGCCGAGGCGATTGCAGTGGCGATCAAACGGCTGGCAGCGAATGCCTTCCGCGATGGCCAGGAGGCGGCACGCTGGCAGGCAAGCAGGTCGGGCACCTGGGAGGCGCGGGTTGAGGCCATGCTTTCTGCTCTCGGGCAGACCGCGCCGGAAGCCGCTCCGCACTTCGCGCGCGCGCGCAGGCAGGAGTTCGTAGCAGAAGCCTGGGTCAGGCTGGACTCGGAGCGTGGCTAGCCACGCGAGAGGATGCGGACCTTAGCTGACAGGTGCCGACCAGCGTCGGCGGGTGGTACGGCGCACCGGGACTGAGTTGGCTGTGTCGCGCAGGCCCATCCAGTTTTCGGCGATCACGATGCTGTTCTCAGGCTGTCGGGGATCGTAGCGCACAGAACAGGGGAACCCAATCCGGATCTCGTCTATCTGGACCAACTCCTGCAGGTTGGTCACGTCCTGCGAGCACTCGTAGGAGACTCCGGCAATCTCGTACTTGTAGAGCACGAGCAGGATGCCGCCCGGGCGTCCACTCTCGACCTC
>CAZZYO010000220.1:0-2424 GCA_964658255.1 Candidatus Babeliales bacterium
CAAAGGCGACGGTACGGTCTTTGACCTCGTGGGCGAACTCCCTGGCGGCGGCGATAAGCTTGTCCAGACGGCTCAACTCTCGGGCCTCGCGCTCCTGCACCTGAGCAATCTGCTGCTCTGCTCCCCGTTCCCACAGCTCGATCACCTTGTCCGCGCTCAGGTGCGGCGCAGGCAGCTCAGCCCGCTGCTCCCTGAGCCCATCGATCTCCCGGTGCCGCTCCATAGCTTCAAGGCCATCGCCACGAAGCGTTTTCTGCTCCCGCAACTCGGCGAGATCGGGGCGGCCCTGGTCGGCCCAGGAACGCGCATCCAGGCGCTGCGCTGGATCCTGAATATGGCCGTGCCGCTCCATGGCCGCGTTCATCATCTCGACCCACTTCTCGCGTACTTCCATGGGCTTGTCCCGCGAGTTCCACTCCGGGTCCTTCTTCGCTCCATTGCGCTTGAAGAACTGCTCTTGAGAAAGGGATTGAGTGTTCGAATCTACCACCCGTTCCGAGAACATCAGGTGCATGTGCGGCTGCTCGATGTTGTCCTTCGCCAAAGGCGTATGCACCGCCAGCGTGTAGGCGAAACGCTCGCCCATCAGCTCGCGGGCTGTCTCACGCGCCAGCTCATGACGCTCACTCGGAGCAAGCTCGCGGGGAAGAGCGATCTGCAGCTCCGTATAGGCACGGCCATTCTTGCGTTCGAAGGCGTCCGCTGCTTCCCAGAAGCTATGCGGATTCTCACGCGCGAACTCGGGCATGTTGCCCGACTCGACCAGCTCCAGGCCGCCACGTTGCTGATACCGGCCATCGCGGGCGATGTACTGCGCGTGCGCCGCTGCAGGCGGTGCCGTGCTGGACGACTTCATCACCACGTGAACGATGGCCAAGCGAGGGAGCCTTTGCGGTTGCGGTTGTTCTTGCCGTTGCGGTTGATGTTGCCTCTGCCCACCGCAGGTGCGCGTAGTTTGTGAAACAAACTAGGTATCGCGCATTAGCTGCTAACAGATGTTTACGCTGCCACATTTTTGATTGTATGCTGGAACGCATGGCCCGGTCTAATCCAAAGAGTATCCAGGAACTCGAAGCACAGAAGAAAGCGATCAAAGAAGCGGCAGCGGCAGAGGTCGCAGCCATCCGCAAAGCCACGGCGGAGAAGGTCGCGGCGCTCAAGTCCAGCGAACGGCGGCTGCGAGCGTTAGATATCCGAGAACAGAAGAGACGCGAGAACCACGCCAAGATCCTCATCGGGGTCGCCATGATCCATCAGTGCCAGATCTCGGAGGGGTCGGCTGGCAAGTTCAAGGCGCTGCTCGAAGAGTTCTATTCCGATTCACCGGACCGGCTCAAAGCTGCGATGTATGGGCTGGGGCTGGCAGTGAAGAAACCAAGCAGCGACCAGGAACAGGACTGATGAGAATGCATCCAAACAGGTGTGCGGCAATCGGATTGATTGTTTTTCTTGCTCACTGTCTTGCTGCACTGCCACACGCGAATGCTCAAGCTATTTCATCTGTCCCGTTCGTGGGCTGTGCTTCCGACGGTCAGGTAGGACCGAGAAAAGCGCCGCACGGAAAATCAAAGGTTTTAGCCCTATCACCTGAGCTTGCCAGTCAACTTGCCTATTACCAAGCTCAGGAAGGATCGGGTGTTCTCGCTCCTCGTGGATGGCATTGTTTCAGCACATATGGGTCGAACGGAGGTTCACTGTTCGTTGCTCCTCAACTGATAGACGGCAAGCTGATGTTCTCTGACAAATGGAAGGGGTTTACCGGGCCCGTAGTTCAGATATCAGACTCTTTCGGTGGAACCTCGGGACGGTTTGAAGTCGCCTCGATCATCGCTCGTGTCTTCCCGGCTCACAAAGCTTTTGTAGCGAACGTGATTGCAGAAGGAATGCAGACAGCAGCAGATTTCCCATCTGGCCCGTACCCGAAGGACAAACTCCACTACCGCAGCAGAGAAGCAGTGGAATACGAGACCCCACCCCAAACCGAAGGGCTTGGAACGCGATCACGTCTTCAGAGGAGCGACAAAGCCGTCACGGGCGTGGAGATACTCTCAGGTCCAAACGAAGAGCTCAATCTAGTTTCCCTCGCGATTCGACTGCCGCAAGGGGCTGAGAGCCTGGCACGGGCAATCGTTCAGCAAACAGAACGAGAGATCGCCGCCGATCCACCAAACTGAGCAATGGAAAAGACGGCGATGGAGCCGTCTTGGAAAACGCTCAAAGGCGTTTCCCACTTTGCCCACAGCTCCGGCGACGGATCAATCTCACAAGCTCACCCCTGTTTTGCGACAAGCCGAATGTCTAAGGTCATGCCGACGGCCTCGGCGTACCGGATGAGGTTGGGGGTACTGGTGCCGATCTTCTTGGCGAGTTTCGGCCTGGGTGAGTCCCTGCCGCTTCCTCTGATCGGCGAGTTGGAGCCCAATG
>CAZZYO010000221.1:0-2405 GCA_964658255.1 Candidatus Babeliales bacterium
ACGGCACCTGTGCCTGCGGGTCAAACATGCCCAGCTGGAAGCGTGCAACAAAGAGCCGCGTGAGCGCGGTGTCGACCTCGCTCTCCTTGACAAGACCATCGCGAACCGCCTTGGGCAAGGTCGCATACTCGGTCCCGCAACTGGTGTCTGTGCCCGCAAGCAGAGAGCTGGCAGAGGCATGCTCCACATCGGGCGAGAGCTTATGGAACTCGGAGATGTCACTGACTGCGCCGCAATCCGAGGTCACAAAGCCGGAAAAGTGCCAGTTCCCGCGCAGCGTCGTCGCAAGCAGGTCCTTGTTCGCGCACGCCGCATCACCGTCGACGGCGTTGTAGGCACACATGATCGACTGCGCGTGACCTTCGGTGATCGCCGCGCGAAAGGCGGGCAGGTAGGTGTCTTCCAGATCATGCGCAGAGGGGTTCACGTTGAAGCGGTGCCGCTCGGACTCAGGCCCGCTATGCACGGCAAAATGCTTGGGTGTGCCAATCGCGCGGAGGTAGTGAGGATCATCGCCCTGCAGGCCGTGAATGAAGGCGACGCCCAGCGTGCCGGTAAGGAAAGGGTCTTCGCCGTAGGTCTCCTGCCCTCGGCCCCACCGCGGGTCGCGGAAGATGTTGATGTTTGGCGACCAGATCGTCAGCCCATAGTAGATGCTGTGGTTATCTTCGCGCAGTGCCTGGTTGTACTTCGCGCGTGCTTCAGTGGAGACGACCGTACCCACCTCGCCGATCAGCGCCGGGTCCCAGGTCGCAGCCATGCCGATGGCCTGCGGGAACAGCGTCGCGTAACCCGAGCGCGCGGTACCGTGCAGCCCTTCGTTCCACCAGTCGTACTCCGGAATGCCGAGTCGCGGGATGGCCACCGAGTGGTTCTGCATTTGCGACGCCTTCTCTTCAAGCGTCATCTGCGAGATGAGCCTGGCGGCGCGTGCGGCGTAGTCCTGCTGGGCGGTCGCGGGCGCTACTAAAGAAGCAGCAACGAGCAGGGTGAGCGAGAAGGCTCGTGCATAAGGCTGCGGTCGATTGATCAAAAGTAGGGTCACTCCCGGCGAGCTGAAAAGGTGCAGGCGGCACTGCTGGACACGCCACGGATCGCCACGCATCATTGAACCATAGACAGAGCCACATGCGTGCAGCGGCGGCTTGCACTTGCGCCGGCTACAACCCGGCAGCGCAGCAGGCCAGCAGCCGCTGCACGCCCGCCGCAAACTCCTCCGGCTCCGGCAAGAGGCTCACCACCAGCCATCCATCCCCAACGAAGCCGTAGTAGTAGCCAGGATGGACAAGCACGCCCCACTGTTCCACCAGTGTGGACACCAGCGTCTCATCGGGCCCGAGCGCGGGCACGCGCAGCACCGCGTACCAGCCGGCCTCCACGTGCAAGCGCTGAACCATCGCGGAAGAGGTCAGTTCCCTGTCAAGCGCGTCCAGGTTGCCGCGGGTACGCGCACTGATCTGCTGCTGGATCGCGTCGCGCCCGGCGAGCCAGGCGGGCAGCGCATGCTGGATTGGCGCACTCATCGAAAGAAACGTATCCGCAATCAGCTCCAGACGCGCCAGTGCTTCTGCAAGCAGCTTCTCGGGGCCGCAGCCGACCAGCCAGGCGGCCTTCATCTGCGGCAGGGCGGCGACCTTGCTCAGGCCGCTAAGCACAAACGTCAGCGGTGTCTCACCCTCAGGCTTCGCAAAGGTGGTCCCGGTCGCGCCGAGCGAGTAATCAAGGAAGACCTCGTCCACGATCAGGGCGAGTTCGTGCTCGATACAAAGCTGGTTCAGCTCGACCCGATCAGCAGGCGAGAGGTAGTGGCCGGTCGGGTTGTTGGGGTGGACCACGACGAGAGCCCGCGTCCGGGGCGTGAGGGCCGCGCGAACAGCACCTGGAACCGTCTGCCAGCCATGGTCATAGAAAAGCCGGTACGGCACCAGGCGCACGTCATCGAGGTCGGCCAGGAAGTCGAAGAGCGGATAGCTGGGCTGCGCGATCAGGATCTCGTCCCCTGGATCGCAGAGCAGCCGAAAGAGAAAGCTGTACGCCTCACTGGTACTGGTGGTGAGGCATACCTGCGCCGGCCCGACCACGGCGCCATGATCGCGGTAGTAGGCACAGACCGCCTCTCGTGCATGGAGCAGCCCGAACGGCTCGGGCTCGTAGACCAGGGCACGCTCGTCTCCAAGTGGCGCGAGCAGGTGGGCCGGGGCCGCTGCCAGTCCGCAGTGCGTAGGATTCGAGGCAGTCAGGTCGGCCAGCGGATCCCCTCGCTTGCGCCTGGCGGCAACGGCCTGGGTGAGCGAAGCAGTGTGCCGGGGCCAGCCTGTGCGTTGCGAAAACACGTCCTTTCATCTTAGCCGTCGTACTTCGCCCTGCGCGCTCGCCGTGAGCCGCTGCCCCAGGAACGTCAGGGG
>CAZZYO010000222.1:0-2399 GCA_964658255.1 Candidatus Babeliales bacterium
GCAGCGGCCGGAGCGCATGCAGCGCTCTCGCAAGCGCTGGCGGCAAGCGGGCAGGTTGCGCCGGCGATCGCCGAGCAGAAGCAGGCGCTGGCGCTCGATGCGGCCGATGCCGATGGCTGGAACAATCTCGGTGCGCTGGAAGCCAGGCTGGGCAGCAGGGAGGCGGCGCGCGCGGACTTTGAGCACGCCCTCACCCTCGCGCCTGACCACGCGCAGGCCCGGGCAAACCTGGCTCGCCTCGCCGCCCGTTAGCCTCGAGCAAGCTACTGCCGCCGCGCTACAATCGGGCCCATGACCTTAGCCGAACTGGCAGTCGCCCTGGGCGCGGCGTTGCATGCGCCGGCGCCTTCTACTGCCTCGCCCGGCATGGATGCCAGGCTCGCTGCAACGCCGGATGCTCGCCCGGCCTGGGACCAGGTAGAGATCACTGGCGTCTCGGGCATTGAAGACGCTGGGCCAAGTCACGTTACCTTTATCGCCAATCCGAAGTACACGCCGCTGGCGCGGTCTACGCGCGCGGCAGCCATCCTGGTCGAGCCGGGGTTCAGCGCAGTTAGCATTCCAACGCTGCGGCTCACGCATCCTTACCTCGCGTTTGCGAAAGCGCTGGCGCTCTTCTACCAGGGACCCCGCTACCCGCCCGGGATCCACCCGACTGCGGTCGTCGACCCCTCGGCAAAGCTCGGCAGGGACGTGCACCTGGGTCCGTTCGCGGTGGTTGGCCCACACGTGGTGCTAGGTGACCACAGCGTGGTGCTGGCGCACGCAGTGCTCTATGAGGGCGCGCAGATCGGCTCCCACTTCTTCGCCCACAGCCATGCCGTCGTGCGCGAGTACTGCGTGCTGGGCAACCATGTCACGCTCCAGAACGGAGCCATGATCGGTACCGACGGCTTCGGCTTTGCGAAGACCTCCGGCGATCCGGCATCCTGCCCGGGGGGCGGCTGGCACAAGATTCCGCAGACCGGGCCTGCTGTTCTGGAGGACCATGTCGAGGTGCAGGCGCTGGCCTGTATCGACCGCGCGAGTGTTGGGGAGACTCGTATCGGGCGTGGCGCGAAGGTAGACAACCTGGTACAGGTGGGCCACGGATCGACAGTCGGCGCAGCCACGCTTCTATGCGCGCAGGTGGGCCTCGCGGGTTCTACGCGGGTGGGGCGCGGCGTGATCCTCGCCGGACAGGTCGGGGTGGCAGGACACTGCACCATCGGGGATGGTGCGATCGCAACGGCGCAAAGTGGGATTCCGGGCGACGTCGCGCCGGGGGCCATCGTTAGCGGCTACCCCGCGGTGCCGAACCGCCAGTGGCTGCGTGCCTCTGCCGCTTTGCAGAAGCTGCCAGAGCTGCTGCGTAAGTTACCAAAGACACCGTAGTTCAGGACTTTGGACCATCACTGAAAGGTAACCGAGCATCCCAACCCGATGATGGATGACGATAACGACTCCTTGCTCCTCGACATGGCAGCAGCTGCGGAGGACCCGATCCGCGTGCTGCTGCTTGATGATCACGTGGACAACCTGCTGCTTCGGTCCGCTATCCTCCACAAACACGGGTACCTTACCGAGACGGCGTCCACGATTGAAGAGGCCGAGGCCCTGCTGCAGCGGATCGATATCGCCGTGCTGGACTATCACCTCGGTGCGGGCAAGTTCGGCACCGATGTCGCCGCCAAGCTGCGCGAGATGCGCCCCGAGGTGCCCATTATCATCCTTTCGGCAACGCTCGAGCGCCGCTTCGGAGGGCCCGAAGACATGCACCTGCTGAAAGGCTACAGCTCGGTAGACGACCTGGTGGCAGCGCTGCGCTCCTTCCGCTCCAAGCGCCAGGGCAAGCCGGTCATGGTGGATGCGCGAGACTTTTTCTACTCCCGCATCAACATGGCCATGGGCGATGACGTCGTACTTGAGATCCTCGATGGCCGAGGCAACTGGCAGTATGTCAACGAGACCTGCGCGCGCCTGCTGGAGCGGCCGCGCGAGTGGTTTCGGGGCAAGAACATGTTTCGCGAGATGCCGGAGCTTGCTTTCGACTGGCAGGACATCATCGAGCGGGTCGCAACAACACGCGAGACCTACATCGATCGTACCTACCGCGGCCTCCTGAACCTGCCTCGGAAGGGTGATGCCTGGGTGTGGAATGTACTTGCATTTCCGATCACGCTGCACAACGATGAGGGCGGAGTTGTCTTGACCGCACGCATCCTGGAGCGGAAGCCCACTGTATAACGCCTGTAGGACGGAACTCGAAGCCCTGATCGGTGCGGTTGCGCGGATCACGCGGATGGTCATCGGAGCCGCACGCTCGCGGAGAGTAGCGATCACGGCCGCCTGCGCCGCCGCACTGCTGTCCGGCGTCTTGGGCTGCCGTTCGCACTTCATCAGCGCAGCGATCGTGAACG
>CAZZYO010000223.1:0-2375 GCA_964658255.1 Candidatus Babeliales bacterium
CCACCTGTACATCTTCGCGGCGCGCGGCGTAGATCGATGAGCCTAGCGCTTAGCTACGCCCTAGCCCGGGACGAGCAATCAGCTGCAGACCAGCGAAAGCGACGGGTTCGCCACGTTGGGCATCGATGCATTCTTCCGGCCCGCCAGCGGCTATGCTTCGCACGCGCGTCTCCGCTATTTTGAGAGAACAGGAGAGTGGGGCATGGACGCAGAGCGCGTGATGGCGCTTGATGTTGGCAAGGTGCGCATCGGCGTCGCGCTGACGGACCCGCTCGGATACACGGCGCAGCCGCTCCTGACCTTGTGGCGGCGGAGCCGGAGCGAAGATCTGCGCAGCCTTGCCCGGCTGGCCCGCAGGCACGAGGTAGCCCTGATCCTGGTAGGCAACCCGCTGCACCTTTCCGGCGATGTAAGCGTCTGGGCGGCCAAGGTCCAGCAGTTTGCCGTCGAGCTTGCCCAACGCGCGGGAGTTCCTATCGAGCTGTGGGATGAGCGGCTGAGCTCGGTTGCGGCGCACGAGATTCTTGACCAGGCTGGACGCGATCGGCGGGGTCGTGCAGACGTGATCGACCAGGTAGCAGCCGTTCTGATCCTGGAGGGATGGATGGCGGCGAGAGATCAGCGGGCGGCGAGAGCGCAGGGCTAACGCGGCAGCCTAGACAGGAGACAGCGAGCGATCACCCTCCCCAGGCATCGACCGCGACAAAACGAAACTGCTCTCGCTTGAGCCGGTGCAGCAGCAGCGGTACAGCTGTTACGGTCGCACTGCGGTGCACGCCTACGCCGCCGGGTCCGCCGTCATGCAGCAGAAGGGTGGACCCGCGCCCGCCGCGCCGGTTGCGCAGGACAGACCGCCGCAGGCTGCTGTAGATCTGCTCTGGATCGCGGCGGCGCCAGTCGTAGCCGGTCGCATTCCACAATACTGGTACCAGCCCCATCTCGCGTGCGGTCCGCAGCACATCAGGGCGACGCCCTCCAAAGGGAGGACGGAAGTATTTGACCGGGGCGCCAACCGTGTCCTCCAGCATCCGGGTGCAATCGAGCAGCTCGGCGCGCACCCGGGCCGGGGACTGGTACATCAAGTTCGGGTGACGCATGGTGTGGTTGCCGACCACGTGGCCCGCTGCGAGCACCTGCCGAGCCAGCCCAGGCAGCTGGCGCACATAGTCGCCGATCATAAAGAAGGTGGCGCGCACCCGGTAGTTGGCCAGGTACTCGAGGATCTCCTGGGTGTAGCGCTCGTTCGGCCCGTCATCAAAGGTCAGCGCCAGTTCCGACCCACCGGCGCCGCCAAGAAGGGTGGGCCCGAAGAGCTGAGACGTGGGCCAGCGGCCCGCCCAAACGTACGCGCCTGCGCCCAGGGTCAGCGTGCTCGCGGCTCCTAGCATCGGCTCAACGATGGAATGCATGCCCGCCATCGGCTTAGTGTACCCGCCGGGCAAGCCCAAACGCTCCCCGCACAAGGCTTGGCGCGAGCGCAACTGCATCGACTCGCTCCCAAGCCGGGGTGTACTCTTACGCTGTCCCTTACACCGCTAAAGGGCAGGCTGCATCCTGGTGCATCCAGGAGTGGCACTGGAGACCACCCATGAGCTCGATTGCCCCCGGAGCTGCTCAGGCTCCGCGCAAGATGACGTTTCCTGCCCTGCGCGAGAAGAAGCAGGCGCGCGAACCGATCACCGCACTCACCGCCTATGACTACCCCATGGCGCGCCTGGTCGATGAGGCCGGCGTCGATCTGATCCTTGTGGGCGATTCGCTGGGCATGGTGGTGCTTGGCTATGAGTCAACGTTACCGGTCACCCTTGATGACATGCTGCACCATACCCGTGCGGTGCGCCGGGCCGTGCGCCGGGCGCTGGTCGTCGCCGATATGCCCTATGGCAGCTACGAGGCGGACCCTGTTGAAGGAACGCGCAACGCCTTGCGGCTGGTGAAGGAGGGCGGCGCGGAGGCAGTGAAGATCGAGGGCGGCAGCGCTGAGCGTGCCGAACTGGTACGCCGCCTTACCGGCGCTGAGCTTCCGGTGGTTGGGCATCTTGGCCTGACGCCGCAGGCCGTGCACCGCATGGGTGGCTACCGGGTGCAGGGCCGCACCCTGGAGACAGCGGCACTGCTGCTTGTCGAGGCGCTCGCGCTGGAGGCGGCCGGGGCCGCCGCGCTGGTGCTGGAGGGCGTGCCGCGTGAGGTCGCCGCTCGGGTGACTGCGGCGCTCGCTATCCCCACGATCGGCATCGGTGCCGGCCCCGAGTGCGATGGGCAGATCCTTGTCTTTCATGACCTGGTTGGTCTTGGCGCAAGCCTTGCTCCGGGCACCGGGCCGGCCAAGTTCGTCCGGCCCTACGCGGATGCAGGGGCAGTCTTCCGGCAGGCGA
>CAZZYO010000224.1:0-2361 GCA_964658255.1 Candidatus Babeliales bacterium
TCGGTTCCTCGGCGCCCAGGATCACCGCAGCAACAGATCGCACTCGCTCATCCTCCTGCCCACCGCCAAGCTCGGCAAGCTCCTGGCCTCACCGAAGCATGAACATCGAACTGGTCGCGCTGGTCATCCTCGTGGCCCGGCATCTCGGCAGCCACGCTGCGCAGGCGTGCACCTGCCCTGCAGCCAGCCCCGCTCGGGCAACTCATCAGCTCTATCAATCTCTGGCATCGTCGCATCGCGATCGTGAGCACCTCTGCCGAGCTTCGCGCCGGCCGCTCCGCGCTCACCTACCAGGTCGCGCAGCAGCTGCTTGACGATCCGCATGGCCTCATTCACAAGGCAGTCGGCGGGCTGCTGCGGGGAGCACAGGCAAGCTCGATGAGCTGACCCTGCGCGACTCCTCCGCCAACACGACACGCGTGTGCTTCGCACCGCCCTGCGCTGTGCAATTGAGCGCCTCAAGCCAGCGGATCAAGCGCTGGGTGGACCAGCGCGCAATGATCCGCACCGGCGTTCTCAGCTCAGTGAGTGCGCGTGGCAACCGCTTGAAACCTTGAAGGGGTGAACTGCTGCTTCGCTGTCGACCAGGTCCAATAGCGGCGCTCCACCAGGCTGAGCCGATCGTCCAACGAAGTGCTACGGCTCTCCTCGAGGGCTCCATCTGGCATAGGCAGGAAGGTGCTAGATCGGATCCGCTCAGGTCCGCCTATCTCGTCCTCGAGGTCATAGTCATGCGTAGAAAGCACGCGACGAAGCCGTCCATGCACGGGCGAAAAGAGTTCCGTGTTGTCAGTGACCATCCCGGAACCATGCCCCTGATTCACATGGTGCAGCAGGATGTCATCCGCATCCATGTTCTCAACCGGCGCGAGCTCGAATGAGCAAGAAACCCGCCAGCAACCGGGCTGCAAATGATCGATTGCCTTCCAACCGACCGACTGCCCTGCGTCGTGCGTCTGCTCGAGTAAATAAAGAGCGGCGTAGCCTCTGGTGCCATCCGGGAGAAAAACCACTCCGAGCGACTCTCCGGCTGCTCGGCGCAAGGGACGGAGCGCAATCTCCTCGCCAGGCATCCTCGCCACGACAGCTCGCGTGGCGAGAACCGGGTCCACGCCCAACCTCACCAGCAGGTCAATCTTCTGGTCCGGATCCGCTACCGAAAGCTCCTGCTCCATCTGGTTCAGCTCGGCGATCTGGATCTGCCCGGTCACCCCTACCCGCAAGGATTGTGCGGATGATGGAAACCACGACAGCAAACCGACAAGGATGGCAAGAATCAACGGAGGCCCCATGCGACGTACTCGCATTTAGCTCGCTGCCTCGGCCCGGGCGAACTCGGGCACCGGCACCTGCTCCACGATCTCCACGCCGAAGCCCTGCAACGCAGGCACGTGCGTGGGCGTGTTCGACATGAGCCGGACGCGCCGAATCTTGAGGTCTGAAAGAATTTGCCCACCCAGGCCGACCTGGCGAAGGATTCTCTGATGGCGGTCGTCGTGCGTCTCGGCTGGGCTTCGAGGCTCACGGTGTGCCACCCGGTGCAGCAGGATCTGCGGGCGCGGGGCGGCTCGGTCCACCTCGAAGCCGCGTCCACCATTGTGCAGGTAGATCAGGGCGCCACGCCCGGCTTCGGCGATGGCGCGCAGCGACCGCCCGACGCTCACGCCGCAATCGCAGAGGGTTGACCCGAAGACCTCACCCGCCAGGCAGTGAGTGTGCACGCGCACCAGCACCGGCTCGGCTGAACCCGTGCCAGTGCCTTCTTGCGATACGTCACCCATCACCAGTGCAACGTGGCTTTGCAACTGGTCTGTCTCGCTCTCGTAAGCGATCAGGCGAAAGTCTCCGTGCGCTGTCGGGAGCGTGGACTCGGCCGCGCGAACAATCGATCGCTCATGCAGGAGGCGGTACCGAATCAGCTCGGCCACGGTGAGCATCTTGAGTCCGTGCAGCCGGCAAAATTCGACCAGATCCGGCACCCGGGCCATGGTGCCGTCATCGTTCATGATCTCGCAGATCACCCCTGCGGCGACGAGCCCGGCCATGCGCGCCAGGTCGACGGAGGCCTCGGTTTGCCCGGCCCGCACCAGCACGCCGCCCTTGCGTGCGCGCAGGGGGAAGACATGGCCCGGGCGCGCAAGGTCGGCCGCTGTGGAGCCGGCGTTGATCGCAACGCGAATCGTGTGGGCGCGGTCGCTTGCGGAGATGCCGGTGGTGACGCCTTCGCGCGCCTCGACACTCTCGGTAAATGCGGTGCCGAAGCGCGATGAGTTTTCCTGGGTCATTGGACCGAGGCGCAGGTAATCGGCACGCTCTTCGGTCAGAGTGAGGCAGATCAGCCCCCGGCCGTATCGCGCCATG
>CAZZYO010000225.1:0-2328 GCA_964658255.1 Candidatus Babeliales bacterium
CTGTTGCCCCTGCTGCCCTGTCCCTACCATCTACTACCTTGCCCCGTTCGAAAGCTAGGCTACGACGTCCAGCCCCATCGACCGCGCGGTGCCCTTGATGCTCTTGATTGCCGTTTCAACCGAGGCAGCGTTCAGATCGGGCATCTTCTGGGTGGCTATCTCCCGGATCTGGGCCTCGGTGACTGTGCCAACCTTGGTCTTGTTCGGCACGCCCGACCCCTTGGCCAGTCCGGCAGCCTTCTTGAGGAGCACTGCAGCAGGCGGCGTCTTGGTCACGAACGTAAAGGAACGGTCCGCGTACACGGTGATGACGACCGGGATCACCAGGCCTTCCATCTCCTTGTTGGTCGTGCGCGCGTTGAACTGCTTACAGAACTCCATGATGTTGACCTGGGCCTGGCCAAGGGCGGGACCGACCGGCGGCGCCGGCGTCGCCTTGTTGGCGACAATCTGCAACTTGACGTATCCCTGGACTTTCTTTGTCGGTGCAGCCATGATTCCATCCTCTTCTTACTGCAATGTTCCGGACGGGCGTCGGACAGACTCCGGCACCCGCGCTCAAAGCTAAGCTTCGACCTTCTCTACCTTGCCAAATTCAAGCTCGACCGGCGTGGACCGGCCAAAGATGGTGACCATGACCTTGACCGTCTGGCGATCCTCGTTGACCTCGTCGACAACCCCATTGAAATTGGCAAATGGTCCCTCGGTGATGCGCACGTTCTCGTTCTTCTCAAACTTGATCTTGAGCGTTGGCGCAGCTTTGGAGTGGTCGGTCCGAAAGAGGATCGATCCAACCTCTTCCTCGCTCAACGAGACCGGCTTATCTCCAGTCCCAAGAAAGCCGGTAACGCGCGGCGTGTTCTTGATCACATGCCAAAGGTCGTTATCGAGATCCATCTCCACCAGCACATAGCCGGGAAGAAACACCTTTTCGGTTGTCTTCTTCTTCCCGTTGACCAGTTCGGTGACGGACTCGAGCGGGATCATCACGCGCCCGATCCTGTTCTGTAGTCCAAATGCCTGCACCCGAATCTCGATCGACTCCCGGACCTTCCGCTCGAAGCCGGAGTAGGCGTGGATGATGTACCAGCGGAACCGCTCGTTTGCAGGCGGTTCAAGCTGTTCTGCACCTTCTGCGGTGGCTGTACCCTCGGCCACGGCTGCCGGCGCGATCGCTTCGCCCTGCCCTGCACTCTCGTTTTGTAGCTCGTCTGCCATCTGTCTGCCCTTTTCCGAGCGCCTACTGCGCGCCGCCCAGCCAGTGCAGTACGCTCTTCAGCGCAAAGCCAAGCACGCTATCGACCACGTAAAAAAATGCCGCGAAGGCAAACACGGCTGCGATGACCACGGTAGTCGTCGACTGTACTTCGGCTCGCGAGGGCGTGGTGACCTTATGCATCTCACTGCGAACGTCACCGAGAAACTCCCGGCTGCGTACCAGCAGGCTTCCTGCCGGATTGCCTGCCTGCCGCGGTTCGCCTGCCTCGCCGGTCAGTGCTACTGCTTTCGCCATACCCTTTTCCCGATCCTGAACGGGCATCGTGCCCACTCCCGCAGCCTGGCCGGTTGGACCTTGGGCTGCTCTTCTGACTCTTATTCTATGTGATTGGCAGGGGCGCTCGGATTCGAACCGAGAAGTTCGGTTTTGGAGACCGACAGTTTAACCATTGAGCTTACGCCCCTGTGTTTTGCGGCCTCCGCCGCCTGCGCTTGAAGCCGGCATGCAGCACGCATCTTTCAGCAACCCTTCGCAGGCGACGCATGCCGCCTGCACCAGGTAGCTGCTACTTGGTTTCCTTGTGCGGGGTGTGCTTGCGGCAGCGGTTACAGAACTTCGAGAACTCGAGCCGGCCAGTGGTCGTTTTCTTGTTCTTGGTTGTCGAGTAGTTCCGCTCCTTACACTCACCACACTGTAACGTGACAATCTCGCGCATCTTTTTATCCTAACTGAAGACTTCTTCGATTCCTAGCTACTACCTGTCGGCCCGAGCAACGCACGGACCGCGCTACAGCCGACCTGAAAACGCGGTTAGCCCGTTGGCCTGCTGCTCCCCATAGTAGCGTCGACGATACCCAAGCCAGACAAAAGCTAACTACAACCATCGCCTGCCAAAAGTGCACCCAGGGGGCGTGTGTTTCATTCTGCCCTCAACCGCGCACTGCCAACCTGAGCGGAGCGAACGCACAGCGGTCGCTCCTGCCTTACCCTGTACCACCGACTTGCGCTGACGGCGCGCCTGCCCGCCTCGCTCAGTCCCTACTTCAGGATCTCCGAAATCGTCCCGGCGCCCACGGTCCGGCCGCCCTCGCGGATCGCGAACCTCAAGC
>CAZZYO010000226.1:0-2309 GCA_964658255.1 Candidatus Babeliales bacterium
AAAAGGCGCGGCAGCCAAGGAAATCGCTGCACTATGGAAAAACATAAAATCATGCTTGCATGAAAACATGCAGAAGGGCAGCGAGGTAGTCGCACATGGCTAAGGCACTTGAATTGAACCCGGATACGCTGGCCGTCGTGCCATCCGTCCCACAGGCGGCCCAGGTGAAGTCCTCACCAACTGAGGAGCCCAGACGAGGCAAGACCGTAGCCAAGGTCGAGCGTGAGCCACTACAGGTGCGCTGGCCTACTGAGGATGTCAAAGCCGTAAAGCTAGCAGCCATTCAAATGGACTTTCCAACCGTGAGCGATTTCATGCTTGCATGTTTTCATGCATACATGAAGAACCAGAAAGCCTAGGCTGCCACTTGCCGAGACCCAAGCCCAGACTCCCCAGCTCCGCAGATCAGCTCCTGCTCGATGCCGCCGTGGAGATGAAACAGAATCCAGACGCGACCGAGACGGCGTTCATGGCGCGGCAGCTCGTGCAATGCACATTGCCGCACAGCGATCCAGGCGACACGCCGATCTGGACCCGCACGAACGGGAATCTGACACTCGTGATCCAGCCCCACATCGACCGGCAGACGCGGAAGGCCATGTACCCCTATGGCTCGATTCCCAGGCTCTTCCTCTTCTGGCTCGTGACGGAGGCTAAGCGGAAGAAGAGCCGGCACATTCGGTTGGGCAACAGCCTCGACAACTTCATGCGGGAGATCGGTCTGAATCCGAGAACCGGGGGAGGGAAGCGCGGGGATGCCAAGCGCCTCCAGGAGCAAATGCGCCGGCTGATTGACGCCCGTATCAGCTTCGAAAGCGAAACTGAAACCCATGGCCGCTACCTGCACATGGACGTATCTTCCAGCGCCGAGTTCTGGTGGGACTCAAACAAGTCGGACCAGGAAAACCTTTGGGAGAGCTGGATCGAGCTTGGAGAGAAATTCTATGAAGCTGTGACGCTGTCCTCCGTGCCGGTCGACCTGCGGGCACTTCGAGCGCTGAAGCGGTCACCCCTGGCGCTAGACCTGTACGCCTGGCTCACCTACACGGCCTTCGTGGCGACAAAGGCGCGGAGACCACGCACCGTTCCTTGGGAGGCTCTGCACTCACAGATGGGAGCCGAGTACACCGAGATAAGAATGTTCCGAACGAACGTCCGACTGGCATTGAAGAAGATCCAGCTCGTCTATCCAGAACTCAAACTGGAGCTCACATCGGACGGTATGACCGTTCTCCCGTCCCGTTCTGCGATCAGCGCCGCAAACTGATTTCCGAGTTTTCCGCTTTTCGCTACGGTGAAACGCTATCGCCTATTTGGCCCAGTTTTGACTTTTCCACGGTGAAACACTATCGCCCCTACGGTGAAACGCTATCGCTTTGAGCGATCAAGTTGTTCAGAATGAGCACTTTACGCTCGCACGTAGTTACCTGTAGTTGTTTCCTGTAGTTCTTAATATCCTGTAGTTGGTGGTGCTGAAGCGGTGGAATTCAGACACGACAAACGCAACCGCAAAAACCAAACCTTTCCCATGAGGCTAGAGGCGTCCAGACGGCTGCGCCTTATCTCCAAACCCTTCGCCATCGAGCAGAAAAGCACTCAGGCAAGCTGCTGAGGTTTCGATTCGAGTATTCCAGTCAACAACGCAGGACGAAATTCCCTACGAGGCACTGAGTGCCGAGTTCAGGCGGATCGTGCCGGGGCCAGGGGAGAGTCGTGCGATTCGGCCACGTTCTCGAACTGGTCGATTTGAACCTCGCCCTCGGGGAAGATGGCTTTCACCTGCAACTGCCCACCCATCGCCTGGATGAAATTACGCAGAGTCGAGACGTACATATCCGCTCGCTTTTCCATCTTCGAAACCGCCCCCTGGTTGATCTGGAGCACCTTGGCCAGATTGACCTGAGTCAGGCTCCGGGCTTCGCGGAGCTGGTGAAGCGTCATCACTGCGGCCGCTTCCTTCACGCCCTGCTGAATCCGTTCCTCGGCGTCCGGTGAAAGCGGTTTGCGAACGTCTTTCCATTTGGTGGCCATCGGGTTCACTCTCCAATCTCGATCAGGTGCAAAGCGTAGATGGCTTCAGCGCGGCGGATAGCGTCAACGTACCAGTTAGCGTCGCCGGTTTTGTCACCACCCAGGACGAGGTAGGCATTCCGGCGAGGGTCGAAGGCGAACAGGATGCGGTAGGGTCTGCCTTGATGCTGCACCCGAAGCTCTTTCATGTTCGGGTACTTCGAACCAATCAGCGTGTCCACATAAGGCCGTCCCAAGGTCGGACCATAGTGCTCCAGCTTCGCGACCGCGCCGTTCAC
>CAZZYO010000227.1:0-2304 GCA_964658255.1 Candidatus Babeliales bacterium
ACCAGGTCCGCAAAGCTGGTCTCGCCATAGTTGCCGTGGAACTCCGCCCCGTTGTGCAGGGCTGCGCCATAAGGTCCAAGCGAGGCAGCCACGAGCACCGGCCGCGTGTTTCCCTCCGCCCGCCAGGATGCCCGGGCTTCAAGCGCGAGTTTGACCGAGGCGATCAACGCCGCCCGCGTGGCCGCCCGCGCCATAGCCAGAATGCGCAACTCTGCCCCGACCTCAACTGCTGCCTCGGGATAGAAGCCTGACCCGCCCGGGGTCGGCTCGTCGAGATCTGCGCCTACCTCAAAGCCGGGCACGTTCTCGGCATGGGCAAAGGCCTCCGCATATCCGAGCGCGGAGGCCTGGTAGCTTGCGGTGAGCAGGCAGTCGGCGCCTGCTTCGAGGTAGTCGCGATGCACGGCCAGGATGGCCTCCGGCGCATCGCGCAAGGCACGCGCAGACCAGAGTGGGCCGGCCAGCGAAACGCCGCGCTGCTCGAGCTCGGTCGCCAGACCCCCATCAAGCACGCGGCAGCCGCGCAGGTCGAGGGCTTTGTGCGAAGTAGCAGGTTGCATCCTGGTGCTCATGGTTTCCCTCGCCTGTCCTAGTGTAACCCTCCGCAGAACCGCCGAGGAGCGCGACAACAACATTCAAGGACCACATCGGTCCGAGATAACTGCATTCGTTTGTTGTGTTTAGGGTGAAAGTATTTCCGCGCCCCGGGCAACTTGCTTCTCGGAAACTGCTCTCTCACTCTCCATACCAGGAGGTTTCACCATGGTCGCAGTACATGAAGGTCAGTGTGGTCTGTGTACGCATTTTGGCGAGGGACACGAGAAGAGCCACAACCTTGTTTCTATTCTGTCGACGCACGAGGCGCCGGAGGATGTCGTTGATGATTGCGGCCACCCGAAGCTATCCGGTCTCCACCTCAAGGTCACGCCGGTAAGCGGCTGTGACGGCTTCCAGCCGGCCATGGCAGCCTGACGGGTGTCCTTCACGCGTCGCAGTCTGCTGGCTGGCAGTGCGGCGACCGGTGCACTCTGGTCGGGCGCGGCCGCTATGTCTCTCAAGGCAAGTGGAGTCGGAAGTGGAGTCCCGGTGACGCAAAACAACCGCATCCACCAGTCAGTCGCGCGCTGGTGCTACAAGCAGATGCCGCTTGATCAGTTGTGCCAGGCTGCCGCAGCAATGGGCCTTAAGGCCATTGACCTGCTGCAGCCTTCCGAGTACGAGATCCCTTCCCGCTACGGCCTGGTGTGCGCCATGGGCTATGCCGACGGTGGCGAGATCGACAAGGGTCTCAATCGCACAGAGAACCATGCGGCGATCCAGGCGGGCCTCGCCAAGAACATCCCGCTGGCAGCCAAGGCCGGTGTACCGAGCGTAATCACCTTTTCGGGCCTGCGCTCGCCCGACCTGACCGATGATCAGGGCGCGCGCAACACGATCGCCGGATTGAAGCCGCTTGCGAAGCTGGCCGAGGATCACAACGTCACGATCTGCCTGGAGTTGCTCAACAGCAAGGTGGACCATCCTCACTACATGGCCGACCACTCCGCGTGGGGTGTGCGTGTTTGCGAAGAGGTTGGCTCGCCGCACGTGAAGCTGCTTTACGACATCTACCACATGCAGATCATGGAAGGGGACCTGATCGCCACGATCAAGGCGCATGGACAATGGTTCGGCCACTACCACACGGGTGGCGTACCCGGACGGCATGAACTGGATGACACACAGGAGGTACAGTGGCCACCGGTGATGCGCGCCATTGCAGCCGGCGGATTCCAGGGCTACGTCGCGCACGAGTTTCTACCCACGCGCGATCCATTGACCTCCTTGCGCCAGGCCGTTGCGCTGTGTGACGTGGCCTAGCTTCGGCGGCCTCGAGGAGCCTGGCAGTTCTGGTACACTCAAGGCTGCCCAAGCGTGTATGCAGGTGTGCCGACCACCAGGACGGCACCAGGCGCAAGGGCAGCGCGCGGAAGTTCGGGGAGTGGCTCAGCCTGGTAGAGCACCTGGTTCGGGACCAGGGGGTCGGAGGTTCAAATCCTCTCTCCCCGACCATCTTCCAAGTCGCGCCACATCCCGTCACGCACTCCCTCTGCTCTCGTACCCATTCACTAAAACTCGAGCTTCATTGATACCTGCCCCGTGCGGTTGCCGCCGAAGTCTGATCCGCGTGCCTGCGTGATGGTGCCGAACGCGGGGCTGGTCACATCGAGGATCGGATCCGCGAGGTTGGTGTGGTTGAGGATGTTGGTGAAGGTACCCTCGGCCCGCAGGCGAACGCCCTCGGCTAGCAGAAAAGATTTGCTG
>CAZZYO010000228.1:0-2301 GCA_964658255.1 Candidatus Babeliales bacterium
CCATCAATTTCCTCAGCAATGCCAGCTGAGCCATCGGCCAACGCGCAGCTAGAGTACACCGATATGACACCGGTACATGAGCCTCGAGACAGCAAACGTACCGCAACAGGTCGATAGCGGCCCTGCCCTCGCTCAGTCATTTGCTTCCTCGAGCGTCTGAACCGCCCCGGGATTGAACTGACCCCCAGAAGTTGGACGAACTTCAAGGGGTTTCATGAAGACGTACAAAACGGAGTTCAAGCTGGAAGTCGTCCAGAGCTTCCTGGCGGGCGAAGGCGGCGCGAAGCTTCTGGCTCGGCGGTGGTCGGTGCCCGAGGAGAAGATCCGCACGTGGGTGAGCCACTACCGCCTGCATGGCATCGACGGGTTGCGCCCCAAGCGCAGCTCGTACAGTGCGGAGTTCAAGCTGCAGGTGCTGTCCCATCAGGATCGCGAACAGCTTTCCAGCCGCCAGGTTGCGGCGCTTTATGACATCCGCAATCCCAACCAAGTCGTGGTCTGGCGACGCAATCTCGATCAAGGTCGCCTGCTGGCTCTCGACAGCGAAAACGAAGAGCGTGCCAACATGAAGCCAGATCGACGCTGTACAGCGCCGTCGAACATGGTCGCCACCGATGCGGCGCGAGCTCTGCAGGAAGAGAATGAGCGCCTGCGCACGGAGGTCGCTTACCTAAAAAAATTGCAAGCCTTGATCCGGTCGAAAAGGTCAGCTGCGCCGACAAAGCGCGTCTGATTGCCGGGTTGAGGCATCACCATAAACTGACGGATCTACTGCAGGTAGCTGGCTTGGCCCGCAGCACGTTCTACTACCAATGCAAGGCCACCCAGCGCGCCGACCGGCAAAGCGCCATGGAGGCCAGGATCCGCACCGTCTACGACGAGCACAAGGGCCGCTACGGATACCGGCGGATCACGGCAACGCTGTGCAGTTCAACGGCGGAACCGGTCAACCACAAGTGCGTGCAGCGTCTGATGCAGAAGATGGGTCTGCGCGCGTTGATCCGGGCGAAGAGGCGATCCCGACGTTTGCCGGGCATGAGCGATGCGCACGTGCCCAACGTTCTGAAGCGCGACTTCTTCGCGAGCGCGCCAAACCAGAAGTGGGCGACCGATGTCACCGAGTTCAATGTGAATGGCGGAAAGCTCTACCTGTCGGCCTGCATGGACCTGTTCAACGGGGAGATTGTCTCGTACCGCATGGCGAGGAGTCCGGTCTTCGAGCTGGTCTCCAGTACGCTTGAGGCAGCGCTTTTGCGAACGAGGTGCACCGCTGAACTGATCGTGCACTCGGACCAAGGCTGGCACTACAAGATGCAGCCCTACCGGGCGATGCTCGCGCGGCACGGCGTCAAGCAAAGCATGAGCCGCAAGGGCAACTGCTTTGACAACGCGGTGATCGAGAGTTTCTTCGGCACCCTGAAGGCCGAGTACTTCCATCTTGCGGCACCCAGCAGTGTTGATGCGCTCGAAGCGGGGGTGCATGATTACGTGCACTACTACAACCACGAGCGCATCAAGCTCGGATTGCATGCACTCAGTCCGGTGGGGTACCGGCTGAGAAGTGCCGTTTGATCGGCGAAATTGTGACCGTCCAACTTCTGGGGGTCAGTTCAAACCCGGGGCGGTTCAGACAGTTCGACGCCCTTCTTGAACATGCCGTGGACGAACTTCGGCGGTGCGGTGACGTGGCCCACGATGAGCTGACCCGCTGCCGCGTGGCAGGCGTCCAGCTCTCCGGCACCGGCCTGAGCGGGAAGGAGCGCTGCTGCTGTCGCGGCTGTGCTGGCAGCCAGCAGACGAAGCTTCTGCTTCAACATCGGAAATGGGTCGTCGGTGGTCATCGTGCGCATACGAGGTCATTCCGTAAAGGGATCATCTGCAAACCCGCTCGTTCGGCACGTCCCCGGCATTGGCCGAGGCATGAGCAGACGGGTCTTGGGTTGAACCTGTCGACAAAGAAGATGCGCAAGCGCGCGTTCATCGAGCAGGTGGAGCGGGTGGTTCCGTGGGGCGAGCTGGTGGCGATTGTTGAGCCGCACCCAGCCAGGAGCAAGACGGGCCGTCCGCCGTTTTCCGTGCAGACGGGACAAGACGACGATCTTGCGGTTTCGCCACCTGACAAGGGCGACGCTGACCGCAATGCGCGCAACGCGCGGGTGTCGGCGCCACGCTGTGCCTGCCGCCGATCTGTGCTGGCACGTCGAGCGTCAGGGGCAACGTCAGCGTCAGCGTCAGCGCGTCCAGACGGTCGACCACGGAAACACCGAAGGGAGACATCGAGTTTAGACTGTGTTTATGTAC
>CAZZYO010000229.1:0-2287 GCA_964658255.1 Candidatus Babeliales bacterium
CGCTTATCGCAGATGAATCGCTTGCACTTACTGGCCCAGCCGTCGGACCGTTTCCAGCAAGCTAGAAACCGCGGTGACGGCGCGGCTATCTCAACCGGGCGGGGGGTACTTATAAGCAAAGGTGCGGCGCTGCATCAGGAGACGTGATAGCGCGGAGTGTACGAAGTTGCTCTCGCATCGCCTTCACACTAGAAGATGGCGGGCTAGGATAAGGGTGCGCAAGCAAGACACCTTGGACGCATGCAGGAGAGCGCCGATGACGGGCCCATCCACCCCCAGCGACGACGTTGTCAGGACCACGGCAGAGCACGAGCTTCAGCAGCGGCTGTGGATGCGGCGGGCATTCGAGCTTGCGGTGGAGAATGTCCGCTCGGGTGCCGGCGGCCCCTTCGGCGCAGTGATTGTACGTGGGGACAAAGTAGTAGCAGAGGCAGCCAATCGCGTGACGGCTACGCTAGATCCAACAGCGCATGCTGAAGTGGTGGCCATCCGCGCGGCCTGTCAGAAGCTGGGTAGCTTCAGCCTGGAAGGCTGCGCGATCTATACCAGCTGCGAGCCGTGCCCCATGTGCCTAGCCGCAATCTACTGGGCCCGGCTCGACGCGATCTACCAGGGTGCGACGGCTGAGGACGCGGCCAATGCAGGCTTTGACGATGCACGCCTGTACCAGGAGGTACGCGCGGAGCTGAACCAGCGCTCGATTCCCTGCTCGTCGCTGCTGCGAGAAGAAGCGGCCGCAACCTTTACGGCGTGGGCGCAGAGTTCGGGGCGTTTAAGCTACTGAGTGCTCGAGCGCAGATATGAGCGCCTGTGTTCGCGTGCACCCTCGAGCCTTACTGCGGCTGACCCGGGGTCTGCTTCAGGCGGTTCCGCATCCCGAACAGGATCATACCCGCGGCCATGCTCGGGACGGCCAGCGTGAGCAGCCCGCGCTGGTAGTTGCCCGTCAGGTCGCGCGCCAGGCCCATCCAATAGGGACCGATAAAGCCGCCGAGCATGGCGATCATGTTCATGGCTGCAAAGCCTGCTGCAGCCTGGCTGCCCTTGAGGAAGAGCGAAGGCGTGGCCAGCAGCGGCCCCTGGAGCGCGCTGTTCAGGATCACCACGGCTGCAAGGCTCGGCACCGCAAGCCACGGCAGGCTCGATGCCCCGCCCAGCAAAAAGCAGGCGGCCATCGCGACAAAAGGCAGGACCACGTGGCGGACTCGCTCGCGGGAACGGTCAGAGTGCTCCGCGTTCAGGAGCATGGCGGCCGCCCCTGCAACGTTGATCGCCGCGATCAGGAAGCCTACGCGGCTCGTCGTCCAGCCGGTCAGCCCCTTGAGGATGGCAGGCGCGGAGAAGGCGAACCCGTAGGTACAGGTGAGCATGCAGAGCATCAACAGGCCAAGCACCCAAACGCGCGAGTCGCCAAGCGAGGCCAGAGCTTGTCTGCTGTGCGTTGACCTGGAGCCCGGCGCGTGATGCACCGAAGCGTCAGCTCCTACCTGCCCAGCGAGCCATGCAGCTTCTGCCATTGTCAGCCAGGCAGCGTCAGCAGGCGTGTCTGGCAGCGAGCGGAGAAAGATGGCCGAGAGTATCAACGCGGGCAAACCCTCAACCAGGAAGAGCCACTGCCACCCGGCGAGACCAAGCCGCCCCTGCAGGTTGAGCAGGCTGCCTGCCAGCGCGCCCATCACCACTGAGCTGAGCGGCAGCGAACAGTAGAAGCGGCTGACCGCCCGCGCCCGCATGTTCGGCGGGAACCACTGCATGAGATAGAAGATGACGCCGGGGAAGAAGCCGGCCTCGGCCATGCCCAGCAGAAAGCGCACGACGTAGAACTGGAGCGGTGTGCGGACCCACATCATGCCAATGGCCAGCACGCCCCAGGTGAACATGATGCGTGCCAGCCATCGCCTGGCGCCGTAGCGAAGCAGCAGCAGGTTGGACGGGATCTCGCACAAGGCGTAGCTGAGGAAGAACAGCCCCGCGCCCAGTCCATAGGTGGTCGCGCTGAAGTGAAGGTCGCGGTTCATCTCGAGCGCGGCAAAGCTGATGTTGGCCCGGTCCATAAAGGCGACCCCATACCCCACTGCGAGCAGGGGCAGCAAGTGCCAGCTGGCCTTGCGTACTGCGCTCGTGGCGAGCTCGTGCTCGCTCGCAGGCTCGCTCGCTTCTACGGCAGAGTGTGGCTGCGATGCAGGCATGCGCCCCTAGTCTTTCACCACCGTGTGCGGGGGCGGTGACAAAACTTCTGTCTGATCCGCTTGGGGGAGGAGAAGTCGCGACGCGCGCTGTGACCGGC
>CAZZYO010000230.1:0-2275 GCA_964658255.1 Candidatus Babeliales bacterium
CGTACGTTGGGCGTTGACCCGTCGCTACCAGCTGCTATAGGGCTGCCCATCGCTCCCGTTGTCGCCTGACCCTGAATGCACATCCCCTACTCCGGGCGCCGTCTGGTCAACGCTCATCAATGCGTCGTCGGTGACCGTATTCCACGTCGTGCTCGAGTGGGTCATCGGATCACTCGGGATGACCTTCAGGTAGCCGGATTGCACCAGGTCGTCGAGCGACTCCGGCGCCTTTTCCTTGTCCATGGTGTAAGAGTCTATCGCCGCTCGCATCACGTGCAGGTCCTCGCGCAGCACTGCTTCGCGCGCTGCACGGAGCGACGAAATGTAGCTCGGAATGGCGATCGCGGCGAGCACCCCGATAATCAGCATAACGATCATCAGCTCGACGAGTGTGAATCCCTGCTCGCACGCGCGGCCGCCCCGCCTGCCCTTGCATCTACCAGGTCGCATACTTGGTCCCATCGAGCGCTGTGCCCGTTGACTTGCTGTAAACATCAAATAAGTTCTGGCCGCCAAAGGAGTCGCTTTGGGGATCGTCCTGCATCGAGCGCATGCCCCAGTCATCCTTGCCTGTCATTGGGTCAACCGGGATGCGGCGTAGGAACTTGACCTTTTTGCCCTGTACATCGACGCCCGTCACCAGGGTTTGTAGATCAGGCGGGTAGCCCATGCTGTCGAGCTTGGTGATAAAGGCGTTCTTGTCGGCTGCATCCTTGTAGCGGTCGATCGCGCCGCGCATCGTCCAAAGATCCTGGCGCAGCTCGCGCTCCTTCTGTCGCTTGCGCTCGAAGCGGGTGATCGGCAAGGCGGCCGAGGCAAGGATCGCGAGGATGGCGACGGTCACGATCAGCTCGACAAGCGTGACACCTGCTTCGCCGCTCCTACGCTGGTCTTGAAACCAGACCCGAAGCCCGCTCAGGAAACGGAACCGAGGCGAGCCCGCACGTCCTGCGCAACTTGCCATCACTGAATGTGTACCACCGCCTGTGAGCCGGAGGCCTCAAGCTGCTGCTGCTTGCTGTTGCGCACCACGGGGCGACTGAGCGAGATCGACGCATTCCCCTCGGCCTTGGCCTGGAAGGTCATCGTGCACACCGTGCCCGCGCCGGTAATCCCAGCCACGCCCGGCGGGCGCGAGGCAGAAATAGCCACATTGCCGCCGCCATCATCGCGATGTACGAGCGCCACTGGTTGACCGTCCTTGCCGAGCAGGTCGCCTACATCGACGTTGACCAGGTTCAGCTTGGTTGCGTCATACTGCATCGCGGTCCAGGCCGAGTAGCTGTCGACGCCGCCGGTCATCATGACCATGACCTTGAAGGTCCCGCCCACCGCCTGCTTGATGTTTGAGGGCACAAGCTGGAGGGCAACAGGCGAGGTGGACGCCGCCTGTTGCTGCTTCATCCCTGCAATCGCGTCCGCAGCCGCAGCAGAGGCATTGGTCGTGGTCGCGGAGCTGGATGGCGCACTCGCCGCCCGGCCGACCGTTGCCTGCTGCATGCCGACCTGTGCGCCGGGGCTTGTCGCGTTCAGGTTGGGCACGTTGGTAGAGGTGCCTTGAGCGGAAGGCTGATCTTCCTCCTGCACCGCGCGCAGGTGCCGCAACTCGATCGAGTTGGTCGTGCCCGTGTCGAGTTGCCGCAGGTTGAGCGGGCTGATATCAGCCGCGCGCACCACATGGGGGATCAGCAGAAAGACAATCTCGTCGTCGGTGACCTCATGCGTCCGGCTGCTGAACAGGTACTTGAGGATCGGCAGCTCACCCAGCCCGGGAGTGCCGCTTATCGAGTTGGTGATCTGGTGCTGCAGGATGCCGCTCAAGATCGACGCCTCGCCCTCGCGCAGCCGGATCACTTCATCGACCGTTCGCTGGGTAATGATGGGCTCGGAGATGCCACCCAGATCGGAGGTACCATTCTGAGCCGAAACCTCGATCTTCATCTTGAGCGAGACATCGCGGTCGTAGTGCACGGTTGGCGTCATGTCGATGTTGACTCCGACGTCGAGGTACTGGAACTGCGTGTTCACAAGCGAGCTGGTCACAGCAGTCGCGACGCCAGCCTGGTAGGAGCCGGTGGCGACAGGCAGCTTCTCGCCGATCTTGAGCGAGGATTTCTGGTTATCCGACGCGCGCAGCCGCGGGTTCTGCAGGATGCGCGTATCTGTATCCGAGAGCAGCAGGTTCACCGCGGCCGCCCCAATCGTCACCGCAAAGTTCGACGAGTTGAGATGAGCGAGATTGTTCAGCGTCAGGCCGCTCGTTGTGGTGGAGGTG
>CAZZYO010000231.1:0-2246 GCA_964658255.1 Candidatus Babeliales bacterium
GGACTCCAGATCGCTGTCCCCCGCTGGTCGCCCGACAGCAAACAAATCGCCTTCATCGGCGGCCTCATGTCCGACCAGGGAGCGACTGGTGGCGACCTTTACACCATTGCTGCCGATGGCTCTCGCCCGCCGGTAAACACCACCCCGGGTACCCATGTCTCCTTCCAGTGGATCAACTGGCTACCGACCGGCACCCTGCTTGCTACCGCCATCGACGCCGGCGAAGAAGAGATTGACGCCATGACTCTGCCGCCTCTCGACGCCACCGACACCACGGCCAAGCACCACGAGATCCAGACCGTTCCTTATTCGGTCGGTGATGGACGCCTCGCCGGCTCGTTTGCTGTCTCGGCCAACGGGTCAACCGCGGCCTGGGCCGCCTCCAGCTACCAGCAAGCGCCCGAGGTCTACGCCGGGCCGCTCACCCGGCAGCTGCTTCCCGCTATCACCCACCTCAACAGCGATCAGCATCCCGCCTGGGGCAAGACCGAAAACCTTCGCTGGACCGACGACGGCTACAAGGTTCAGGGCTGGCTCTTCTACCCGGCCAACTACGATCCTGCGAAGAAGTACCCCATGGTCGTCATGGTCCACGGTGGTCCCTCCTCAGCAGTGACGCCGCGCTGGCCCGGCTCAGGCTTCGGCGCCGCACCTTTCTCTGCCCTCGGCTACTTCGTTCTCGAGGCCAACCCTCGCGGCTCCTATGGGGAAGGCGAAGCGTTCACTGCCGCTAACCGCAAAGACTTCGGCTATGGCGACCTCCACGACATACTCGCCGGCGTCGATGCTGTTGAGAAGCAAATTCCTGCCGTTGACGATCGCCGGTTAGGGCTGACCGGCTGGTCTTACGGTGGCTTCATGACTATGTTCGGGGTCACGCAGACCAACCGCTTTCACGCCGCAGTCGCCGGTGCCGGCATCAGCAACTGGCTCTCCTACTACGGGGAGAACTCGATCGATCAATGGATGACCCCGTTCTTCGGTGCCACCGTCTATAACGATCCCGCGGTCTACGCGAAGAGCTCCGCAATCAACTACATCAAGCAGGTCAAAACGCCTACGCTGGTCGTCGTCGGCGACCGGGACGGCGAATGCCCAGCCCCACAATCCTTTGAGTTCTGGCACGCCCTTAAAGCAGAAGGCGTCGACACCCAGCTTGTTGTCTACCCCAACGAAGGCCATGGCTTCGTCGATCCCGCCCACCGCCGCGACGTCATCACCCGTGCCGTCAGCTGGTTTGACACCCACCTGCAGTAACAGCGGAGGCTCCCCTATGCGGGAGATGCCCACTTCGTGGGGAAATACCGGGCGCGCTTGGGCGCCAAAAGCTACTGCCGTACCAAGTGAAACGTGGCGGCATTTGCTTTTGCCGCGAAGCAGCGCCTGCCGCACCGCAGGTGCCGCTTCCCGCGCAGGGGGGGTCTTCGACCTTTGCATCAGGCCCTCATGTAAACTTCTCAGAGCGGCCCACTCCTGTTTCGCGTTCTATCCGTCAGTTGAGTGTTGGCAACCGTCTGCGCCCCATACCAGGCAGGCGGGGAGGTTTCATGCAGCGGTTTTACACCCTGATTGTTTTACTTATGTTCTCGTTCCCGGTCGGCCTCTCCATTACGGGCTGCACCACCAAGGTAGATAACTACTGCAACAACGCAGGCTACGGCGCCAAGCTAACCGATATCTATACGGTGAGCTTGACTGGCGGCACAACGGGTATCTCCCTGGCCTATGGGCAGGTCGCCCAGGCAGGCACAGCGACCGCGTCCAACTGCCGTTCCACCCAGCTGAGCACGGGGGCGGCCACCTACGGCACGTCAAACCTTAACCTGGCCGACATCAATCCGGCCACAGGTTCTATCTGCGCTGGCACCTGGAACCGGCTCAGCCCGGGCGGTATCCCGGACTTCACCATCTGCACACCGCCCTCCGGGTCCGGCGTCGCACAGCTCACGGCAAGCATTGGGGGTGTCTCCAGCAACCCGGTGAATGTCTACGTGCACCCGGCGATCTCATCGATTGTCATTCCGGATCCGGCCACCACAGGCGGTAGCTGCGTCGGGCAGAACGTCCAGGGCACCATTGCCCTGTCTGCGAACACCCAGATCTTCGACGCTTCAGGGAACCTGATTCCCCTCGCCGACATCGGCACCATCACCTACGCTGCGGTCACGCCGACCATCGTCTCGATCAACAACACCTCACCGCTCGCGAACGGCGGCGTAGCCAACGGCATAACCACCGCGAACCAG
>CAZZYO010000232.1:0-2205 GCA_964658255.1 Candidatus Babeliales bacterium
CGGGCGACCATTGGGTTGCCCCATCTGCGCCCGCTGCCCACCCTGCCGCTCATTGTTGAACTGACCAGCGTTGGTTTGCGTTGGCCGCGCACTATTCAACTGGCCGGGCTGCGTTCCAGCCTGCGGGCCACGATTGAAGTTTTGCTGCGTCCGGGGATTGAAGTTCCCCGGCTGTGCGCCAGGCCGGCCAGGGTTCATGCCGCCGTTGTTCACGTTTGTGCGATTGAAGTTGTTATTGTTCACGTTTGTGCGATTGATGTTATTCATGTTCGTGCGATTCACGGACACGTTGTTGATCGTGGTGTGGTTCACGTTCGCAAAGCGTACCGACTCGCCGCGATTGAATGCCCGCGCCTGCGGATTGCGGTCAAAGCCCCCATAGTTGCCGTGGTTGACCACCGTCACGCTGTTCGAGATATACGTGTTGTGGTTGTAGACCACCGTCCGCGCGCCCCAGTTCGGTGCCCAGCTGTGGTAGCCCCAGCCAAAGTGCGTGAACGCCCCAACGGCGATCCCTACGCCAAAGCCGATCGCCAGCCCGACGCCGAAGCCGACACTACGAGGCGGGCCATAGTAGTGGTAGTAGCCCCAGGGTGCGACCGGTGGCCCGTAGACCACCCACGGGTTGTAGTACGGGACATAGACCACCTCAGGGCTGACCGGCTCGATGACGATCGCGCCCGGGTTGTAGACCACGTTCAGCTGCTCGGTACGGCGCAGGTTGCCGGCCCGATAGGCGCGGTCACGCATCACCTGCACGGCAGTCATCACATCCTGCGGCTGGTTGTAGTAGGCGTTGCCAAGCTGCGTGGTCCACTGCATGTTCTGGTTCAGGTTCTGCAGCACCTGCGGAAAGGCAGTGAGAGCCTTGACGCTCGGATCCCAGGGCTGCTGGTCGGCCATCTGCGCAAGCTGCTCAGGCGGCGCGCCGCCGGACTGCTGCACGAACTGCTCCGCGCTCGCAACCTGAGCTGGGTAGGTGGACGCGGCCAGCGTCTGCGCAACGAGCGAATCGGGGTAAAGCGCGATTGGCGCCACGAGCCGATTCAGGTCCTCCGGTTCCATGGGCTGGTAGGCAGAGCCCTGACCGTTGTAGTCCGGTGGCGGTGGTGGCGCGTCCTGACCAAACGCGTACACATCTCCAATCGAGAGAGGTACCAGGAACAACATCAACGCAGAGGCGACCGCCTGGCGGCCAAACTTCGTAATCTGCCCGGCAGCCTGACGCGCCGCGGCCTCACGAAAGAGAGTGATCGAATGTGTCTTCTGTGTCTGCATGGCTTTACCCTTTCTTTCATCCTTGCCGAGGCCCGGTCCGCTGCTACCTGCGCCTTGTTCGGTTTCGCTCATATGGACCCAGAGTCGGATGCATAGTTCTGGTTCGGGTTGACTTTTCGGCTGTGTCACGGGAACTCCCAAGTAACCTGCGACTGGGTCGGACTTTTTCTGAGCGCGGGCAGTGCAAGGTTGCCCGCAGTGCGTCCCGCGTCGCTGCTGGCAGAGGGGTGGTTTATCGTCAGATACGAAGCATTGCTCCGGCAGCCGATGCACCGTCGCGGGTGCGGCGTAGTCAGAGGTGCTTCACGTGAAAGGGAATGAACAGGAAGATGAACTGTAAGAACCGTCTGCGGCGTGTGCGGCAAGCAATGGCGAAGGGTGGCCTTGAGGCCCTGCTGATCACCCAGCTCGCGGACGTGCGCTACCTGTGCGGCTTCACGGGTTCAAACGCGGCGCTCGCGGTCATGGCAAACCGGGCCGCGTTGTTTACCGATGGGCGCTACACCGGTCAGGCGCGGGAGCAGGTGCGGGGAGCGGGTGTGCGGGTGGCTATCCGCAAGCTGGTGGTTGCCGAGGCCTGCCAGTGGCTCCAGAGAGCCGGAGCATCGGCTGCGCACTACGACGGCGACGCGACCACTGTGGCGACACTTGGCCGGATGGAGGCTGCCCTCGCAGACGTGCTGGGCAAGACCGCAGCCCGGCGCTACTTTCGCCCGGCGAGCCCCTGGCCGGTGCGCACCCTGCGGGAGATTAAGGACGAGGACGAGCTGGCCCGCATGGAAGCAGCAGCCCTGCTGGGCTGCCGCCTGTTCGACCTGGTTCTGCCGCACATCGAGGCCAGCATCCCGGAGCGGGAGGTCGCGGCAGAACTTGAGTTCCTCGCTCGCTCGCTCGGTGCCGATGGCATGAGCTTCGAGACGATCGTTG
>CAZZYO010000233.1:0-2184 GCA_964658255.1 Candidatus Babeliales bacterium
TGAACATGAGCCTGAATAGTTAGTTAGGCTGCAAGGTGCCCGTGCCGGCGCGAACGCGCGAGATTGCTAACTGAGCGAGCGCGCGTCGGGGTCAATGGCGCCTTCATTCATATACCGCTCGGCTGCATGCATGGCGCAGCCCTGTCCGCAAAGGTGGTAGATCTCAGCGTTGCGGGACTCCGTGGCATTCCACCGCATCAGCGTAAAGCGCAGGGTGCGCTCGTCGCCCTCGAAGCACGGCAATGGCCCGAGTGAGGCCATCCACCAGTGATTGGCCTCGCCTTTTGTCTTCCCGCAGATGTCACACGTAAAGGAAACGTCCCAGACCATTGCTCGCCTCGCGTAACTCTGCTGTCTCCTACATTAGCGTGAAATCGACTACGAGGCAGTAAGATATGCACAGGCGACCAGTGCCTTTAGAGTAACAGCGCAGACAATGGAGAGCCGATGACCGACACGACATCCCCGCCGCCTCACTGCCCCACCTGCTATTCGACTGACCTTCAGGCTTCCCGCCTTCGGCCCGAGGATCGTTGGCAGCGGCTGATCTTCAAGCTGCCAATCCGCTGCCGCAATTGCAGGGAACGCTTCTACGCAAGCCGCTCGTCTGTGAAGCTCCTGCCCAAGTCCAGCCAGATCGTGAAGTCCCTCTCGTCTGCCTCAGAGTAGGGCAGAACCCTGCCGGGCGAACAAAGGTACCGTCCCCCGGGTATCGCATACGTATGCAGCATCCTTGAAGAAGAACCAGGCTCTCACCAGCAAGCTGTATGCCTTGACTCGTTGGCAAAGTCTTACCTGGAACAGTGGCCGGTGCCATGCCCGGTCTGTCCTGCCCCGCGCCATCTGCTTCGCTCATGAAGGTACGGTCAAGGCGGTAGCCTACGACGTCTTAAATTGAGCTTTTATGAAGCTGCTGACGAGGTCAAAGCGCAGGGCGGGTACTCCTCGCACTCAAGCGACGGCAAAGTACTAGCCGTGTGCCAAAGCCCTGGTTTCCCGGCCGTGAGCCCGGTGCGCGTTCATACTGCGTGTATGTGGGTGTGGAGGAAGCCGCCTGTCAGATGGTCGGGACGGGCAGATTTGAACTGCCGACCCCTCGCACCCCAAGCGAGTGCTCTACCAGGCTGAGCCACGTCCCGACAGGCGAGTCTCCAGAGAGAAGTGTACACGAGAGGCAGGGGCGCGGCGAACGTTTGCGCGCCTCGGCCAGCACGCGCTCTCCCGCACCTTCAACCGCTCAGTGCGAGGGCGGCACGTAGTCCTGCGGCAGGTTCGATCCTTCGCCGAAGAAGTAGCTTTGCATCTGCTCGACCAGGAACTCCTGCGCCTGCGGGGTCCAGGGCTGCAGGCGATACTCGTTCAACAGCATCTTCTGGTGCTCGACCCACTCACCCCAGGCCTTGCGCGAGACATTGTTGTAGACCTTGTGGCCGAAATCGGAGTCAAAGGGCGGCTCTTCGAGCCCTTCCATCTCCTGCTTGTAGCGCGCGCAGTACACCATGTGTGCCATTGCCTTCGTCATTCTCCCGGGTCGTTCCGTTCTATTGTAGGCACAGCGCGCGGGCTTTAGCTGTCCTTGCGGTAGAGCAGGTCGCGGATGGCGTGGCGGCGAGCCTCGTTGGCCTCCGCGGCAGCCTTGCGCTCGGTTGCATCCATGCGTTCTGCGCCACTGGTCACGCTTGCATCCGGCGCGCTGCACTCCGGGCAGCGGTTGGCAAAGCCCGGCTTATCAGGCTTCAGTTCAAACTCTTCAGAGCAAAGCGCACACGTCTTGATCGGGAAACTCATGCTTCCCTCATGATACGAAACTTCGAGACCTCTCGATCTCGGCAAGGTCCTCCGGAGTGTCAAGATCGAATGCAGCTTCAGGAAGGTCGACCGCGGTCGTCCGCGCCGGATCCATGAGCCTTCGTGCACCCTGGTCGCCGGTAAGTCCGGCGAGTTCCTGGAACAGCTTCGCGTGAAAGATAGCGGGAACACCCATCTGCCCAGAGTAGCGGGCTGCTGTGATCGGGGTACCAGCGGCGGCGTGCGCGTCGAGCAGCAGGCGCAGGGAGCCTGCGGTAAGCCGCGCCTGGTCAGCGACCAGCACCAGCACGGCCTCTGGCTGGAAGTCCGCGAGCGCTGAAAGGCCGGCGCGGAGCGAGGTGCTCATGCCCTCACGCCAGCGAGCGTTGGTGATAA
>CAZZYO010000234.1:0-2089 GCA_964658255.1 Candidatus Babeliales bacterium
GGCCCTGATATCGTTTCCAGAAGGCGCGCTTGCGGGCGACGTCGGGGCGCTCCTGCTCGGCGGCGTGCAAGGTTTTTTTTGAAGGTGAGCCCCTCGGCGGCGAGAAACGACCAGACCGCCCCGTAGCTGATCTTGATGCCACGCTCCAGCAGTTCGGCGCGGATGGCGCGCACCGTGAGGTCGGGCGCGGCCGCGATGCGGGCCAGCAACCAGTCCCGTTGCGGCAGCAGAAGCAGACGTCGCCGCCCGCCCATCGGCAACGCGGCGCAATTGCCGGTGCTCCGGTGCCGCCGCGACCATCGCACCACGGTGGCCACTCCCACGCCGAACAATGCGGCCGTCATCCGGCAGCTCCGACCGGCACTCACCGAGGCCACCACACGCTTACGCAAATCATCGGAATACGGTCGGACCATGGGCTGCTGGCCTCCTACCCAGCCAGCATCTTGAGACCGCATGTTCGTGGTCCTTGGTGGCTCGTCCCTTGTCATGCTGGGTCGAGGGTTGGACCGATTGGCGGTCCAGAGCCTCAAGCATGGGGGACGAGCCGTGGCGGAGCATACGACGACATACGTGGCGTTCGACAACAGCAAGGACACGCTGGCGGTGGCCATTGCAGACGGCGGCTTGCGCGGGGAGGTGCGGTTCTGGGGCACGATCCCGAACCAGGCCGAGGCGGTGCGCAAGCTGGTGACGAAACTCGCGGCCAAGCACCCGGTGCTGAGCTTCTGCTACGAAGCTGGTCCGTGCGGCTATGGGCTATACCGGCAGATCCTGGCGTTGGGCCATCCCTGCCTGGTGATCGCGCCCTCTTTGATCCCGACTAAGCCAGGCGGGCACATCAAGACGGACCGCCGGGACGCGACGATGCTGGCGTCGCTGTTCCGCGCCGGAGAGCTGCAAGGCGTGTGGGTGCCCGATGCCGATCACGAGGCCATGCGCGAGCTGATCCGCGGGCGCCAGACCGCGATGCAGGAGGTCCGGCGCTCTCGCCAGTTGGTACTGTCCTTTCTGCTGCGTCACGACCGTTCTATGCCTACGCGTCAGCACTGGACCCGGGCGCATCGAGCCTGGCTGGCCCGGCAGAGCTTCTCCCATCCTGCCGAACAGATCGTATTCGAGGAGCTGATCCAGCGCATGGAAGTGGCCTGTGCCCGGCAGACCCGTCATGAGGACGCCATCCGCAGGCTGCTGCCAGCCTGGTCGCTGGCCGGCGTGGTCACCGCCATCCAGGCGATGCGGGGCGTGGCACTGCTGTCTGCCGTGACCTTGGTGGCCGAGATCGGCGACTTTAGCCGGTTCACCTCACCACGGCAGCTGATGGCATGGCTCGGCTTGGTTCCCAAGGAGCACTCGTCGGGGCGCAAGGTCGCCCGCGGCAATATCACCAAGGCCGGCAACATCCGGGCCCGCCGCGGGCTGGTCGAAGGAGCGTGGACTTACCGGCTTCCGGCTCGCATGGGCGAGGACATCACCCGGCGCAACGAGGGGCTGCCCGAGGCGATCCGGGCCGCCGCCTGGAAAGCACAGGTCCGCCTGTGTACCCGCTACCGGCGCCTGCAGAAAACCGGCAAACCGCAGAATGTCATCGTGATCGCGATCGCCCGCGAGATGGCAGCATTCGTCTGGGCCATCGCCCGCATGGCGCAGCCCGCCATCACGCCCGCATAGGTCTGTTTCTGCCCAAGCGAGAACGCGGCAACCGGGAAGAAGGAAGAAGGCGAAGGTCCCCGTTGCACAGGGGTGGGCGCGGTGGCAGGTCAGGGCAACCCTCGATCTGATTCGGCGGCACCAACCCGCGACATTGAGACAGAGGAAGGCCCAAGACGAACACCGGTCCTGCGGTAACCAACCCGCGCATCAGAGTCTGATCAACCGTCGTCTTGCGCCGCCGCGTCCTCCCCTGTGCAACCCAATCAGCCGGACACCGCTGCACGCGGCGGACACTCGCGACCTGCAGCATTGAAAACGAACATGAGAATCAGAAAACCACCCGCGCCGGAATCCCCCCGCGATTCATTCAAAGATGATCACGCTCTAGGCTCCAGACTCAATCAGGTCCACCAGGTGACGATGGCGGCCAGGGCGA
>CAZZYO010000235.1:0-1079 GCA_964658255.1 Candidatus Babeliales bacterium
GACCGACATCGCCGGGGCTGAAGATCATTACGGCGACATGGACTTTAAGGTCGCGGGTACCCGCGAGGGCATTACCGCGTTGCAGATGGACATCAAGATCGGTGGCATCACCTCGACGATCATGCGCGAGGCGATGGAGCAGGCCCGTCGTGGCCGGCTCTTTTTGCTCGACACCATGGACGCGGCACTTGCCGGGGCACGCGAAGTCAAGTCCCAGCATGCACCACAGATTCGTACCCTCCAGATCCCGACCGACAAGATTCGCGACCTGATCGGACCCGGCGGCAAGATGATCCGTTCGATCATCGAGGCTACCCAGGTCAAGATCGATGTGGATGACACTGGCCGGGTCAACGTGGCCTCGTCCGATGCGGACGGCCTGCAGCGAGCGCTCGAGATGATCTCAAACCTCACCGCTGTGCCTGAGATCGGCAAGACTTACCTGGGCAAGGTGGTTCGCCTGGCGGAGTTCGGCGCGTTTGTCGAGCTCTTCCCGGGCACCGACGGCCTGCTGCACGTGTCCGAGATTGCTGAGCATCGCGTGAAGGAGGTCAAGGACGAGCTGAAGGAGGGCGATCAGGTCCTGGTCAAGGTGCTTGGCATCGAAGGCAACCGTATTAAGCTTTCGCGCAAGGCCCTGCTCAAGGAACAGCGCGAGAAGTTAGGCCTGCCATTGCCTCCGCAGGAAGGTGGATCAGGACGCTCGGAAAGGCCTGAACGGTCGGAACGCCCGGATCGCTCAGAGCGGCCGGAGCGCTCTGAGCCGCGCGCCGATCGCACCCAGCCAGCCGAGCGCCAGCCCAGCTCCAATGCCTCCACCATCACCATTGAGGGCGGGGCAGAGTTTGAGGGAGACGAAGAGTTCGACGGTACGGACGAGGGAGAAGAGGGCGATGAGCCTAACTTCAACGTCGCGGTACCGGCGGGCGGCGTTCCTGCTCCTGTGAGCGCGGACGCGTTGCGGCGGCGCCGTCGCGGACGCGGGCGCACAGGCGGCGGCGGACGTGGTCCGGGCAGTGGTAGCGCAGGCGGTTCTTCCCGGTAACGGAGGAGCTCCCACTACCGAGAAAGGCTGCACT
>CAZZYO010000235.1:1089-2087 GCA_964658255.1 Candidatus Babeliales bacterium
GTGAGCCTGCTCCGGAAAGCGAGGGAACAGCGATGCACAGGAACGCTCTCCCCGGGCGAGCGCTGCCCTGGACCGGCATTGTGCTGGTCTCTGTGATCTGGGGCAGCGCCTGGGCGGGGAACCAGGTTCTCGCCGAGGAGGTATCGCCGGTCGGGGCGGGTGGTCTCTGCTACCAGATAGCGGCCGCAGGGTGGGCCCTGGTGTGGCTCGCGAGGCGCTTGAGGCCCGGGCACCGAGGCGGCGTTGCCTCTCATGCCCCGCCACCCGCGCGCTCCGCCGAGAGACCCACCCGGCACAGTGAGGAGCTCGCACGTCTCGGCGCCGGCACTGTGCTGGGAGCGGCCATGCTTGGCCTCCCCACCTTGCTGCTGCTATGGACGGCGCACCATGGAGCGGGAGGTTGGACGCCTCTGGTCTATGCCGCTATGCCGTTGATGCTAGATGTCGCGGCAGGCGGGCTGCGAACGTCTGGGATTGTAGCGCTCGGTGCCATGTTCACGCTGCTGAACGGATCTCTGCCGCTCGGCGCAGAAAGACTTGTCTGGGCGCTGCCGCTGCTGATGGCGGTAGCACTGCAAGGCTGGGCCCTGACCTACGCCCGCAAGCACCTGCAGGCCGTCCTCTCGCCTGCAGGATTGTTCGCACAATTCCAGACGGCGGCGCTGGTGCTACTTGCCTTCGGTCGACTCCAGCCAAGTCATGGCGCAATGACGGCCACTCATCTGCTAAGCACCTCTAGCCTGATCGCAGCTGCGACCCTTGGCCTGGTTGTGAACGCAGCGGGGTATGGCCTGTACTACACGCTGCTGAGGAGCCTGGAGCCCGCACAGCTGGCAGTGACCCAGTGGCTGCAGCCGCTGGTTGCGATTGGTGAGAGCGCATGGATGCTAGGCCGCACGCCTGGGTGGATGATGAGCGTGGCCGGCCTGGTGCTGGTTACCTGCACCATCCTGCGGCTGCGAGACAGTTTTCGGGTGGGACGGTGTATCTTGCTTTCT
>CAZZYO010000236.1:0-2076 GCA_964658255.1 Candidatus Babeliales bacterium
CACGGTTGCCCACCTATGGCGGCAGGAGCAGCAAAACAGGAATGTGCAGGCAATTGTTGACCGGGGCGCCGAGCTGTACGACAAGCTGGCCGGGTTTGCCGGGGACCTGGTCAAGGTCGGTGACGGGCTCGACGCGGCCCGCGGCTTTTACGACAAGGCCATGAACAAGCTGCGCACCGGGAAGGGCAATGCCATTCGCCAGGCTGAGCTGCTGAAGGCGCTGGGCGTCAAACCCTCGAAGCAGATGCCGAAAGAACTGCTGGAAGTGCTTGAAGAGGAGCTGGTACGAACCCTGGTCGACGAAGCGCAGCCTGCCAATTCGACGACCAGCCTCTTCAACGGGCCACAATAAGCGCGATCTTCAGCGGCACTTCAGCTTGAACCGCAGCTAGGACTTCCCCCCGCTATGGGTTCCACTGGTCCCGGTTACCGAGCCGGTCGAGTGATAGCCGGCACTGGTACCAGCCTCGTCCTCGAGCTCCTTCGCCCTCTCGGCTGCGCCCTTCTGCTCTGATCCGCTAACGTTGCCCTGCAGCAGCTCCCTCTGTGTGTCCTTGGTCGCGCCGGCGGCCTGAGTGTCCTGCGGGGTGATTGGCTCGACGCTGGTCGGCGCGGCCTGCGCGCTCGCGGCTTTTTCGTCCTGGTGCCCCTGCCGCTCCAGCGTCTGGTCAGTCCCTGACTGTATCTCGCTCATGGAATCTCCTTGAAACATGCGCTTACTGGGATGCATCGCTCGCGCTAGGCGAGCGTGGCGAACGCCTCGCGAAGGCGGCTCCAGGTCTGCTCGAGCGACTCGGGCAGGGTACGGGTCTCGCTGGTGACAGTCATAAAGCTGGTGTCCCCGACCCACCGGGGCAGCGCATGCAGGTGCAGGTGCCCGGCGACCCCGGCGCCAGCCGCCGCGCCCAGGTTCATTCCCAGGTTCAGTCCATCGGGCGAGTAGACCTGCCGGAGCGCCCGCTCGGCCCGCTGCGCGTGATCCACCAGCGCGTGCGCCGTAGCAGGGGGCAGCTCGGCAAGTGAGCTCTGGTGCGCGTAGGGCAGAACCATGAGGTGGCCAGAGTTATACGGGAACCGGTTCAGGCAGACAAATACCTCCGGCGCCCGGTAGACGATCAGCGCTGCACGCTCGGCATCCTGCGCCGGCATCCCGTGCGCGATCGCGTAATCCGTGGAGGCGACCAGGTTGCAAAAGACGCAGCCGAGGTCGCCAGGCCAGGTTTCTAGTTCCGCCGGAACGCCCTTGCGGGCAGGTGTCTCTCCCGCGCCGGTGCCGGTGATGTACTGATATCGCCAGGGCGTCCACAGGTAATCCATGGGTGGAGTATAAAAGCCTGTCTCGTAGCCATGCTTCGCTCTTTCAGTGGTCTGCATGCGCCCCCGCTTCCACAGCGGGTCGCACACGGGTGCGTGGCTCACACTCTGGTGTTGCGGGACTGCTTCCAGAGCCCTGTTGTCCACACAGGCTGCACCTATACTTGTGCTATGCCTTCCAAGTCCCTCGCCGCGCTGCTGGCGCGCACCTTCGGCTTCGCGTCGTTTCGCGCGAACCAGGAGGCCGTGTGCCAGGCAGCGGTTGAGGGCAAGGACGTGCTCCTGGTGATGCCGACCGGAGCAGGCAAAAGCCTCTGCTACCAGCTGCCGGCGCTCGCGCGTGGAGGCACGGCGCTGGTCATCTCGCCCCTGATTGCGCTGATGGACGATCAGGCGGCCAAGCTGGACGCGCTCGGCCTGCGCGTCGGCCGCATCCACTCCGGGTTGAGCCGCGAAAGCGCCCGCGAAACCTGCCGGTGTTACCTTGACGGCACGCTCGATTTTCTGTTCATTGCGCCGGAGCGGATGCGCGTTCCGGGCTTCCCGGAGATGCTCGCCAAACGCCGCCCGGGGCTGATCGCGATTGACGAGGCGCATTGCATCTCGCAGTGGGGCCATGATTTTCGTCCGGATTACCGGATGCTCGGCCAGCACCTGGGCGCCCTGCGACCGGCGCCGGTGATCGCGCTGACGGCTACGGCTACTTCCCAGGTGCAGGACGACATCATTCTTCAGCTCGGTCTTGGTAGCGGTGACTCCGCC
>CAZZYO010000237.1:0-2042 GCA_964658255.1 Candidatus Babeliales bacterium
AACCTCAGCCCGCGGTGAGGCGTTTCGCACTTTTCAGCAGTACCTGCTGGAGCTGAGCAGACGGGGCGTGCTGCTTGCAGTATGCAGCAAGAACGACTACGACAAGGCTGTTGAGCCGTTCGAGAAGCATCCGGAGATGGTGCTTCGGCTGAAGGACATTGCGAGCTTCAAGGCGAACTGGAACCCGAAGTCCGATAACATTGTCCAGATTGCGAAGGATTTGTCTCTGGGAGTCGATAGCCTGGTGTTTGTCGACGACAATCGCGCGGAGATCGAGATCGTCAATCAATTTGTGCCCGATGTAAGCACAATCTGGCTTGGCGAGGATCCTTCCGAGTTCACCGCCAAGGTGAAGGACTCTCGCCTGTTCGAGATGCGGTCTGTAACGGTTGAGGATACGCAGCGGGTGCAGCAGTACAGGGTGGAAGGCGAGCGGCAGCAACTGCTGGCGTCCAGCACGGACATGGATTCGTACCTGGATTCGTTACAGATGGCGGGGACGATCTCAGAGTTTCAGCCGCACGACGTGCCCCGGATTGCGCAGCTGATCGCGAAGAGCAACCAGTTCAACCTTACGACTCGCCGGCGGACCGAGGCAGAGGTTCATGCGCTGATCGGGGATGACCGCTTCGCGGGTTTTACGGTGCGGCTTTCCGACCGGTTTGGGGATCATGGGCTGATCGCCATTGTGATTGGCGAGGTTGTGGGGTCCGATTTTGTTGTCGACACCTGGCTGATGAGTTGCCGCGTCCTGAAGCGCCAGGTGGAAGAGGAAGTCTTGAATGAGATCGTTCGTCTGGCGATCAGGAACGATTGCACGCGTGTGATGGGGCGATATATCCCCAGCGCGAAGAATTCCATGGTGAGCGGTCTGTACCCCAGGATGGGTTTTCTGTTTGTCAGGCAGGATGCTGACGGCAGTCAGGTGTATGAGTTGCAGACCGCGGAGTACCTTGTTCAGAGCACACATATCCGGGTCGATCAGGAGAGCTATGCAGCAGCAGGAAGTATTGGATAAGTTGCAGGACGTATTCGACGGCGTGTTTCTGGAAGAGGTGAAGGTCACGCCCGAGCTGTCCGCCAAGGATGTGGAGGAGTGGGACTCGCTGACCCATGTCTCGCTGATCATCGCCATCGAGCAGGCGTTTAAGGTGCGTTTCCGCGTGGGAGAGATTGAAGCCACGAAGAATGTGGGCGATCTCGCCGCGCTGATTATGAAGCGCCTGCCGGCGAGCTAGCCGACGATGCTGCCGGTCTTTCGATCGCGTCTGTCGGTCCTCAGCTTCTGCGGACTGATGCTTGCTCTATTGTCTCTTCCGCTACTGACGGCCGCCATTGGCCATCCTTCGCGGGAGCAGGCATACGACGACATGTCGACCGAGGCCGGGCCGCTGAGCTTCAACCTGCAGGAGATCTTTCACGATCGGCGCGACGCGGACGTGCTGTTCCTGGGCAGCTCCCTGGTCCAGGCAGCGGTTGATCGAAGCATGATTGAACGCAGCCTCTCCGCGCAGTTGGGCCGGCCGGCGCATGTAGTGGTGCTGGCCCTGAACTGGCAAGGGCTGGATGAGCAATACTTTCTGTTGCGAGATTACCTGCAGACGCACCATGCGCGGCTGATTGTGTGGAATCTGCCGGTCCCGGGATCGCGTAATCTTCAGCCTCATGTGCAGGCGTTTCACTTCGTTCGTTATGGAGAAGATGCGGATGCATTTACAGGCTTGTCGCCGCGCTACCGGCTTGCGTTGTACGGCGACATGGTGCTGGGCGCACCGCGGGAGTTGCTCTCGCACCTGCGGCCAAACCGGCTGAGCCCTGCTGAGAAGAGCCGGTCCGCGGGTCCGATGGAGAAGGGCTACTACGGTGCGCCGTTCACGCGCGTCGAGCGGGTGCGTGAGAGCTCGATGGATGCCGAGCATGCGCTTGAGATGCCGCCGTATGCGGGACTTGTCACGAAAGGCAAGCCGCTGAACGATTACGAGATGCACTTTGCGCGGAAGATCGTCTCCATGGTGCAGGAGCGAGGGAGCGCTCTGGCTTTG
>CAZZYO010000238.1:0-2007 GCA_964658255.1 Candidatus Babeliales bacterium
CCAGCGGCAGCACAAGGCTGCCCAGCAGTTGCCGCGTTTCTACCGTCGCCAGGCCTACTTCGTATCGGTAGGCGTGAAAGCGAAGATTGGCATCGGTCTTGTGCAGCCACCCATCCATCGCGTGTCCGTAGCCATCCATCGCCTGCTGGTAGACGGCGGGGTCTTCGCCGGGGAGCAGGAGCGGCTGATGCGGCGCGCCGCCAATGTAGGGAAAGCCACCGATGGCGAAGACTTCGACCACGTTACGCAGGGAAACAAGGCTGCCGAGGCCGTAGGAAAGTTTGTCCGGGACGTGTGACCTCGAAACTGACCAGACCGGCTGGAAGGAGCGCGGAAGATGCACTTCCTCCTGTGGAGCAGCCGCGCTCACCGAGGAAGGCGCATCCGGCAGCGGCAGGCCGCTCGTCGAGGTGAGATCCGAGACCAGCGAAGGCGCCTCGTTTACAGGGCCCGCAACGCTCTGCGCGCGGGACATGCCGACCGAGAGCATGGCTAGCAGGAACATGGCGCCTTTACGTCGCACGAAAGCACAACTCCTGTGGGAAGGAAAATACGCAGCCTGATAAGAGAATACGGGCACTCTCAGGCGGCTTGGCCTCTCCTGCCACGTTACTTTATGGTCCAATTCCCGGTTGATCGTGCTTTGCTGGCAACCACGGCGAAGCTTTTACCCTGCAGCGGGCTCGAGCTAGGCAGATCAAGCAGAAGTTACCCTGTGGTTCTGACCGGCAGGGAGGAAGTGCTCACGCAGCGATTGCGGCGTGTGTAACGGAAGATTGTTGGTGCCTCAACCTTCTCCGGAGCCAAGCTGGCCTCTCGCCGCCGAAGCTCTTCAATCCGGCCGCAAAAGCAAAGAGACCCCGTTTGCACGGGGCCTCTTCGTTCAATGCCGACAAGCGATGCACTGTGGCAGGTACGTTCTAGTACATGCCGTCCATGCCGCCGCCGTGGTTGTGGCCGCCGCCTGCAGGGGCAGATGCCTTCTCCGGGATGTCAGCGACCATGGCTTCGGTCGTGAGCATCAGGCCCGCAATCGAAGCTGCATTCTGCAGCGCGGTGCGGGTCACCTTGGTCGGGTCAATGACGCCAGCCGCAACCAGGTCCTCGAACGCGCCTGTTCCGGCGTTGTAGCCGAAGTGGTTGTCCTTGGACTCGTGGATCTTGCCAACTACCACTGCGCCCTCTTCGCCGGCGTTGCCAACGATCTGGCGTAGCGGCTCCTCAATGGCGCGACGGATGATCTGAGCACCGATCTTCTCGTCGCCCTCAAGCGTCTTGATGAGCGCGTCGACTACAGGCGTGCAGCGAACCAGGGCCACACCACCGCCCGGGACGATGCCTTCCTCGACAGCAGCGCGGGTTGCATGCATCGCATCCTCGACGCGTGCCTTCTTCTCCTTCATCTCGGTCTCGGTAGCTGCACCGACCTTGATCACGGCAACGCCGCCAACCAGCTTGGCAAGGCGCTCCTGGAGCTTCTCACGGTCATAGTCCGACGTGGTCTTCTCGATCTGGTTGCGGATCTCCTTGACCCGGCCTTCGATCGCAGACGACTCGCCGCGGCCTTCGACGATGGTCGTGTTGTCCTTGTCAATGGTCACGCGCTTGGCACGGCCAAGATCTTCAACCTGTACCTTCTCAAGCTTGATACCGAGGTCTTCGGTGATAGCCTTGCCGCCGGTCAGCTTTGCGATGTCCTCAAGCATGGCCTTGCGACGGTCGCCGAAACCAGGAGCCTTGACAGCAGCGACGTTGAGCGTGCCGCGCAGCTTGTTCACGACCAGGGTAGCGAGCGCCTCGCCATCGACATCTTCCGCAATGATCAGGAGCGGCTTGCCGTTGCGGGCAACCTGCTCGAGCAGCGGCAGAAGGTCCTTCATCGACGAGATCTTCTTCTCGTGGATCAGGATGTAGGGATCTTCGACAACGACTTCCATGCGATCCGGATCGGTGACGAAGTAGGGCGACAGGTAGCCGCGATCAAACTGCATGCCTTCGACCACTTCA
>CAZZYO010000239.1:0-1989 GCA_964658255.1 Candidatus Babeliales bacterium
CGTCATGGCCAGGTCGAACTGGGCAAGCTCCTGGTCGGAAGCCGATGCCAGGTGAGCGACGCGGCCGCCCCAGAGCAAGGCATCGTAATCCTCAGGGTTGAGCCCCTTGGCGCCGCTTGCGGAGAAAAGCTCGATCAGCTGCTGCGCCTGCGCAGTAGGCTTATGGCCGTCAAGCCAGGCTGTGCTCCAGCTGCGCCCGGAATAGAAGGCCTGGACCGCTGGCGCATAGTCGGAGTCATTCGGCCAGTGCAGCTGCGGCAGCCTAGGTTGAGACGCGTCACCCTGCAGGGCAGTGGTTACCGCTGAGCTGGTGGCGCCATGGTGCTGGCATCCGGTGGCGAGCGTGAGAGCAGAGAGCAGGCAGAGAGGCAGAGCAGCTCGCCGGGTGCAAAACGACATGTAGGTCCTCATCAGGTCGGGGTCTGACCTAAGTCTCGCATTCCCGATGCGGCCTGTTGGGAACTATCGTCACGAACCCGTGGTCTCTGGATGAGACAGGCACCGGCGCTCTAGTCTGCCGTGAAGACGAAGAAGCAGGTCAAGGATGACAAGGGCCGTGCGTGGCGCTGCTCGACACTTGCCCGCGGTGCCTTCGCGGGAAGGCGGCAGGCAGCAGTGGTAAGAGCCAATTCCGAAGCGGACGATGCTGCCCTTAGCCGATTTACGCATGGAATCTCACGTGCTAGATTAAGCACTGGGCGCACGCGGAGAGCTGGCAGAGCCCGGTTGAATGCAGCTGACTCGAAATCAGCCATACCTTTACGGGTATCGGGGGTTCGAATCCCTCGCTCTCCGCCATCCTTACCCGAACGCCACTGGCCAGCAACATCCCTTACGCCAGATACACGACCCGTAGAGTTTCGCTCTTCCCAGGAGAGCGTAAGTCGATGCTCGTGGCGGCATTCAGACCGAAATACACGGCAAACTCCCCTTGTGGTCGTAGCGCGCAAAGCTGGAAGAGCGTGCCTGGCAGCCCCCGCTGCCGAGCAACCCGCTCCAGCAGGTTCTGAGCTCACTCCAGCCCACCTGAGTAGCTACCAGCGCCTTCACCCTGACGGGAACTGTGTCGGGCTGTCCGGGATGCACCTCCCTCCGCGGCGCTCTTTGTTTCGCGAGCATCGCCGGCCTGTGATCCAGAGAACCAGGTGATCGTTTGGCGCACTGGCCGAAGGTGATCCTACGGCTCGGCTCTACTGTAACCCTGCTCCGCCATCATGCTGCCCATCTCGCGGTACGACGCCTCATCACGCGGCTGCCAGGTGGCGAGCCCGTCCACGTAGCGGTTGTACATGCAGAACGCGGCGGCAATCAGGACAGTGTCGTGGATGTCGTGGTCAGTCGCTCCGTGGTGACGCGCGTCCTCTACCAGCTGCGGCGTCACGCCCTTGCCGTCAAGCTGCACCTGTTCGGCGATGGCCAGAAGGGCCTTGAGTTTGTCGGGTACAGGAGCGCTGCGATAGTCCTGTACCACGCGGTCGACCAGGCTCGCGTCGCCACCGTTGAGGTGGGTGGCGGCGGCGCCATGGCTGGTCTTGCAGAAGTAGCAGGTGTTGCGCGAGGAGACGAAGGTGGCGATCAGTTCGCGATCGCGAGAGCTAAAGCCCTCGTGCCCGGAGGTGTGCAGCAGGATGTGTGCCAGCTCGCGCATGGGCCTGGCGGTGTCAGGGCGGAAGGCGAAACCTGCTGTGATGCCAGGCAGGTTGTCAGGCAGGGCGATATGGGGCATGGTCTTTCTCCAAGGCAGGCGTTGGGTCGGTGGGCGAAGCGTAAGAGAGAACGGTTGAGGCAGTGTTATCCCGCAAAAGAAGGCTGACGAAGACGGCCAGGAGCGAAACTGCTGCGAGGCCAACGATGTAACGCGGCTCGTAGGTTCCATGCCGGTCGTAGAGATGGCCGATCAGCAGGGGGCCCGTGGCGCCGCCGATCGCGTAGGCGGTCCAGGTAAGACCGTAAAGCACTGAGAAGTGTTTGCGCCCGAAGTAGCGGGCG
>CAZZYO010000240.1:0-1965 GCA_964658255.1 Candidatus Babeliales bacterium
GGTGAACAACGCCGGGATCATGGCGCTGTCCAAGCGGCAGACGACCCTCGACGGCTTTGAGATGCAGCTTGCGACCAACTACCTGGGCCACTTTGCGCTTACGGGGCTGCTGCTGCCGTTGCTGCTGGCCGCGGCTGCTCCGCGGGTGGTGAGCTTGTCGAGCAACGCACACAAGCGCGGCAAGATTCACTTTGACGACCTGCAGCTGGAACGGAGTTATACGGCCTGGGCCTCGTACCAGCAGACCAAGCTCGCCATGCTGCTGTATGCGCATGAGCTGCAGCGGCGAAGCGCTGCGCATGGCGGCAGGATTACGAGCCTTGCCGCGCACCCAGGCTTGTCGACTACCTCGATTGGGCGCGATGTGAAGGGGCCGGCCGCGTTCGTGATTCCCATCATGTTCAAGGTGTTGGGGCAGGATGAAGCGCAAGGAGCCCTGCCGCAGCTTTATGCCGCGACAGCGCCTGAGGCTGTGCCGGGCGGGTACTACGGGCCGAGTGGCTTTCAGGAGTTCAAGGGCTCGCCTGCACCGGCCAAAGTGGCTCCGCAGGCCGATGATCCGGTTGCCGAACGAAAGCTGTGGGAGATCTCAGAGCAGCTGACCGGCGTGATCTACTCGTGGCCCGCCTGAGACGGCGCTAGACGCCTGGCAACATGGATCGCAGCAGAAGGAACAGCCCGACACCCGCAAAGAAAACCAGCGCCATGCGAATGCCGGGCTCTCGGTTGACCTCCGGCACCAGGTCGGTCGCGGCCACATAGACGGCGACCCCAGCCGAGAGCGGCAGGCCGAAGCGGACCAGCTGTGGTGCGGTCAGGATCAGCATAACGCCCAGCATTGTTGAGGCTGCCAGCGCCATGGCGGCCCGGAGTGCCGTCTGGCGGCTGCGGCCGGAAGCCAGCATGACCGAGGCGACGGTGAATCCCTCCGGCACCTTGTGCAGAAAAATGGCAAGGAAGATCAGCACGCCGAGCCATCTGGAAAGCACGAAACCTGAACCGATCGCGACCCCGTCAAAGAGCGCGTGCACTGCGAGCCCGGCCAGCACCGAGTAGCTTTTATGGGCAGCCATAAACTCGTGGTGGTGCGTCTCTTCGCCGAAGTGGAAGTGCGCCGAGATCGTGTGCTCAAGCAGGTGGATGGCGCAGTAGCCTGCGAGCACCAGGACCGGCGCCCAGCGCGGGGTCAAGCGCAGTCCCTCGGGAAACATCTCAAGCAGCGCAGTTGCCATCATGAAGCCAGCGCCGAGTGCGATCGAGTAGCGCAGGTAGCGCTTCTCCCAGTGCGCACGCACCAGGATCAGCCCGCCGAGGACGTTGGCAAACGCGGCCACGGCACCGAGAACAAGCGAAAGCAGCATTGCGCGGGGAACAAGCCTTTCAGAGCGGGCGTTTTGCAGGACGTCGGGGTAAGGCAACCGCGGCAGGATGCATGAGCCAGACCGGGTTCAAGTCTACTTGAGCGGCGAGCGCGCAAGCAGCAGGACCAGCACGAGGCCGGCACTCAGTACCCCACCCTCCACTCGCACCGACCACGCATGCAAGCGATCAAAGTGAAGGCGATGTGCGTCTCCTGCCGGAGCAGCGTCGACGCTGCCGCCCAGCGCCAGCCTGTCCTGCTCCATGGGCGGGATGATGACGAACTGCGAAAACGCCGTACCTGCCAGCATGACCAGCGTCACCAGTACAGGCGCGGCTATCCCGCGTCCGTAGGCGCCCACGCGCCCGGCTACCAGAAGCAGCAGTACCAGCAGGCCGCCAGCTGCTAGACCCTCCAGGTGCAGGAACCGCAGGCACAGCCGCACGACAATACCGGCAGTGTGGCTGTCCGGCAGGTTGCCAAAGGAGACTGCCGCGACGACAGGAAAGAAGAGAATGGCGCCTACCCAGAGCACTACCAGAAGGAGACTAAGCGCGCGCAGAAGAGTCTTCATGAATGCCTAGAGTGTACCGTCCTCAAGCGCG
>CAZZYO010000241.1:0-1950 GCA_964658255.1 Candidatus Babeliales bacterium
CGCCGCGCCGTAGCCTCGTTCGGCAAAGTCAGGCCCAAGATCAGCAAGCTTTACGTAGGTGGCCGCCGACAGATCGGACTTTGCTTCTTCGCGATATACATTGGCCAGGCGGTCGAGAAACAAGGCGCGGTTGTTCTTCTCTTGCGCCGAGTACTGGCCAGTCGTGTGTTCCGAGTCCGCGGCCAGCTTGGCGAACAGCTTCTCCGCGTCTTCGTAGCGGCCAAGCGCGTCGTAGGTCAACGCCTCGTTGTAGCTGATCTCAAGCGAGTCCGTGGCAAGCGGCGCGGCTTTCTTCAGGTGCGCCAGCGCGTCCTCGTAGCGGCCGTCGCGCCGCTCTATCTCGGCCATGTGCAGGTAAGCCTGCGCGTCGGTCGGGTCGCCTTCGGCCACGTCTCCGTAAGCGGCCAACGCTTCCTTGTCCCGGCCATCCTTCAGCAGGGCATCGGCCAGCGCGCGTTCCACGTCGAGGTTATCGGGCTCGATTTCGAGCGACTTCTGATACGCAACAATGGCTTTCTTGGTGTCCTTGGACTGGTCATAGCTTGCGCCGAGCACGTACTCGGTTTTCGCCGTCTGGTCATCTTCCGGCAGCGCGCTCAGCACACTGATGGCGCGATGCAGGTCGCCCTGTTCGCTGTACATGCGCGCCAGGTTCAGCGCCACCTCTTCCGAGTTCGGGTCGATCTTCTGCGCGGCCTTGAACTGCTCCTCCGCGTGGGCCGAGTCATGCGAGAAACTGTAGAGCTGCCCCAGCAGGAGGTGATCTTCCACGTTGTCCGGCTCAAGCGCGATGATCTGGGTGTACTCGCCGATAGCAAGCTTCATCATCTGGTCAGAGGCAGTGGCCTGCTGGTCACCGAGCGAGCGCAAGTAGATCCGCCCGAGCAGCTTATGCGCCTCGAGCGACTTTGGATCCTTCTTGATCTGCTCCTGCGCTGCAGCGATGGCATCCTTGACCCGGCCAGTCCGGAAGTAAAGATCGGCAAGCCCGTGGTTCAGGAAAGCAGAGTTTGGGTCGGCGGCAAGCGCGAGCTTATACTCATCGATCGCTTTGGAAGCGTATTCGGGGTGCCCGCCGGTGGTCGCCTGCTCCTCGTAGGCGTGTGCCTGGGCGTAGTGGTAGTAAGCGTCCGCGCGCGCGCTTTCAGGAGCGGCTGCCGCCTTGGCGGGATCGACCTTCACCGAAGCGGTAGCCGGCTTTGCCCCAGCCTGACCCAACAAACCGGGCGTCATGGCCGCAGAGAGCACGAGCGTGGCGGCGAGACGGAGCGAGCATGCCTGGCCTGTGACGATTCGGGGAAGGGGAGATAGCGTTCGCTTGAAGGTCATGCGTGCGTGTGGACCCGAGGCTTTCTGTGGCTGCAATGCGAGGCCACTTACCTGGCTCGCTCCACCGATTAGACGATTGTAAACGCGCGAAGGACTCTGATCGTACCGCAACCGCGACCACTCGGTGACGTTTGTTTGTGAGAGGCAAGAGTCTGCCCCAGCTCTTTGGCTTAAGGCTCACAAGGCGCGTCCATGTAGACTCGCGTTTACAGCAACCGCAGGCCTGACCGGCGCTCCTATGCAGCAGCTTGAGACAAACAATCAGATGACAACCAGCGCGAGCGAACCTGCCCCGGAGCTCCTGGCTCCAAGGCGACACTTCCGGGCCCTTGACGGACTCCGCGGCGTCGCGGCTGTGGCGGTAGTCACCTTCCACTTTATGGAGATGGCGATCTACGACTACACCAGGCTCTTCATCGGGCATGGCTTTCTCGCGGTCGACTTCTTCTTCTGCCTGTCAGGATTCGTCCTGGGGTATGCCTATGATGACCGCCGCGGTCGCATGGGCCTCTGGGAGTTTCTCAAGTCCAGATGCATCCGCCTGCATCCTCTCGTGGTGTTCGGGTCGGTACTTGGACTGCTGGCCTTGCTCCTGAACCCGTTTGCCACGCGCAACCCGGG
>CAZZYO010000242.1:0-1944 GCA_964658255.1 Candidatus Babeliales bacterium
CAGTTCATCCATGAGCGATCTTTCGGATCCCGCGGTTTGCTGCCAGGCAGGTCCTCCGGCGCGACGTACTTGCCATCCTTGTCAAAGTGCACATCGCGGTTCTGCCCCCGCATGTACACCTCAAACTTCTTGGCTGCCTGGCGTCGCTTCCAGCGGTAGTAGTCGTTGCGCATACCGTAGAGGCGCTCGCCCAGGCCGCCGCCGAGGCCGCCCCGTCGCGGCGCAAACCGCACGTACAGGTACCCGGCCAGGGCGCCGCCCAGCTGCGCGAGCGCATAGGCGCGATTGGCGCCAAACAGGTTCGCCACCGAGATAAGCATGTAGATCGCGACCAGGTACTTGGCCTTGATGGCGATCGGCAAGGGAAACAGGGTGAACTGCATCTCCCCGTAGAGCACCGCAAAGACAATCAGGAGGCCGAAGATGCCGCCAAACGCCCCTGTAAATCCGAAGCCAGGCAGCGCGTACCCAGCCTCATACGGCCGCTGGGTCGCGAGCGTAAGCAGCACAGCCGTCAGCCCGGCGCCGATCACCGAGACGAAGTAAAGCTCAGCGACCCAGCGAGGGCCGTGATTTGCCTCAAGAAAGCTGCCCAGGAACCACAGGGATAAGAGCTCAAGCGCCGTGCCAAGAATACCGGCGTGCACAAAGCTGTAGGTCACCAGCTGCCAGATCCACCCGTGCAGCACCAGGCCCGGCGAGAGGGCCGCTATGCCGATGATCTGCGCGCCGAGCGAGGGTGCCACGGCACCGAGCAGCAACAGCAGAAAGTACGCGCCCAGGTTCCAGACGACCAGCGTCTTGGTGAAGCCCCGGAAGTCGGGAAAGGTCAGCATTCCAGCAGAGCGTGGCATAGGCGTCGCTTGTATTGTCGCACCACCCGTCTGCGCCCACCGCCCGCCTCGACGGGTACGTTGGTGCTTTCCGCTGTGCCGTTGGCCACATCGCCGCATCGTCCCTGGTCAGCTGGAGAAAGCTCAGGCCAAATCGCTGGCGCCGACGGGGACTATCCGAGCTATGCTGACAGACACCATTATGCGGACTCCCCTGCGCCCTCGTCTGCGCCCCCTGCTCGCGATTTCAGTGGCCCTCCTGCTGCCCGCAACCGTGATCGCGCAGAGCGTTCCTGAGGCCGCAAACCAGCGTGTCTCTCCAACATCGGAGACGCCGGCCCGCGCGCAGCACGCCATGGTTGTCAGCGTGCACCATCTCGCTGCCGATGCCGGACTGGACATCCTCAGGCAGGGCGGCAATGCAGTCGACGCTGGGGCGGCCACGGCCTTTGCACTCGCCGTCGTCTTCCCCTTCGCCGGCAACCTGGGCGGCGGCGGCTTCATGCTGATCCACCTCAGGACTGGCAAGAACACCTTCATTGACTTCCGCGAAGAAGCACCAGGCGGCGCGTCTGCCAACATGTATCTCGACGCGCACGGCAACGTGATCCCTGATGCCTCGACCATCGGCTATAAGGCCATTGCGGTTCCCGGTTCGGTAGCAGGCCTGACCTTCGCGCAGAAGAAGTACGGCCGCCTGCCTCTGGCCAAGGTCATGGCCCCGGCGATCCGTCTTGCGAGCGAAGGCTTTCCACTCACCGACGAAGAAGCTCTCTTCCTTGCTGATCCGCACCTGGCGGACTACCCGGAGACAGCCCGCATCTTCACACGCAGCGGCAACCGTTACAAGGCAGGCGAGACCCTGCGTCAGCCAGAGTTGGCCCAAACGCTCACTCGGCTCGCTCGGGATCCAGGTGACTTTTATCACGGCGAGATCGCCCACACCCTTGTGGCGGACCTCTCACGGAACGGCGGGCTGCTCTCGCTGGATGACCTGGCTCACTACCAGCCGAAGGAGCGTACTCCGCTCGAAGCCGCCTACGAAGGCCTCACCATCATCGCTCCACCTCCACCCTCGTCCGGCGGCGTCACCCTGATCGAGACTCTCAAC
>CAZZYO010000243.1:0-1938 GCA_964658255.1 Candidatus Babeliales bacterium
AGAACACCAGGTTGCACGCGGCAAAAGCACGCAGACCCGTCAGCGCTGGCAGCCGGGAGCGCCCGGCTGCACCGACGCTGGCTGCTGCTGTCAGCTGCCGGTCAGCCATGCAGGGCGCCATTGCCGGCATGATGCGAGCAAGGAGCAGAACACGTCTGCCTTAACCAACAAAGAAGGATTGACGTTCTCCGCGCCAAGGGAGCCGGCGAAGCTGCGCGATGCGGTTCACAGCGTCGCCAACTCACCAGGGCCCGAGCATACCAGCCCGCGGCGTTTGTCACGCGGTCACGAGCGAGCCGACCTTCTCTCCACTGATCACACGCTTGATGTTGCCGGGCTCGTTCATGTTGAAGATGATCATTGGCATGTTGTTGTCTTTGCACAGGCTCACCGCGGTCATGTCCATCACCTTTAACCCAAGCCGCAGGATTTCCATGTACGTAATCTCTTCAAACTTCACAGCATCGGCATGGGTGACCGGGTCGGCGTCGTAGATACCCTCGACCTTGGTCGCCTTCAGAAGCACGTCCGCCTTGATCTCCATGGCCCGAAGCGAGGCAGCCGTATCGGTCGAAAAGTAAGGATTGCCGGTGCCGGCAGCGCAGATGATCACGCGCCCTTTTTCAAGATGCCGCACAGCGCGCCGACGGATGTAGGGCTCGCAGACCTGGTGCATCTCAATGGCGGACATGACGCGGCAATGAAGACCCTGCTTCTCGATTGCGTCCTGGACGGCGAGCGAGTTGATCACGGTGGCAAGCATGCCCATGTTGTCGGCAGAGACGCGATCCATGTGCTGGGCCTGCTCAGCGACGCCGCGGAAAAAGTTGCCGCCACCCACCACCAGCGCCACCTCCACACCCATCGCGTGGACCTCCGCGATCTCAGCCGCGATCTGATGAACGGTCGTGACATCAACTCCGAAGCCTCGGCCGGCGGCCAGGGCTTCGCCTGAAAGCTTAAGAACGACGCGCTTGTACATGCTGCTAGGAGTATCGCACGAGGGGTAAGCAGGCACGAAGCATGGCTATGCCCGCGGGCAGTCGCAAGACTGGGCGTCAGCGGCTCTGCAGGGGCTTCGAGACGGATTCGAGGGACATGCCAGCTGCTTCCACGCCGATGGTCAGCTCGCAAATGGCTCCCGCTACCATCAGCGCCGCGCCCAGCAGGTAGCCGTAGCCCAGGTGCATCCTTGATCCGGAGGCGATCAGGTAGCCAAAGAGCATAGGCGCGCCCACGCCGCCAAGCAGCGTGCCAATGGCGTAAAAAATCGCGATCGCGAAGGCCCGGATTTCAAGCGGGAAGATTTCACTCACGGTCAGGAAGGCAGCGCTCGCGGCAGACGATGCGACAAAAAAGATCCCGCTGAAGCAGAGGTCAAGCGTGTGCGCATTAAGCGACCCGCGGACAAACGGGATGACGGTCAGGGCCAGCAGCAGGCCGGAGATGCCATAGGTTGCAGCAATCATCGGCTTGCGACCGAGGCGATCAAAGAGGGGACCAAGCATCACCGGGCCGAAGAAGCAGCCGATGGCAAATGGCAGCAAATGGAGCGGCAGCTTCTGGTCAGAGACTCCATAAAACTGTTTCACAATCAGTCCGTAGGTGAAGAAGATCGCATTGAAAAAGAACGACTGCCCGATCATCAACACCAGCGCCAGCATCGACCGCGAAAAGTTCTCCTTGAACATGCTGTGAAAGACTTCGCCTATGGGCGTATAGGCGCGGACTCCCAACTTGAGCGCTTCTCCTTCTGGTTCAGGAAGGCTGCCGGGATTGCCCTTGGAGATCTCCTGTTCAATGCCGCAGACAATCTTGTCGGCCTGCTCTTCGTGGCCGCGCAGCATCAGCCAGCGTGGGCTCTCGGGGACGGCAAGACGCAGGATCAGCACTGCGCCACCAAGGACAGCGGCTACTCCAAAGGCCAGGCGCCAGGAG
>CAZZYO010000244.1:0-1836 GCA_964658255.1 Candidatus Babeliales bacterium
TCGCCATCTGGTCGATGCCGTTGAAGACTACGCAATCTATATGCTCGATCCTAAAGGCTATATCACCACCTGGAACAAGGGAGCGGAACGCAACAAGGGGTACAACGCTACCGAAATAATCGGCAAGCACTTCAGCTGCTTTTTCCTTCCAAAGAACGTAGAGGAGGGAGCGCCGCAACGCGCTCTCGACGAGGCCGAGCGCACCGGTCACTTCGCCGCCGAAGGCTGGAGGGTTCGCAAGGACGGGACTACGTTTTGGGCATCGGTCATTCTCAACCCAATCCGCGACAATGGAAAACTCCTCGGCTTTGCAAAGGTCACGCGCGATCTCACGGGGAAGGCGAGCGAAGAGGCGCTCCGTGTCAGCCAACAAGCACTTCAGGCTGAAAGAGACCGGCTTAAGGTTTTAGTCCAATGCATCGGGGACTGTGTCGTCTCTGTAGGCGACACCGGATGCGTCGACCTAATGAACCCGGCCGCCGAGTCAATGACGAACGTGGCATTGAACCAAGCCCGCGGCCAACCTGTGGAAGCGATCCTCAACCTTGTGGACGCCCAGTCCGGTGAGCCGCTGAAGAATCCGGTCAGGGTTTGCCTCGCCAGCAAGAGCGCGGCGCAGATGCAGCAGGGCGCGGCGATCCTCTTGCCCAGTGGCACAAAGCGGGATGTTCAGATCTCCGCCAACCCTATCCGCAGTCTTGACGGAGACGTGACGGGAGCTGTGCTGACCTTTCACGACGTGACCCAGATGCGCGCCGTGCAACGAGAGTTGGAGTTCAGCGCCACTCACGACGCGTTGACCAAGCTGCCCAACCGCCGCAAATTCGAGGAAGGGCTGACAAATGCTCTCGTTCAGGCACAAGCTACAGGGGTCGGCTCTGCCATCTGCGCGATGGACCTCGACTGGTTCAAAAACGTGAATGATGTAGCTGGGCATCTTGCGGGCGATTCGCTGCTCTGCATCGTAAGCGACCTGATCACCAGAAACGTCTGCCGACAGGATCTAGTGGCCCGCCTGGGCGGGGACGAGTTCGCCATTATTTTCAATAGCTGCACCACCGATGTGGCCTGCGCCAGGCTGGAAAACATCCGTGACGATATCGCCCGTCTCCGTTTCTGCTGGGGAGATCATGTGTTCAGGATCTCCGCCAGCATCGGTGTAACCTCAATCACAGCCGAGAGCGATGTCACCAACGCGGTAAGGGAAGCGGACATCGCCTGCTATGCGGCCAAGAACAGCGGGCGCAATTTGGTTAATCGTTATAGCTCCGCCTCCGACCGCGACCGTAGACAGGCCCATCGCACTTGCAGTCCAATCTCGCCAGCTCAAGAGGTGTGAGCCATGAGCGCAATGCGCGGGCGATAACGTTCTTCATCGTATGTACATTATGGCTCGGCCCGGCCGGGCACCTTGTGTGCCGGTCTAAAACCGATGTTTCAATGAATACTGAATAGAGGCTGTTTACTTGAAGCCGTTATGCAGGCGGGATGCTGAAAGTCCTTCCGGGAAAAGTTCGACCAAGTGGCCCCTTCCACCCCCAACTTTATCCAGTCTGAGGAGAGCGGTTCGTGCTGCCGCACTAGAGTCATGCCCCTGAACGCGATCTGGGAAAGTTTTCTTATCTCAAGCCGATGACTGCTTAGAACCATCAGTTATTCATGAAGATTCCTACGTCACACGAGGCTGACATCGATGACGTCGAGGGCTTTACGGACGAAAGCTTTGAACAGCTTCGTCAACATGCTCTTGAAGAACTCGGGCTTATCGATACACCTGAAAGTTGAGGTGCCCGACCGCCTCCCGCGCATGGTAGGCCGCCACCTCGATCGACCGGA
>CAZZYO010000245.1:0-1295 GCA_964658255.1 Candidatus Babeliales bacterium
GCTCAATGAGCCACCGTGACCGGACCCTGCTCAGAGTCGGTGCGGAAGCGCTGGTAGTTGTCATACTGTATGTCGACGTTGGCCCGGTAGCTGATCAGACCCACGGCATGCGCCTCCAGGTGCACCGTCGCGCTGGTCGGCAGCCACAGCTCGCCATTGACGAGCTTCTGGTCAAAGGAAAAGCTGCTGCCTTTCGACAGCGTGAACAGCCCGAAGCCGGCTCGGAAGCTGTCTTCGAGCGTGGCCTGCACCCGGCGCACCTGGCGATCCTGCTCATCGATCCACAAGGTACCGGCGAGGTTCCTGGACGCCTTTTCAGCCACTCCATGGGTCTGCGCCGAAGGGTCGCCGATAAAGTCGAACGCCAACACGCTGCGGCGGTCCAGGGTCACGCGGCGCGCATTGCTGAATTTCTCGATGGAGAGCAACCGGCTTACGCTGATTTGCCCGCTCTCATCGACCATCTCGCCGGGCGGGGTTCGCTGCGCCTTTTCGATCTCCTTCTTGACGCGCTCCGTCTCCCTGGCCTCATCGCTGCCGGTAAGCGCATGCCCGTCCTTGCTCACCAGGCGTTCCACCTGGTGGGAGTGGACAAAGAAGACCTCTGACTCCCGCTGCTGCACCTTTTTAACTGCGCCCGATCGGTCAAGCTCGCTGATGACCTGGCGCTCGTGGAAGGTGTAGGCTTCACGCGTCGTATCCAGGTCCCGCTGATGCGCCTGGACCTGCTTCATCAGGGTAACTATGTCCGGGATAGGCGCCTGCTGCGTCTGCGCCGTACAGGCGCGCGCGAGTAGAACAAGGAGGGGCCAGGTGAGAAGGCAGGCGAGCGACCTAGACCGCATTTGGAACAAGCTCCAGGTGAGGTACGCAGCATTGCCGATCGGTCATCGCAAAACGGTGACTTGTTGCGCTATGATTCCGGCTAGCTTCTTATGATCATATCCCTGTTCACATTCGGAATCAGCTGGGGTCTCTACGCGTTTGCTTTCTACGCGATTACTCGTGTGCTGCCTCAGTTCCACAGCAGCTACAGGGAGTCAACCTTTACAGTTGCCTTCACGTTGGGCTTTTTGCAGGCGGCCTTCCTGAAGGGGATCCGGGTGATGAACTTCAAAGTGCATCCGATCGTGCTCTTCATCGTCAGCATGTTGTTCAATGTCCTGCTGATCCTGGCGACCAGCGGCATGGCGGATACCTACTACGTGACCGGGCACAAAGGGCCTGTGATCGCGGCCAGCTTGCTGGCCCTGCTGATGGTGCTCTTTGAGCTGATCAAGGTGAAGTTCTTCTCG
>CAZZYO010000245.1:1305-1720 GCA_964658255.1 Candidatus Babeliales bacterium
GACTGGCACCCGACGCGGGCCACGCCTACACGCACAGAAGATTGACCCTGCTGGCGAACGCCTTCAGATCAAGCCTGGCGCAAACTAGGGCTTTTTGCCGACGGTGCTAGAAGCCTGCTGCTTCCGGGCGTCGTGCGCAGCGCGTCCCTGCCGCTCGCCGACTGCTATGGGCGTCAAAGGTGCGCGGTGTGCAGCTGCGATGCCAATCGCTGGAGCGTTCGCAGGCGCCTGCGATGGCGGGACCGCAGCTGCCCTCGCGGCCTGAGCAGCCCGGCCAACCTCGGCCCGGTGCTCTACTACTTTCTCCCCCAGGAACGCACCTGCAAGCAGGGTAGCTGCCGCGGCCAGGCTCCACATCCGCCTACGGCGAAGAAGAGTCGGGCGCCGTGAGTGCTCTTCGGCCTGGAGTTGCGCC
>CAZZYO010000246.1:0-1607 GCA_964658255.1 Candidatus Babeliales bacterium
CAACTCCAGCCGGCCTAAGGCGCAGCCCGGACAATTCAACAGCAGTCGTCCGACGGCGCAGCCGGGCCAGTTCAACAGCAGGCCCACAGCGCAGCCGGGTCAGTTTAGCAGTCGTCCGGCTGCACAGCCGGGTCAGTTAAACTCCAGGCCTGCAGCGCAGCCAGGTCAGTTCAACGGAGGGCAGCGTCCGAGTGCGGCTCCGCAGAACTACAACCGCGCGCCCCAGGTCCAGTCACACCCGGCACCGCAGCAGCAACATGCTGCGCCCAGGGCTGAGAACCACGGCGGCGGCGAACACGGCGGTGGTGAGCACCACCGCTAACGAAAGCTGATAAGGCACGCTGCACAAGACAAAAGGCGGTGCATCCCTGCACCGCCTTTGCTTTTGCTGCTAACGTGACCTACCGTACCGCACGTACTGGCTTCTTCTGCTTGGCACGCACGAGCTTGGGCTCCGGCTCGGCTCCGCCCGACTGCTCGTCCATCCAGGCATCCAGGCGCGACTTCTTGAACCGCCACCGGTTTCCCAGCCGGAAAGCAGGGATCGTGTTCTCAGACGCGTAGCGATAAAGGCTATCGGCGCTGATGCCCAGGTAGTCGGCGGCCTGGCGGATGTCCATCACCTCGCGTACCGGCGCGATGCTCTCGTTTTCAACACGGGCTTGAGCGACTTGGCGCATGGGTGAGAACCGGCTCCCCGGAGGCTTTCCCCCTGCTTATAACGCGTTTACGGGTCCAGCTTCAAGGATTACTTAAGACAAGCCCGGTTCTTCCGGGTTACTGCCGGTATCTGGCGGTCCGGGCTCCTCCACGTCAGGCCTGCTAGGTGGCGTTGCGGAACAAGGCCGCAATCTCGTCCTTGTAGCGTTCCGCGAGGACGCGGCGCTTGATCTTCATGCTCGGGGTCAGCTCGCCGCTCTCCTGGCTCCACTCATCCGGCACCAGGGTAAAGCGCTTCAGCAACTCGTAATCAGCCAGCGTTGTGTTCACCCGCTTGATGGTCTGCCGATAGCGTGCCTGTACCTCTGGGTGCGCGACCAGGTCCTGGCGCGTAGCGAAAGTAATCCCCTGTTCCCTGGCCCATGGCTCAAGCACCGTGAAGTTGGGCGCAAGCAGCGCGGCGACGTACTTCTCCCGGTCTCCGACCAGCACAGCCTCGGCGACGAACAAATCTGCCTTCAGTTTGCCTTCAATCGGCTGCGGCGCGACCAGTTTGCCGGCCGAGGTCTTGAGCAGCTCCTTCTTGCGATCGGTGATGTAGAGGTAGCGCTCCTCGTCGATCCGGCCAATATCGCCCGTGTAGAACCAGCCCTCTGCGTCAAAGGCTGCGGCCGTCATCTGCGGGTGCTGCCAGTAGCCCTTGAACACGTTCGGCCCGCGGACCAGCAGTTCGCCGTCCTCGGCGATCCTTGCTTCCACGTTGGGCAGGATCCTGCCGATCGAGCCAAGCCGATAGTGCAGTGGCGTGTTGACCCCCAGCACCGGCGATGTCTCGGTGAGCCCATAGCCCTCAAGGATCCGAATGCCGCCGTCGAGGAACCAGTGCGCGGTGTCCATCCCGAGCGGCGCCCCGCCTGCAATGTAGTGCCGCACCCTGCCGCCGAAAC